>JAGLID010000099.1 GCA_023143145.1 Minisyncoccota bacterium | reverse complement strand
GGCATTAAATTCTTGAATTCGCAAAGATCCGAATTTAAGTTCAAACCCCATCCTAAGATATAAAAATTGAAATACAATAAAAAAAATAAGAGATTATAATCATATCATAATCTCCTCATAGCTTAACTACATTTTTTATTTAAATGTAGCTTTAATTGCCCGAATGAATTCCTCCAATCCCGATTTTTCAAATATTTTTTTTGTTTCCTCTTTGAACCCCTCTTCCTCAGGCGTAATAATTTTAGTCTTTTGACCTTCAACTTCCTGTTGAATCCTAAGACCACCCATCCAGTCAGAGAAAACAGTCGTTACTGGATTCTCGATAACCGTCAAAGTCCCCCGCTCATTAATACTCACATAAATTTTCTCTTTCTCGCTCTTTCTCCAAAATTCAAATGTTCTTGGACGATCACGAGATTGAGTTGGAGGTGCTGTCAAAACAAATTGAAATTCATCAAGATCATAGCTCCTATTTATTTCGTAGGAAGTAATTCTAATAATCTTATCCCAATGTTCTTCTACAAAGTCACTAATCATTTTCACCGTTTCATTTCTTTCTATCATTTATTTCACCTCAGACATATTTACCTATAAATCTGTTAATAATAGTGATAATTCACCGACTTTGAAAATCTATCATATCAAAAGTAAATTCCTAAAGACGACTAACTTTTATTTTTCAAAAAATATGCTCAACACTGTATTATACATATGGTAAAAAATATGTCAAGGACATAATCCTGAATTCAAACTAAAAGACCTCTTTTCCAATATAAAAATATCAAAAAAGGTATTCCTTCAGATGGAGGCAAGTGGTCTAAATTTTGAAGGAAAGATTCCTTCAGTTTTTTTATCTAAACATACTAAAACACACCCTTTGAGTGTATTTTTCTTTTGTTCTGGTTCTACCGCCATAAAAGAATATTAAAATGTTTTCTAAGTCCATAAATTTCTTATCTCCAAACAAAAGCTGTAATATTAAAACCGCCGTCTAACAATTTGATCGCTTTGTGCAATTCATATTGACTTAGAGCTTCATTCCGTTTGGTTTGATTATTGCTGTCATAGCTATTATAATATTCTTGCAAGAACAGCAAAGCTCTTTCGTCTCCCAATTGTCCAAGCGCCCAAATAGCGCTATTTTTTTCTCCATAACCAACCGTTTCATCCTCAATCAATTTCATGAGAGCCTCAACACAATCTCCAGCAAATTCCTGCTGAGCAATTTCGCACTGATTCTCAACCTTATCTCCAATTGAATTTGCCAAAACAAAAAATAACAGCAGAAAACATACTGCTCCAATGCCTATAATTGATATCACCAACTTTTTTCGATTCATTATAAAAAATTATTTTATGCGAGAGCAAATTTGCCAGCCTGTCCGAAAGACAGGCAATCCTTGTTGTATTCTGGTGGAAATTTCACACTTTCTGTGTTATTTTCCGTATCCTCGCCAATATCTCTCATCTTTTTAAGAGGAGGTTTTTCGACTGGAATCCATTCTTTATTTATCATAATTATCTTATCTTTAACATTGAAGTAATTTCCGCATCTACTTCGTTTGATTTTTCTCTGACTGTTTCATCTCTCTCAAAAATCAACGACTCTTTACCGTTTTCATCTATACCTCTAATCTCATCAAAAAAATCTAGGTCAGTATCAATTTTATGTTCATCTGATTTTAACTCGGCATCCATTCTTTCAATAACCTCCTTTGGAACAACTCTTTCTCTTTCTCTGTTCCTCTCTAGGCAAATTTCTATTGGAGTAGTCATTAATATTGCCACAACTTTTGCTCCCCGCTCTTTAAATCCTGCGATTTCTTCTCTTCTAAATTTTGAATTTATTCCTGTTGCATCCCAGATAAAACCTTCTTCTGCTTCAATTTTTTCTTTTGCACGACTTCGAACTCTTTCAAATATTTCTTGATGACTAAAAGTATTAACATCTCCAGCATCACCAGTTAATTCTTTTCTTATATTATCAGAATTTAAAACCGAAATTTTATATTTTTTTGCTTTCTGTTCCGCAACATAAGATTTTCCACTTCCTGGAACTCCAATCATATAATATATTGTTGAATTTTTATTTTCTGTATTATCTTTTTCCATAATATTTATATACTACTTCTTTTATAATAATTAAGTTATTTACTTTCAGCTTACTCTTTTTCGTTTAAATGAGCAAGAATAATGTCTAAAACTTATAAAAAAAATAAGGAAAATCCCCCGCTCTTTTTTATTCCATATTGTGGATAGTCTGTCAGTCTCAAAAAAGTAATAGAGCTATTCAAGGTCAAAAAAATAAAGGGCGAGGTATACTAAATCTCAATCCCTTATTTTAAAATTAATCTTAATTTAAAAACTAATTTCTCCTCTCGGACCGTTAATGACTCCCACAGCCTTCGATCCATGGCTATGTGGCTTAAAGTATAAAATGCGGACTGTTGTATCAAATCTCTCCGTGATTCTTTTCTTTGCGTTTTCTGCACTATCCGATATACTGCAAATATATAGGCAGATTATTTTGATGTCTTGATTTGTCAGTCGACCAAATCCACTCATTTGCTTTGCAACCTCTCTTATCACACTCTCTCTTCCAAATTCTTCAACGAGAATTTGTAATTTTTCCCTTACTGTTACAGGAATGAATGTGTCGTTACATAAATATTCTATATTTACATAAACACGAATTCCCCATTCCTTTGAGACTCGATCAGCTTCTTTCATTCCTCCAAGACATTTTATTGTTTCCATAAACAATATTTTATCTAAATAATCTTATCCAACCAAGATTTAACCATAATATTATTTCATCATAAGACTGAACTTTTTTTTCTGGCATTTGTAAAAGTATCACCTCAATATTTTTGTTGTGAATCAAGTTTTGAGCAACTGCAAATGCCATTTCAGCGAAAGATTCAGCCCCGAGATATCCAGTTATGCTATTTTTGTCTTCATTCATAACAAAGAGAATATTAGCTTCATCTATGTTTTTGAAAAAATCTGTATGCACTTTTGGATATTCTTCCAGAAAAGTTTCTTCTGAAATTGGAACTGGATAACTTGTAACTGAACATTCTTTCTCTTCCCAGAACTTTTTCCAATGTTGAACTTTTTCTTGAAGTGACGCACTCCCTGCAATTACTAATTTTTTTCTCATATTTATTAGTTTGAATATATGAATATTAATAAAAATTATCCTATGTTTTCTTATATTCAGCTTACTCTTTTTCGTTTAAATAAGCAAGAATAATGTCTAAAACTTATAAATACAACAAAAAAGCGAGAGAAATCCCCCGCTCTTTTTATATTCGCATTATGAACAAGTGTCTCTTATTCTGAATCAGGATAATCATCCAAATCCTCGACAAGAACTTCTTCTACATCTTCCCAACTATGTCCAGCAGCTTTAAATTCTCTCGCAGTTTTTATCCAACGTTTCTTTCCATTTTCAATACTATATACTTTATGACTACCTACTGCTCTTAGAAGTCCAGATAAAACTACATTCTGATAAGAAGCCAGAGTTTCAGCAGAAACTTCCTGAATTTCGTCCCAACTATATCCCGCAGCATTGAATTCTCCTGCAGTTTCTATCCAATGTTTTTTTCCTCCTTCAAGTTTATATACCTTGTGATCGCCTATTGCTCTTAGAAGTTCTGTTACAAGAGTTTCTGCTTCAGGATATTCTTCTAGAAGCTCAGCAGATATTTCCTGAATTTCGTCCCATTTATAACCATTATCTTCAAATTCTCTCGCAGTTTTTATCCAATGTTTTTTCTTATTTTTAATAACATAAACTCTGTGTTGTCCCTGCATTCTGTAAAGAGTTACTCCAGAATTGGGATTAGGCGTTGCTGGTCCTGGAAATATTATATTTTCATCTTCATTTTCATCTTCGTCTTCGTCTTCGTCAGCGCTAACTGGTAATTCGGCATCTACTGCATAGTTACCAACACCGTCAACTATTCCAGTACCGGCAGTATATTTGACGGTAGTTTCATCAAGAACCATGCTGTCAGTGGGAGCATCAGTAATCACAATAAGAACGTCAGTTGTTGAAAATGTTCCAGCAGAAACAGCTAAAAAATGTGGATTAATAGGAAAAGACCATTCG
Organism: Minisyncoccota bacterium; assembly: GCA_023143145.1. Lineage (GTDB taxonomy): Bacteria > Patescibacteriota > Minisyncoccia > JAHIHE01 > JAGLIN01 > JAGLLA01. The sequence goes on along the minus strand of JAGLID010000099.1, from coordinate 736 downwards.
CCTTCTGTAAAAGTAGAACTTCCTATAATCTCTGAATAAGTAACATCTATTCTGTCTACTATATCATCCGAATCAGTATCTTTATAAGTTGAGCTAATCGCTATTGGCGCAGCACCATCAGTGATATCAACTACCTCTACAGTACCTAAAACCTCAGTATCATTTGCTATAGAACCAGCATCACCAGCATTAATATATGCAATTGTAGGAGCTAAAGTATGACCTGTTGTGCTTGCATTTGCATCAGTAATTTTTAAAGTTACGGTTGCAGTTGCAGTTGCGGTATCTATGTCACAAGTATGATTCTCGTCAGTTAATGATAACGATCCTCCGATATCATTGCCTACATATGTCCAATCAGTCTCAACTTCAGCATCAATTACAACACAAACTGTTACTGCTCCATCAATAACAATTACCACCTGATCAACCATGCCATCCCCGTCACTATCTTCATATGTTTGAGAAGTAAATCCACTCGGCGCTTCCGCGCTTACTTTTTCTGCTCCAACTCCTGCAAAATAGCCAACTGAAAAAACAGCTACCAGCAAAATTAGAACACTGTTTAAAACTTTCACGATTTTTTGTTTCATATTGTTTGTTCCTTTCTTTTAAAAAATTATTGATTAAAAATTAATTAATTAAACTTTGTAATTTAAATTTGTTCACAATACAGTAAAAAAATCTTTCTTACTTGTATAGTATAGCACATAAATCATTAACTGCAAACCACTAA
>JAGLID010000098.1 GCA_023143145.1 Minisyncoccota bacterium | reverse complement strand
GTACCACCTAGGGGAATCGAACCCCTATTGCCAGGATGAGAACCTGGTGTCCTAACCGTTAGACGAAGGCGGCGAATTAAATTTTCATAACCAATACTGACCAATATTAAATAATATAAACCACACAATGACTGCAACTCAATACTTCATTAACCTATCACAAATATATCTAATTTGCAATACTAGCATATTAGAATTACTTCTATTCTATTTCACTAGTAATTTATCCGATAATTCGGGTCTTGCCATTAATTCCTTGACTACTTTTTCCATATGCGTAATTCTTGATCCTTTAACTAATACAATGTCTTCTTTTTGTAAAATAGATTTTAAAGTCTTAATTAAATCATTAATATTGTCGAAATGAAAAATATTCTCATTTAACATTCCGCTTTTTTGTGCTTCTTCGCACAATATTTTATTTCTTGAACCATAAGCAAAAAGCATGTTAACTGACCGAGAAACAATATTTCCTACTTCTCTGTGAGCTGACTCACAATATTCTCCCAGCTCAAGCATATCACCCAAAACTGCAATCTTTCTTTTCGCACTTAATTTTTCAACTGCTTCTAAGGCAACTCTCATAGAACTTGGACTAGCATTATAAGAATCGTCAATAATTAATGATTCATTCACGCCACCAATTAGATTCATTCTTCCTGCCAATGGATGATAGTTAGAAACAATTTCTGACATTTCTACAAGATTAAATCCAAAATGAATTCCAACTGCAACGGCAGAGAGAGTAGAGCAGATTTGACCCTTTCCTAATGCATAAGGAAGCCTAAAAGGAACTGTTGTTCCACCATAAATTATCTTAAAGCTCATTCCCATTAAGCCATCTTCCGTTCTAAATTTCTTATCACTTAACAAAACTTCACTCGCTGTTACATCCTCATCACTACCAAACCCATAGCTAATTATTTCTGATTTTATATTTCTTGACAATTCCTTTACATCTTCATCATCAAAATTTAAGACTGCTAAATCTCTCTTGCCTAGTGATTTTACAAGCAAAGACTTTTCCCTTAGAACATGTTTTGCATTTTTGAAATATTTTACATGCGAAGGAAACTTTCCAACAGATGTCATAACACCTATACTGGGTTTTACTACTTTTAGTATTTTTTTCATATCTCCAGGTCCATTAACGCTCATTTCTAAAATTATGATTTCGGGATAATCTTTTTTAAAAATAATCATCTTGATAGCTTTGTCAAAAACCTTTAACCAACCAACGATTGAATGTCCTCCACTTTCTATTCCAATTATTGCCAAAGGAATATTAATATCAGAGCTATAACAACCTCTGTCACATGCTACTTTATATTTTGTTCTCAAAATTTCATAAATGGATTTCTTTGTACTACTCTTACCAACACTTCCTGTAATACCAATTACAACTGGATTATATTTTTCCAGTATTCGCTTAGCTAATACGTTTAGTATTTTTACAACTATTTGTTTCATTATATATATTATTATATATCAATTTAATTTATTCTGTAGGAGAAATATTGTAATAATTAACCAATTCTTGAGCTAAATCTTGAAAAACTATTGCCGTTGTATCAGCAGCAAAAGGAATATTCTCTGGTTCGTCTAATTTAACTAATATTGAAAATTTTGGATTCGGCATTGGACCAAAACCAACAAATGTATGTATTGTTTTTTCTTCTTCATACCCCCTTCCATCTTTTTTTGGAATCTGTGCAGTTCCAGTTTTACCTGCAAATTTATATCCATTAACTTTTGCGAGTTGCGCATGTCCATTTTCAATTACACTAATCATCATTGCCGAAACTAGATTTGCTGTTCGCGATGAGACAACTTGTCTAACAACTTCAGATTCAACCTTTTCTGAAACTCCATTATTTATAAATTCGCTAACAATATGCGGTTTCATTAACTTGCCGTCATTGGCAAGAACTGAAATTGCATTTAACATTGCCAAAGGAGTGACTGAAATTCCTTGACCATAAGAAGCAGTCGCATAATTAATTTCATTTTTTGTTTCTAGATTAGAAAGGTTTCCCTTAGTCTCACCCGTAATCTCAATTCCTGTAAACTCATCAAGTCCAAAATTTTTCAAATAATTATAAAATTCATTTTTTCCAACTTGATTTACTACAAAAACTGTTCCTGTGTTTAAAGACTTTTCTAAAACCTGAATCATATTTTGCTTTCCGTTTGCCTTTCCATCGGAATTACTAATCGGCCAACCATCAATCTTCAAGTAGCCTTCATCAATATATGTTGTATTTGGACTAATTTTTCCAAGGTCTATACCTATTGCCATTGTTATCGGCTTTTGGACAGAACCAGGCTCATAAACTCCATGAATACTGGAGTTTAAAAAAATGCTCATATCCTTTTCTTGAGAATATTCATTTGGATTATATTGAGGATATTGAGCTAAAGCAATTATAGCCCCTGTAACAGGATCCATAACAATCAAATCCCCTTTCTTTGCACCATATTTATTGATTGCCTCCTCTAATTTTGTTTCTGCCAAATATTGAATTGTCTGATCAATTGTTAATATTATATCATCACCATTTTCAGGAGACTTGGAACTCTTCAACCCGAAGGATATCCAATTTCCTGAAACATCTTTTTCAATTTCCAGGAAACCCATTGTTCCTTCAAGCTTACTATTATAATAACCCTCAATACCATATTGCCCCACCCGTTTATTATCTTTAAACCCTAAAAATCCAACTACGTTGGAAGCGAGATTATTCCCTGGATAATATCTGACAACTTCAGGAATAATCCCTATGCCAGTAAATTCCTCTTTTTCAATTTTTTTAATCACATCGTCTTGAACACTATTTTTTATAACTTCATATGGATCGTCTTTTTTATCCAAAAGATTAAATATTTTTTCCTCATCAAGTTCTAATATTTCTGATATTTTTTTTGCAGTTTCACGTTTATTTTTAACATTTTTAGGAGAAGCATAAACAATACTTAATTCTTTATTCACAGCCAAAGGATAAAGCTGGTCTGAATATAAATCCTTTATAAATATTTCTCCCCTTTTAGGAATTGTTTCTTGAAAAAACTCGTGTTGATCTTGCGCTAATACCTTATAGAAATTATTTTTTACAATCTGCACCTGAAACAATCTTGAAATTATCACACAGAAGCAAATAATTACTAAAATAATTAATATATATACGCGAGAAGAAAAATCATTTTTACTATGTAGAGTTGTAAAACTTTTTTTCATAATAATTACTGCAAAATATTTCAAAAAACTATTTATCTTTCCATGGCTACTACACCCGAACCAGAAGTTATATATTTAATATTACTACTTTCAACTGCAATCAAATTATTAGATTTACTTTCAAGATTATATATAGCCTTCAGATCAGCTAACTCTATAATCATTTTCTGATTTTCCCTCTGAAAATTATCTAACTGTTTTTCACATTCTTTAACATCATATCCATTAGTCGCGATACTTACATTTTTTGACATATACATGAAACTGATTATGCAAATTAATAATACTAAAAAGACACTAATAATCTTTTCGCTATTTTTTATCTTTTGAGAAACAGTTGCCTTTTGAAATCTACTGTTCTTATAATTGTTTTTTCTCGTATACATCATCTTCTAAATAAAGAATAAATTTAACCGAAACTATACTTTTTTTGCTATTCTTGCTTTTGCACTTCGTGATCTTGGATTTATGGAAATTTCCTCCGCCGTTGCCATAATCGGTTTTTTTGTAATTATTTCCAATAGCTTTTTATGTTTGCAAACACATAAAGGAACTTTTACATCACATATACAATCTTTTGCCTCTTCTCGGAAAAAGTTCTTAACAATTCGATCTTCCAAAGAATGAAATGAAATTATACAGACTCTTCCTCCAACTTCAATATTTTCCAAAATTTTAGGCAAAACATTTTGCAAATTTTTCAGCTCTTCATTAACAGCAATTCTGAAAGCTTGAAAGGTTCTAGTCGCAAAATGTATTTTCTGATATTTATACTTTGTAGGGACTGACCTTGAAATTATATTTATTAGTTCTTGAGTATTAATAATTGATTTTTCTTTTCTTGCAATTACAATTGCTTTTGCAATTAAATATGCAAATTTTTCCTCACCGTAATCTTTTAATATATTTCGTATTTTTTCTTCACTCCAATTATTGATAATATATTCTGCTGTAAAACGATAATCATTATCAACACCCTGTCCACCAATTCTCATATCGAGAGGACTATTTTTTAAAAATGAAATGCCAAGATTATCATTATTAAGTTGCTGAGAAGAATATCCTAAATCAAGAAAAAAGATATTAATAGGAGAAAACTTATGTTTTTCTGCAATACTTTCAAAATCAATAAAATTTCCTCTTTCAAGAACAACTCTCTTGGAATATTTTTTCAGCCTTCTTTGATCTTCAGTAAGAGCTTCACTGTCCAAATCAATTCCTAACAATTTCCCCTTAGGATATGTTTTTTCAAGAAATAATTCTGCGTGACCTCCACCGCCTACCGTTCCGTCAACTAAATTTTCTCCTGGCTGAGGATCTACAATTTCAATAATTTCTTTTGACAAAACTGGAATATGAAAGTATGTCATAATTTAATTTTATAATTGTACAATTTTACACTCCTAATTCTCCTAGTTTTTCTGCTATATTACCACTATCCTTTTCTGTTTTCGCTTTATATCTCTTCCATGTTTCTTCATCCCAAATTTCAAGTCGATTAAACAAACCACCTATAACAACTTTCTTTTTCAAGCCTGCATATTTTCTCAGGTAATCTGGTAAAACAGTTCTTCCTTGTTTATCAAGCTGAACATCCATCGCTCCAGCTAACATGAGACGAGCAAATGCTCTCGTATTTGACTGACTTATAGGCAAACTACTTAATTTTTCAGCCAAAACTTTCCATTCAGAATTTGTGTATAAAAACAAACAACCATCTAATCCTCTTGTAACCACGGCTCCTTTTTTCAAATCATTTCGAAACTTAACTGGCACAGCCAACCTTCCTTTTTCATCTAGATTGTGATTATATTCTCCAATAAACATATTTCCTACATAAAATATACCGAATTAAATATTCCCCACTTTCATCCACTTTCATGCCCTATAAATCCATTATACACCACTTAACATATTAGTCAAACCACAATACCCCATTTTCGAATAAATACTATTCCCTTTTAGTTAAGGCATATTTTCAAAATATCCACATAAAAAAACAGATAAACTATCCACAGTTTACCCACTTTTATATAAATCAGGTTTAAAAAATTATTACTATTCGTCTCTCCTAATAACAAAATCAGCAAAATCATTTAAAAACTTCTTATTTTCTGCTGAAATTTCTAAATCTTCTAAATATTTATTTGCATCTTCTATCAGTTCTTTCGCTTTATTTTTTGAAAATTCTAGCGATCCAGTTTTAATAATGATATCCTTTATATTATTTATATCTTCACTACTTATGTTTTTATTACCAAGAGCTTTATTCAATTCCTGTTTCTGAGCAACATCACTATTTTCCATAGCTTTAGCGAATAAAAGAGTTTTCTTTCCTTCTTTAATGTCCGATCCAACGGGCTTTCCAATCTTTCTCTCATCACCAAAAATTCCAAATATATCATCCTGAATCTGAAAAGCTATGCCGGCAGGAACAGCAAACCCGCTCAAAGAGTTTAAAAAAATTTCGTCAGCTCCAGCCAAAATTGCGCCAAGCTGGAGAGGACCTTCAATTGTATACTTGGCGGTTTTATACTTATGCATTTCAAGAATTCTTTCAATTTTCACATCCTTATATTCGACCAGAATTACATCTAACGCTTCACCTACTATTGTATTTGAAATAATATGATTTAACTTTTTTATTGCTCTAGTTTTTGAATCAAGAGGAAAATCTGAATTAGTCAAAATTTCATACCCAAAAGTCGAGGCTAAGTCCCCAACTATAATCGCCATTGATATTCCAAAATGTTTTGAATTTTTGTCTTCAAATTCACTAATAAGTTTTTTCTCGTATCTATAATGCATTGATAAATTACCATGCCTAAGATTATCCTGATCAATAATGTCATCATGGATTAAAAGATAAGAATGAATAATCTCTATTGCAATTGAAGTTTTTAAAACTTCATATATATTTTTTCCTCCTCCAATAATATATCCAAAATAAAAAAGAATCGGACGAATTCTTTTTCCAGAACTTAAAGTAAATTTTTTTAAATTTTCTATTATTTCCACCAACTCCTCTGGCTTGTTATCAACTTTAACTTGCTTAGTTTTAGATTTAAAAAACATTTCAAGTTCCGAGTCTATTTGTTTTTTTAAGCTCGCAAGGTGATCATCAATTTTCATAATATTCTGCCATTATTAAAAATAAAAAATTACTTATGTTTAATTTTTAAAGATATTTTTATGGTTGACCCCTTATTCAAACCATCACTACTAATTTCAATTTTTCCATTATGTGCATTAATAATTTTTCTAGCGATAAAAAGGCCAAGACCACTTCCAGAAGCATTTTCAGCTGAGGCATTTTTTCCTCTCGTAAATTTTTCAAATATTTTCTTTTGATCAATTTTGCTAATTCCGACTCCTGTGTCTTTAATCGTAATCTCCAAATATTCTTTGTTGCTTTTTACATAAATATTCACTCCACCATTTTTTGTATACTTACAAGCATTATCAATCGTATTCATAAAAACCTGTCTAATATAATTCGGCTCTACTTCTATATCAGGAATCCAAGAATCAAATTTTAGCTTAATATATATTCCTTTTTTATCAAAATTTGGTTTTAAGGTATCCACTGTTTCTTCTAATATCTTTTTTAAAGAAAAAGATGAAAATTGAAATTTCAGAGACCCTCCTTCAAGTTCAAGCGCGTCAAGCATATCATTTGTAATATTATTTAGTCTATCTGTACTAATAAGTATTCGATTTATCATCTTCTTAGTTTCTTTTTCGGACAAATCATCAAAATCACCATCAACCCACATTGCAACCATTCCCCGAATTGCCGTCAGAGGAGTTCTTAATTGATGTGAAGTAATATATAAGAATTCATTCTTAACTTCCAAAAGTTCTTTTAAATTAATATTTGCCTTTCCAAGATCATTGTTCAATCTTGCTAATTCCTTGATTTGCAAAGTAGTTTGCTCATATAATCTTGCGTTTTCAATTGCACTGCCAATATGCGAGGAAAACATATATAGAATATTTTTATCTCTCTGAGTTATTTTATTTACCTTTTTTATTCCAATAAACATTAAAACTCCCATTACTCTTCCTCTCGAATATAGTGGAACTGAAACAAAAGATTTTGACCTTGTTACTTTTTGAATCATTTTACAAATATTTCGATTAAATATTGGAAAAATAAAATCTTCTAGTTTATTTCCAACAAAAATTTTTTTCTCTCTTATTGTATTTGCAACAAAATTATCAATATCATCAATTGATACTCTGTACTTCTCTACTGATTTTTCCAAAAAGGACTGAGCTTTATTCATAACGATAGATTCAGTAATTGCGTATGGATATAACAATTTTGTCTCTCTATCGTATATAAAAAATACTCCACCTTTATCTCCTAAATGCCCCAAGCTCTCGGGTATAATATCTACAATTCCCTGTGCAATTTTCCTCGAATCCATATTCGCAGCCACCGAATTGCTCGCATCCAACAAAGCTTTTAAATCTTCATTCCCTTCCTCCAAATTTTTATTAGTACCTTCAAGTATATCTACATAATGCCTTATCTTTTCATTTGCTTTTTCTAATTTATTCGCTATTTTCTTTTCCTTCTTAACACTATTTATCAATCCTCTGCCAAAATATAAAAAAGTAATTAAAATCCCCATCTTAAGTATTCTCATAAAATCACTAGTGGTTAATGCAATTATATCAACTAACAAAATTATTGACATAATTACAATCAAAACTTGTGTTATCAAAGTTTTTATACCCATAAGCTCGTGTTTCACAATTGCATGAGCCGAAAATAATATTAAAACAATTACCGAATAATTTCCAATTTGATATAAAAAATAATTACCAAAGAATACTGGCAATATAATGTTAAAAATAAAGTTTACAACAGCAAAAAATAAAAAACCAACTAAGAAATATTGTATTTGAATTTTTTTATTTTTATCAGAATAAAAATAATCTCTTACAAGTGTGATATTAATAAATATAGTTAAAAGGATTGTATAACCGTAAAAAGAAACAAATCCAAAATTAGAGAATATGGGATAATTAACTAACTCACTAATTCCAACGTCCATGATTATATAATTTGTGCAAACTGTAATTATACTTAATATTAAACCATACAAGAGAACGAATTTCCCTATCATCTCAAAGATAACGCCTCTGTTTAAAAACCAAATAATAAAATAATAGTAGACGATAAAGAACAAAAAGACAAAAGCTCCCGCAGCTCTATATAGAGGAATAACTAGGTCGTTCTTACAAATACCAAAAGAAGCAAAATGATAAAAAGTTATCCAAAATAAAATCAAAATTATCAAAAAAGAAAATATTCTATTAATTTTTTCTTTTTTCTTTGCACTATAAACCCAAAACGCGAAGAAAACGCCAATAGATACTATTACTATTAAAATTATATTATTGATGAAAATATATATATCATTCATGTCAATTTTTCGTTAAATATACCTTTTCGCATTAACTCCAAAGATAATACTCTCTCCAAGCCATCTAAAAAACATTTTATATCTAAAAATTGTATTTTTTTCTCGTATTTCAATATTGTTAAATAATTTTCATACCATTCATCTAATAATTCCTTTTCAACATTAGAATCTTTAATTTTTTTAATAATTAAATTAATATGATCTTTTTCAAAATCGTCTAGACAAATAATTCCAACATCTAACGCATATGCAAAAACACCGCTGGTAAAATCACCTTCATTAATCTCTCTCTCCCATGTACTAATCCAATTTCCTATTCTCAACATCTTTTGTGCCATCCAGTCTACTTGTCTAGTCGAGGAAATATCATTAGGATCCAATTTATTTAAACACATTAAATATATCGTTGGCATAATTACAAATTTCATAGAATGCGGAGAATGAAGGATACATTCTGTTTTATTAATTAAAAAACGATTATTATTTATTATATGATCATAATTGATAGAATTTATCATTTGCTCTAAATCATATTCAAAAATAGATTTTAATGCTGAATAGCCATGATAACTGCCGATAATCTTATTTATTCTTTCCCATATTTTAATTGTAAATTTGATATGATCTGATTCCTTTTTGCTTAATTTATTGTGATTTATATTATTTTGACTGAATGGAACTTTCGATAATACTTTCAATAATTTATTATTATTTTCATAATCGGCTATATCGTCAATTAATATAATATACATAGTAATTAGAAACTGTATTTCACTTAAACTAGTTCTGTGTTTATTTGGTATTGATATATAAGAAATCTCTTTTTGAACAAAAATAAACAACTTCCAAATAAAAGCATTTCGAATCCCCAATTTTTCATATTCATTTATCCAAATTTTCAATTTTAATGGTATTCTTGTTCTTTCAACATTTTTTATTTGTGCCAATGAATCTCTGCATTTTTTTTCCTCAAGATATTTATCAACAATCATATTATTATATTAAAAAGTATAATTAGCTACTAAAACAATACTGCCATAATTTACAAAACCCAACATAAAGGATGGGGAAACTAACATCGAAAAATTACTCCATATCCTATTTACATTTTTTTATTTTCATAACCTTTTTCCTTGTCTATATTTTTATATTAAATTAATATTTATATTTTGATTATATTATACCACCAAATATATAAAATGCATAACAAAACATACGATAATAAAATATCATAAATATTTACAAAAAAACTGGGCTATTAAACTCAGTTTTTTGTATGTGAAATAATTTTAAAATTCTGTCCGATAATACAATTCTATCTAGCAAAGTGAGCGAAAGCTCTGTTTGCTTCGGCCATCTTCTGAACATCTTCTTTCTTCTTCATTGCAGCTCCAGTTCCACCAATTATATCCAAAATTTCTTCAGCTAGTTTTTCTGACATTGGTTTCCCTTTTTTGCTTTTTGCTGCAGCTATTAACCATCTGAAAGCAAGTTGCATTCTTCTATTTCCACCACGAACTTCAACTGGAACTTGATATGTCGCTCCTCCGATTCGCTTTGACTTAACTTCCAAAACTGGTGCAACTTTATTATAAGCTTCCTCAAATACTTCAATAGGATCTTTTTGTGTCTTTTCTTTTATAATATCCAGAGTATCATAAACAACTCTACAGGCCACAGACTTTTTCCCGTCTTCCATTATATAATTTATAAACTTAGATAATATCGGATTATTATATTTGTAATCAGACTTTATTCTTCTATCTATTGTCTTTTTTCTTCGTCCCATGATTGTTTATAATTAAGTTAAAAATTCAATTTATATTGAAAACTATTTAGGTCTCTTGGTTCCATATTTACTTCTTTCTTGCTTTCTTCCTTCAACTCCACCAGCATCAAGAACTCCACGAACAATGTGATATCTCACACCTGGAAGATCTTTCACTCTTCCACCTCTAATCATCACCACTGAATGTTCTTGCAATGTATGACCAATTCCAGGAATATATGCTGTAACTTCAGCACCATTTGTCAATTTTACTCTGGCAATTTTTCGCAATGCAGAGTTTGGTTTTCTTGGAGTCACAGTACCAACTTTTACACAAACACCTCTTTTAAAAGGATTTCCTTTTTTCGCGACAGAAGGTTTATTTTTCAAATAATTAAAATTACGCGCCAGAGCTGGAGTTTTTGACTTCTTGGCGGTCTTCGTTCTTGGTTTTCTAATCAATTGTTGTATTGTTGGCATTGTTTTATTTTAAATAGTTTTATTATAAAAATCAATTAAAAATAGCACCACTGCAAAAGCTCGTGCAATCTTTTTTCATTAGTATTTAGTGTAATCTCTCAATAGTTCTAAGATTAACAGATAGTTACAAATGTGTCAAGAACATTTTCCTAAAATCAAATATTCTTTAATTAATATTATCTAAAGCAAACCAGCACTCCCCGTAAAGAAAACAAATAGAAATTCCAGTATCGGCCAAAGAATCCATTCAAACCCTCCAAAAAGGATAAATACAAGCAACAAAATCATACCGTTTTTCTCAAGAAAGTCCTTTGTACCTTGCATCGAATACGGCAAAAAATGGAAAAGTATTTTCGAACCGTCCAAAGGAGGAATTGGCACTAAATTAAAAAGAGCTAATATAATGTTCAAATATACAATAAAAGAGAAAAATGAAATCATACTTGAATCAATATTTTGCATCATCATCATTCGAATAATAGTTCCAAAGATAAAAGCGATAATTAAATTCGAAAGAGGCCCTGCCAAAGCAACAAACATCTCGCCATTTTTCTTGTCTCGCAAATTATGCGGATTATAAGGAACTGGCTTTGCCCAAGCAAATATAAAACCAAAATTGCTTAAAACGAGGAATAAGGGAACTAATATCGAACCCACCAAATCAATATGTGGAATTGGATTTAAGGTCAACCGACCCATAAATTTTGCAGTAGGATCTCCATAATAGTTTGCCATCCATCCATGAGCAAATTCATGAATAACGGCTGAAAATAATAAGATGATTACAAAAAATATTGCTATAGTTATTTCCATGCTTGCCAAAATTAATTATTTAGTTTAAGATAGCTATGTGCTAACATAATAATTTAATTATCGCTTTATGAGTAAAATATGTCAAGTTTGTGGCAGAGGAACAAGTTCAAGCCAATCTCGAAGCCACTCAAACATCGCTACAAAAAGAAAACAATTTATCAATGTTCAGATAAAACATGTTGATGGAGAGAAAATCAAAATTTGTACAAAATGCATTAAAACAACCGCAAAAGATAATTCTTAATTTTTTTGAAATTTATTGATTGTAATATTTTTAAAAAATAATCTGTATTTATATAGATTATTTTTTTGTTTTTTAACTAAAAAAGATATTTATTTATTATCCCAAAAATTCTCAGCCTCAATTTCCATCTTTTCAAGACGAGTATAGTAATCTGGAAATTCATTCAAATGAGCTAGTGCAATTTTTCCAGTTACGACAGGATCATCATTTGTTACATTCGTATGACTATCAACAAGTCCATGTTCCATTTCAACATCCATACCCATTCTAAATTGAACAACATCAAATTTATCCCAATTAATTCCAAGAGAATTTCCAATTTTTTCTGCTTCTTCTGTTGTAAAATATTTTATTTCACTCATATTTTTATAGTTAAATTTATTAGCGAGATTATTTCTACTTATAATTCTAATTTTTCAACAGCTTAATCCCCAACCCCGAAATTTTTCCTCCAGCAAAAATTAGAATAAAAATAAATATAGACCAACTCGAAAGATTAAGAAACTTGATGATAAATTCTTGCGGTATTATATCTTTGAACAAATTACCTATCTGATTCTTAATCAATTCTTCTGTTGCGTCCTTTTGTTGACTCTCTATGCTCTTCACATAGGCTGGGTCTGTCAATCTTGATTTATCAATGACAGTCTCTTCTCTAATGTCATTATTATTTTGAGCATCAACATCAACCGATTCTTCACTATTATATTTAAACACTTGCGGTGCCTCTTTCTTCGCGGCGAAAACATTATACAAAGAATATATTCCAATAAATATTACCAGCAGACCCAATACCAATAAAGCGTTACCAATGATTTGATTTGATTTTGTTTCCATATATTTTATATATTTATTTGCTAAAACTACAAAGTATAATTAAAAAATATTTGCAATATTATTCGAATATTTTACTCATAACTTCATTTCTACCTTCTATCGTTTTTGCTGAATATAAAATTGCTTCTTTTCCTGTCTGCTCTCTAATCAACTTGAGTTGAGTAATTCTTGAATTTCTTTTCAATTTATCAGATTTATTAGCAACAACGACAAAATCATGACCATAATCTTTCAGAACATCAATCATTTCTTCGTCAAGTTTGGTTGGACCAATCTTTGCATCAACAATCAAGACAATGCGAGAATGTTCAATTTCTGGAGATGTTAAATACCACAAAATCAAGTTTCGAAGCTTTTCTCTAGCTTGCATTGAAATCTTCGCAAATCCATATCCTGGTAAATCTACAAAATATATATCCTCATTAACAAGAAAAAAATTTATTTCTCTAGTTTTCCCTGGAGTCGAACTTGATTTAACTAAACCCTTTTTTCGAAGTAATGAGTTTATCACACTAGATTTTCCCACATTAGATCTTCCAATAAAAGCAACTTTATGTTTTCCATCATCTAGGATTTGATTAGGACCAACAACTCCTTTGACAAATACGGCTGATTTTATATTCATGATTTATAAAATTAGATATTATAATTAACCACTAACTTTCCCTATTTTCCACTTCATAAACAAACTGGAAAATATAAATGGTACAAAAAAATTAAATATTATGCCAGAAGTGACAATGACTGAATATAGATCATCATTAATTAATCCCTCTTGAAACAAGATTTTCGTAATAATAATGCTCGTACTAAATCTTATTGAGAGACCAATTCCTAGCAAAATTGACTCTTTCTCTCCCAGTTCCTTTCTGGCAACAAAATAACTACCAACGATCTTTATGCTCTTTGTAACAATAACAATTAACAAAATGACAAGTGGATATTTTATTAAAGCATCAATACTAACCGACATCCCTGCCCACAAAAAGAAAAATGGTGCAAAAAATCCATAAGAAAGTATCTTTACTTCCCTTTCTATGAGACTTATTCTTCTTGGAGACATAAAAGTTTTCAAAGATATTCCAGCGAGAAGTGCAGCTAAGGGAGTAGCATCGGCATATTTTCCGATTCCCAAAAATAAAAATAATATAAAAATTGAAAAAATAAACATCGTATCGACGTTCATAAACCGAAATTGTTCTCCTTCGTGTCTAAAACGAACAAACACTGCCGTAAGTAAAAATAAGAGAATTAGAGACGCAAAAGTTATATAAATCTTATTTGGATCGTGTGAAGTAATGATAATAGAAACTACGATAAGAACGCATATTTCTAAAATATTGCCAGTAACTCCAATATCAACAATAGCCCTTCCTAACTTTGTTTTTAGGATTTTGAATTCATCTAATAAAGGAATCAAAATAACTTCTCCGACAGAAGCAAAAGACATCGAAACCAAAAAAGATATCAGCCAACTATAGTGAAAAATAAAATGAATAAGAACACTTCCTAAAATCGCTTCAAAAATAATAATTATGAAAGTCGATTTCAAAATAAACTTTTCTTTTTTCTTCAGCTCTTGTAAACTCACTTCAAATCCAACTATAAAAAGCAAAAAATACATACCAAGCTCTCCGAGAAAGACAAATGTATCGGAAGTCGTCACCGAGTTGAAAGGATTATAAATTGAAAGAAGAATCCCAAAAAAAAGAGAAGCAAAAATCCACGGCACTCTCACTTTCTCTAGCAATCTCCCAAAAAGAAAAATAAAAAGAAATGCGCTACTTATAAAAAGAAAAATATTTAACATAGACTTTTAAGAAATTAGATAACAACCAATTTAAGTATATATCTTCTGCACAAAATCGCAACCTTTTTACAAATAAAAAAAGTCGGTCTTTGATATCTCAGACTGCTCATAAAAATGATAATCGTACCAGCATTTGAACCTAAATCTTCAAAAGTCTAAATTCCTGCAAGGAGAATTATTACCTCACATAATCAAAAATCAATAATAATTGATTTTAGTCATCAAAATTTTCTATCAAAACTATATATCTGACAATTCTTTATTATTATCAATATATCTTATCTTTTCAAATGGACTAATCACACTTGAAGCAACATTTGCAAGATGAGCGCCGATTCTTCGGAAATATACCGCAAGCAAAGCATAAATGACAGCATTTTTAGCTTTGATATCAACATCGTCAATTGTATCCATAATAATTTGATCTGATCTACTACACACCTTATTCTTATGCATCTGGACAACTTTCTTTGCCTTTTCTTCGTCAGAATTTATAAAAGCGTCGTGTGTTAAATCAAACATTTCCAAAATAATGTTTATCTGCTTCTTTATAATTTCTGTATATTTATTAGAAGAAAAACCACCTTCTAGTTTCAAAGAAATATCGTATATATTTTTCATAAAATCCCCTGTCCGTTCAATATCCCTTGTCGCCCCAAGAAGTATCAGAGCAAAAGTCACATCCTGCTCTGGATTTATAGAAACATGCTCTAAAATTTTCTTACGTATTTCTATTTCGTAACGATTAATTTTCTTATCTTCATTATGAATATTTTTTTCAATCTCTTTCCCAATAACTAAAAAATCTGTAACTAACTTGAATGTCTCTCTATTTTTTTTAAGCATAATCTCCAGCGTATCTACTGATTGCTTTAATAAATTTTCTCTTTGTAAAATTTCCATTAATTTTTTAAACATAGTTTTATTTATAATAATTAATATTTTTAATTTACTTTATCTAAAAAATGATAAAAATAATTGGCATTAGATATAGTAAACAATAAGATGCTAAAAAAACAAAAGTATTCTTTTTCGACTGAGCTGCAAATTCTGCAATTGATTCGGCTAGTCGTATTGGAATTCCTCGAAACGGATAAATAATTATAATTCCAAATATATTAAAAAGCAAATGACAGAAAGCAACCGTTACCGCAATTGGATTTGCCGTGGCCATTGCAGCCATAATGGCAGTTGTCGTCGTTCCAATATTCGAACCAAGCATATAGGGAAATATTTGCCGAATCGTCAATAGTCCTGAACCAACCATTGGCACTACAATTGAAGTTGAGATTGAACTGCTCTGAACGACAGCTGTCATCAAAAGACCTACACCAAAACTAGTTCTGTCATTTTTGAATAAATAATAATCTAACAAAACTTTTGCCTTCGACATAATCAATCCTCTCATAATTTTCACCAAAGCAATAAGTGAGGCAAATATCAGAATAAGTGCAATTATCAGCATAAATTGCGGAGAATCAATATTATTCTTTGTGAAATTTATAGCTGGATCTATAATTGCATTCAAGGGATCAAAAATCTTTGCTCCTCCAAAATCAACAAAGTAACCAGCAAGTAAACTGGATAATTTTTCAAGAAGATGAAATTTTAATTCGAGAGGAAATAGAATGATCACAGTCATAATGTTGAAAATATCGTGCACAATCGATCCTGCAAGTGCCCGTTTAAATTCCAACTTTCTAGTAATATGTGCCATAGAAACGATTGTGTTTGTCACAGTTGTCCCAATGTTTGCCCCCATAATAATTGGAATTGCACCAGAGAGGGGTAATGTTCCAGAAGCCACCAAACCAATCACCAAAGATGTCGTGGTCGATGAACTTTGAATCAAGCTTGTCGCCAAAATTCCGATAAAAAGAGCAATGAAAGGATTTGATGTGGTCGAAATGATATTTTCGGCAAACTCCTGACCAAACATTTTAAAAGAGGTCCCCATCAATTTTATACTAAACAAAAACAAATAAAGAACAACTGAAATTAAAACTAAATTTAAAAGAAATTTTACATGTTTGTTGTCTAGGATTTTATACCTACTCGATAAATTCATTTAAATTATTCTTATTTATTTGTATAAATTTATACTAATTATAGTATATATATATTTTTCAAAAAAATCAATGACAACTAAACGTCAACTTCAACCTCTATTTATAAGATTATTTTATTATTTCCTGTCTCGAAGCAACATGATATACAGTTAGGAATAATTTCCTAGTAATTTGGGTGGGTATCTTGGAAAATTGGGTGAAAATTGAGGGAAAATTGGAGAGAGTGGAGAGATTAATGAGATAAATTTAAATTTATCTCCCTTGACAACTCTCCAATTTATGATAAGATGCCATGTTGATTCCTAATTAAATATATTTACAAGTGGAGGTTAGAAATGACAACAATTGCAAAGAAGGTTTTCCTAAGGCCCGTGGAAGAAAAAGATTATTCATTATTCAAAAAGTGGTTTGGGGACCTGGAGGTCATGAAATATGTAGTCTCTCATATGCCTAAAGATATCGAATATACCAAAGCAATGTGGCTTAAAGATTATTCGAAAAAAAATGCAATAGTCTTTATCATAGAAATAGATACAAAGCCAATTGGAATTTGTGGATTCAAAAATATTGACAACGAAATGAATATAGCTACATTCGGGATAACAATAGGAGAGAAAGAATTTTGGAATCAAGGATATGGAACTGAGATAGCACGGCTTCTCATTGATTATGGTTTTGAAGAATTGAAGCTATGCCAAATAAATTCTGCTGTATTTGGATTTAATATCAGAAGCAAAAGAATGCATGAAAAACTTGGCTTTGAAATAGAAGCTAAAAAAGGAAATTCTCCTCCGACACAAGATGAAAATGGAAAATTGTGGGATGATATATATTTCACTATCTCAAAAAAAGATTGGGATATAAAACAAAAAATAGCCCGTAGCAATTTAAGGTAACAATGATTTTGCAAATGCAAAAGAGTTGCCTTTTTCTTTTTCTTAAAATTATTAACCGTAATATATAATACAGAGTTTGAAGGTTCGCTCTCTATACTAAAAACAACCGCTAAAGTTAGCGATTATTTTGTGTGTCGGGGCGACGAGGTATAATAGTGAACAATTTTGGGGTGGTTTGGATGGGAGTTTTGGAAAATTAGGTGAGAGTTGAGGGGAAATTTGAGAGAGCAGAAGCATTATTTAAAAATCCCTAAAAAAACTTTTTCAGAGATTCTCATCTTTGATTATTATAAAATTATCTTCCGACAAATTATCATAATCTTTTCTAAATCTACAAACTATTTTATAAACTTGGAAAAAAGAAAAATAGGAAAATATTTATGATAACTCTACATTTATAGGTCTATATATCTTCTCGAATATCTTAAGTCTTGAAAGTGTGAAATAACTGCCCATATATACGATCAATATCAACAATGCTCTCGTCACAGGACCATGTTCTGAATTGATTAGGTTTATACCTATGGAATTAATTGCCATATATATCACAACGACAAGAAATGTCGTTGCGAGAGCATTCAACACAAACACTGCAGATCGATTCAATTTTTTATTTTGACTCATATCTTTAAACCTCTATTTTACGGACGAATAAATATTTGATAATTTACCAAACATTCATTCGTCCGCAACTGTAATTTTTTCCTATTTTTCAATGTGCAAACATATCTATATATATGTTAATTAGTATTTTTTGCCATAATTTTTCAATGACTGAATAGCTTAGCATAGTATATCATTATTGTCAAGAGCGCTAAACCAAAGTTCGAAGGTTCTGAGTCTAT
>JAGLID010000097.1 GCA_023143145.1 Minisyncoccota bacterium | reverse complement strand
CTTCTTTCATGTATTTTGAAACTTCTTGATTACTTAGACTTTCGGGAATATTTAACTCAGTAATTTCCATGTTACCATTCATAACAATCTTAATTCCTTTTTTTTCTATTGTAACAGATTCGCCAGACAATGCATCTTGCATTGTTTTAGCCTGACTTCTTAAATCTTTGAATTGCTTTAATTTGTTGAACATATCTTTGTTTTAATTTAGTTATTTTAATAACTTATATTTAATTAAACTCTAAATTCTAAGCACCAAACTCTAAACAGACTCAAAATCTTAAATGACAAAAATTATAAATATTAGAAAATGTTTTGAAATTTGTATTTGTTTAGGATTTAGAATTTCGTGCTTAGAATTTTTTTAAATTGAAAATTTAAAACTCAGGTATTTCTTCTTCATAGCCAGATCTATCTAGGTTTTTAAAACTTGCTGTATTTTCATCAAAAAAGAGATGAACATTTCCAGTTGGGCCATTTCTATGCTTAGCAATAATTAATTGGGCAGCAGTCTTTTCATCCTCCGGTAAATCTTCTTTGTTGAAATTTCTATCAGCTGATTTTCTATAAAGAAACATTACAATATCAGCATCCTGTTCAATAGAACCAGATTCTCTCAAATGAGATAGTTTTGGGATGGCTGGCTTTAACTGCTCAACCATACGAGAAAGCTGAGATAGAGCAACAACGGGGATATTTAACTCCTTGGCAAGCCCCTTGAGTCCTCTAGAAATTTCTGAAACCTCTTGAACACGATTATCTTTGTAAGTTCCTTTTCCTTGCATAAGTTGCAAATAATCAACAATAACCATATCAAGTCCATGCTCTGTTTGTAGTCTTCTAGATTTTGTTCTTATTTCCGTAATAGAACAATCAGCCGAATCATCAATAAATATTTTAGCATCAGAAAGCACGCCCATTCCTTCAGCGATTTTGGCAAAATCATTATCCTCTTCCTTATCTGATAAATTACCAGTTCTCATTTTCCAAAGATTAACATTTGATTGAGCACAAAGCATTCTATCTACCAACTGTTCTTTGCTCATTTCAAGAGAAAACAGGCCAACAGATATTTTACCCTTAATAGCTGAATTACGAGCAATATCAAGAGCAAGCGAAGTTTTACCGACACTGGGTCTAGCGGCCAAAATAACTAAATCAGATTTTTGCATACCGGATGTCAATTTATCCAAATCATCAAATCCAGTCGGAACACCTTTTAATGTTCCACTTTGCTTGTGAAGCTCATCAATTCTATCAAAAGCAGAATTAAGCATGTTTGTAATAGGCTCAAAAGTATTCTTTAGGAACTTCTGCGATACACTGAATACCTTATTTTCAGCCATATCAAGTAAATCATCAATATT
The DNA here is from genome assembly GCA_023143145.1 of Minisyncoccota bacterium. Lineage (GTDB taxonomy): Bacteria > Patescibacteriota > Minisyncoccia > JAHIHE01 > JAGLIN01 > JAGLLA01. The sequence continues at coordinate 2,102 of JAGLID010000097.1, read as the reverse complement.
TTCTTCTTCTTTGAAGCCGAGTTCACCAATTTCTGAAGCAACGTTCAAAAGTCTTCTGAGGGTCGCTTTTTTCTGAATAATTTGGGCATAATGAACAACATTAGAGGCGGTCGGAACTGTATTTGATAATTTGGTTAAATATGACTTTCCACCAATTTTTTCGATTTCACTTTTATCTTCAATCCTACTAGATACACTAATAATATCAATGGGTTCTTGTCTGGAAAATAACTCCATCATTGTTCGGAATATAAGCTTATTGGCGTTCATATAAAAATCATTTTCAGACAAAAAATCAGCAATTTTTATCATTGCATCTTTATCAATTAAAAGAGAACCGAGAACAGATTCTTCGGCCTCAATGTTTTGCGGTGGTATTTTGTCTACGATATTATCACTCATATTACTATCTAATATTATACTAATACCTGAATATTTACAAGTGGAAACATACTTAATTATATGTGGAAAAAGTGCTAATAATAAATAAATAACAGGCTTGACCAAATATTAATAAAAGGTCTTGCCAAATCCAAATCTTTTTGCTATTATTCAATTAAATTAAAATAACCTGCTTTTGCAGTTTTCTTTTTTTTGCTTGAGGAACTTATTTTCCCAAGTATTCCAAAATCTTTTCGGTTTTATATGAAAAACTACATGCGCTGTTAGCTCAGTTGGTAGATCCGCCAGTTGGCGGACATTTAAGCAGGCTTTATGTTTCACGTTTATGCTATTCATAATATAGACTTGGATAAAATCTATATAGGTCATACTAGTGATCTTGAAAATAGGATAAAAAGACATAATGGTTTACTCAAAAATAAGAGCAAATCATACACAAGCAAAAACAAAGGAGAATGGAAACTTATATACTCTGAAGAATTTCTGAGAAGAGAAGATGCGACGAAAAGAGAAAGACAGCTAAAAAGTTACAGAGGAAGAGAGTTTGTTAAAACAAAAATTTAAATACATGCGCTGTTAGCTCAGTTGGTAGAGCAGCTGCCTTTTAAGCAGAAGGTCCCAGGTTCGAATCCTGGTGGGCGCACATTATAAATTCTCTCTAACTTTTGCAAGAATTTTTTCAGTTAATTTTTGAATTCTGGAACGGGAAAGGTATTTTTTGTAATTAAATTTTTCCGTTGACTTTAAGTCATTTTTAAAAATATTTTCAAGATTTTGTATAATTTGCTTGTCCCAGCCAAATAAATTTAATTCAAATTCCATATAAAGGCTGCGGAAGTTTATGTTTGCCGAACCCAAACTGAAAGCTACATCATCAATTATTAAAAACTTTGAATGAAGGTTTTTTTTATTGTAAAAATAAATTTTAATTCCGTTTTTATGCAAATTTCCCAAATAGCGGTTTCTAAGTATATCAATAATTTTAACATCTGATTTTTTTGGAATAATAATTTTAACATTTATTCCCTTTTTTACAGCGGTTTTTAAGGCTTTTCTAAGTTTTTTATCTGGCAAGAAATACGGGGTTTCAATTAGAATTTGTTTTTTTGCCTGCCTGATTAATTCAATTTTTCTTTTTCTGATTTTATTAAATTTAATTGAAGGCACATCTCTGATTATTTCAAACAAACCGCAACGGACAGGCGCTAAGTGCCGTTTTTTCATAAAAGATCTTCTGTTGGCAATTTTAAAATTATCCAAGAAAACTGAACGGAAATATTCTGAAATTTTATCTTCAAGCCGTATATTTAACTCATGCCAGTTTAAATGCTTTTCTTTTATATTTGAGGAACCCAAGTAAGTAATTTTATTATCAATCGTTAATAATTTTCTATGATTGCGGCTGTTATTTTTGGAAATGAATTTAAAAGAATAAATAAATTTTCTAAAAAATTTTATTCTGCCGCCTGTTTTGATTAATTCGGAAAAAAAACTTTCTTTAACTTCCGAACCGAAATCATCAATAATTACTTTAACGTCAATGCCGGCTTTGGCTTTTTTTGTCAGTAAATCCCTGAATTGCTTGCCGGTTTTGTCGTTTCCGTATATATATGTTTCCAAATAAATAAATTTTTCAGCTTGGGCAATATCCGCGAGCATAGCGTCGTAAAGATCTTTATTTTTTGTAAATAATTTATAAT
>JAGLID010000096.1 GCA_023143145.1 Minisyncoccota bacterium | reverse complement strand
TACAAGCACCCGGACAATCGGAATTAAATCCATAATCATACGCATCGTCTTCCTGAAAGCTAATCCAGCCAACACTGGAACTCCAGGCGTACCCTGAAAAATTACCAGTCGCTAAAACATTAACGCCATAATCAAAAGCGACATCCGTTGAATTATCGCCACCGCATCCTAAAACCGTTGCGTCTGTATCAACAAAACCATTACTGTCAGTATCGCAATTACCGCTGTTAAAACTAATCCAACCAATATTTTCCGACCAGGCAAAACCCAAAACATTATGTCCCGCGCCAGCTTGGACAATTTTGATTTCTTTTTTCAACTCGTAAAAAACAACTGTACTACTAACTAAAATAATTGCTAAAATTATAACAAAATTTATTTTCCAAATTTTTAGTTTAAAAAATTCACGCATAAATTTTTCTATTTTTTAAGTTGTTCTATTATATAATATTGCGGGTTAAGTTTTACCAAATTGATCTCCATGCATAAGCGCCTGCGACATCCTTTGCGCAAACCGCTACACTATCCTTTACGCCAGCCGCTCCCCGAATAAACCAAAAAGTGCCTCTTGCGTCAAGATTACATGCTGGTCTCGCATCAGCAGTATTTAATCTTATTCCTCCATCCACCTCAAGTTTTTGTTTTGGATCACTCGTCCCAATTCCAACATTGCCATTGGTCTTTATTGTGACTTTTTGACTGTTGTCATCATAATAATGCTGCCCGTCGCCTTGTTCAGTATATCCCACATAAAAATCCCCCCCAACATTTGAAGCCAAGCGTCCCACGGCCCATATATTTTTATAATTGCCAATAGCATCCACTTCAGTCATCTTAATGGCGCTTTCAGAAATGGATTCGTCTTTGGCAATCAAGTTAAGAGTGGCATCAATAGACTCTATTTTTACATCCGCTAGTAGCTCCCCCCCGTCTCCCGAAGTCCAATCTACACCCAAATCTTCTGCTCTAATATGTAATTTATCAGTTGGATTATCTGTGCCAATCCCGACATTGCCATTATTAAGAATGGTTACTTTTTCGCTCCAAGAATCTGTATCTGCATCACCAACGCGTATACGTAATCCGTTGCCAAATGTCTTAAAAAGCCAGTCGCCATTAGGTGATACATTAGTTTGATCAAATTGAATTTCAGCGCTGCTATCCGTTATGCGAACAGCATCTCCCGCTACATGTAATTTCTCTTTGGGATCAGTTGTTCCAATTCCAACATTGCCGTTAGCAACAATCAATCCAGTTGCTGCTCCGCCTGTGTTTAAAACAGCTCCGCCCGTTACATTTAAACTCCCCAAAGCGGGCGCTATGCCTTGCACATCTAGCTGCATTGACGGCGCGGAAGTACTGCCAACAGTTAACCATCCTTCCTTAGATTGATTAGACGCGCTGACATTTATCGGCGCGGGAACATTTCCAGCGGGAGGATTGCTTCCCGGCTCTTCCCACGAAACAGCTACGGTGGCAAACAGCATGCCCGTAATAATTGCCGGCGCGGCATAATGGAAAAGTGTTTTTTTTGACATAGTTTTAATTATTAAAAAATTAAATATAAAATTCAAAATTTATTTTGGCGCCGTTAAGCTTTTAATTACCTCTTCGGATATTGATTCCACCTCAATATTCGGATCAACTGGAACGGTGAGACTTTCCATTATTTCTTCAGATATTGATTCTACTTCAACATTCGGATCAACTGGAACGGTGAGACTTTTCATAATGTCCGCTTTATTTTCTTCAACAACAAGCGTTTCATTTTTTATTTCTGGAACTCTAGCAAAAAAACAAATCAGATAAAAGAACATAGCAAAAACCGCGAATAAAATAATCGCCAATAATATAAAATTTTTGTTTATTTTTTCTGACGCCATTTATTTTTGAAAATAGATTATAAATTCAAACACCCAATTTTTATTATTATACCACACATTGAAAAATAGCACAATTTTTTTTAAATCACATTCATTCCTTTCAACGCTCTTTGGAAAATATAAACAGCTCGCTTCGCTTCTTCATAGTCAACCGCAAAATTTTCGTCTGCCAAAATTCTTTCTTTTAGCTTATACGCCCAAACAATATCCTCCTTAAACTCCAACTGATTATCCGGAATTTTGCTTAACTTTTTTTCCAAATTCTCTCCGGAAAAATTGGCGGCTTTTAAAACATTAGTAAATAATTCTTCAGCCAAAACAACGGCTTTTTTATAATCATCGTCATCTTTAGATTCTATCTTGGAGGAAATAATTTCCCACTTATTTTGAATTTTTGTTTTCGGCAATTTTCCGGCTTCTTTTGCCTCTTCAATCGCTTCTTTTATTCTGACTTTAAAACCGCCCTCTACCCTTATTAAAACCAGTATAATTCCAATTATAAATAAGAATGTCATCCCCGCCATAAAATATTTTATCGCGCCGTAAAAATATGGCCACCAGGAAACATCTTCAATTTCTATAACAAAATCTCCTATTTCTATTCTCTCCGCGGCCTGAGTTGTTTCTATTAAAAATTCAAACATATACGGAATTTATCCTTTAAGATTTCATAATCTAACAATCAACAACATACCAT
>JAGLID010000095.1 GCA_023143145.1 Minisyncoccota bacterium | reverse complement strand
TTGTTACAACTCCGTACTATATATATTTTACAACACCAACTGATAAATTTGTCGGTATGTTCTCAATAATTAGCATCTTGTGCCTATTAGTGTATTTAGGAAAAAAAGGTGGTAGATTATTTTTAATCGCCTCTGCAGTTTTGGGTTCTTGGGCTGTTTTGTCAAAAATGTCAGCACTATTCTTAGTGCCGTATGTTTTTTTTGCAATTATTTTTTATAGTCAAATATTGAATATTCTACAGAATAAAAAAGATAACAACTTTAAAATACGAAACACCGCTAATGAAATTAAGCACGCGCTAAAAATTTATCTCTCTTGGTTGTCAATGTTCATAGTTACAAGTATTATTTTTTTACCAACAATATTATCAAACCCAAAATCTGTTTTATCTTTAGTTATAAAAGAAAGCTCGCAAAGAGTTGTTGTTAAAAATCAAACCACACAAGTCGATGCAACAAGCGTGCTCTCCGCCTATCTATCGGATAATTTTATCTATTCATTTAATTTCTTTGTAATAATTTTATTTTGTATATTCTTTATATTAATTTTAAAAAATATTTGCACTCGTAAACATGTTGAAAAAGAAATAATAATCCTTTTTGTTTATTTTATCTCATTTTTCGCGTTCATTATATTATTCAGCAAAACCTATTCTTTTCGATATCTAGTACCAATCTTAATATTATTCCAGATAATAGCAGGACTAGGTATCTACGAGTTGGTAAATATATTTATGAGAAAATACAATATCAAAAATATAAATTCTCTATATTACTGGACAATTATTTCAATACTAATATCTCAATTGTTATTAATACATTACTCTGAAATTGAAAAGATAAAAAACCTTCCATATTTTGGATAATTAACTTATTATAGAAATACATTAATAATACAGAATCTATATATTTACTTCCATTAGTAAATTATATCCATTAAATTTCGATGTCTTAGAGCTTGTCAAAAGTAACAATGCAAATTATACTATAATCAAAGAATCATCTCTCAAGACAAGAGACTCCTATGCTATAATTAAAAATTTAACTATTATTATACTAACCTTTCAAATGAATAATATTAAAGAAATCTCAATTGTAATACCTGCATATAATGAATCTGAAAACCTTCCCTTTTTATGTGCTGAAATTAAGCAAGTCTTAAATGATATTACTGATAATTATGAGATTATAATTGTAAATGATGGAAGCAGTGATAAAACACAAGAAGCTATTGAAAAACTTTTTAGCAATGATAATCGTCACATTATCGGAATCAATTTTAGGTCAAACCTTGGAAAAGCAACGGCTTTGAAAGCAGGTTTCACTGAAGCGCGTGGAAAAATTATTTTTACGATGGATGCAGATTTACAAGATGACCCAAAAGAAATTCCGAATTTCCTTACAAAGATTGAAAAAGACTATGACTTAGTTTCAGGCTGGAAAAAAGACAGGAAAGACTCGTTTATAAAAAATACAAGTTCAAAATTTTTCAACTTTATAACCTCTCGACTCTCAAGAGTAAAGCTTCATGACTTCAACTGTGGGTTTAAAGCGTATAAATCAGAAGTTGCGAAAAATCTTGATTTATATGGACAACTTCATAGATACATCCCAGTTATGGCTAGAAATCAAGGGTATAAAATTGGTGAGATTCCAGTTCATCACCGAAAAAGAAAATTTGGAAAATCAAAATATGGTCCCATAAGATTTATTAACGGCTTTCTCGACCTTTTGACAGTGATGATGCTCACAAAATATTTCAAAAGACCAGCTCATTTTTTTGGAGGCATAGGTTCAGTAGCACTTAGCATAGGAGCTATTATAGGCTTATATATTACTTTTTTAAGATTATCAACGGGATCTATTCAGGGTCGACTACCTCTTTTTATCGCCGGTATCTTGCTTATTATGGTAGGAGTTCAGCTTATTTCACTTGGACTAATTGGAGAAATGTTCGTTAAAATCTCAGGAAAAGAAGGCAACTATAAAAAAAATATTAATAAATATATAAAAAAACATGACAAATAGATTAACTTTATTTCAAAAGATTAGGAAAGGATTAAGTTATTTTTATTATCCGTATAAGAAAATTTTTAAATCCTCAGAAACATTTGAATTTCAGGGAAAAAAGCTTAATTATTTTTTTCATTTGTACAATGCAACATGGAGAAGCGAAAGGGCAATTGAAGTACCAATTATTATGGATATAATAAATAATAACAAAAGCAAGACTATACTTGAATTGGGAAATGTGTTGTCGCATTATTATTCATTTGAACATGATATATTAGACAAATATGATAAATCAAGAAAAGTAATCAGACAGGATGTAGTTGATTTCAAGTCAACAAAAAAATATGACTTGATTGTCAGTATCTCAACAATAGAGCACATTGGCTGGGACGAAAGTCCGAGAGACGATACAAAGATTGAGAAAACAATTAAAGCTCTAGAAGATTGCTTGGCTCCAAACGGAAGAATAGTCATTACTTTTCCTCAGGGGTATAATGATAGATTAGATGAGCTTGATAAAAATAAAAAACTACACTTTGATGAAAAGTACTGCTTAATTAGAATGTCAAAAAATAATCTCTGGAAAGAAATTCCTTGGAGTGAGGATTGCAAAAAAAAATTTGGCAAACCATATAATAATGCAAACGCATTGATTATTGGTATTATTAATAGTTAAAAAATAATATTTATTATATGAGAATACTTTATATTTCACGAAAGCACCCCCCCTCAGTTGGCGGAATGGAAAAAGTGTCATATGAGATATATAGCAGATTAAGTAAAATGGCAAAAGTAAGTCCGGTAATATGGGGGGGTTCAACTAAATGGCTTTTTGTTGTTATCCCTTTTTTTGTTTTAAAATCAATTTATATTTTACTAACCAAGAAAATCGATATCATCTATATAGCGGATGGCTCAATTTCTCCTTTGATGTTTTTTTTAATGATTTTTAAAAAACCCACCATTATAACAATACACGCATTAGATATAACCTATAACAATTGGTTTTATCAGCTAATTATTCCGAGGTATGTTAGAAAAGCCAATAAAGTAATTTGCGTAAGTAGTTATACTAGGGACGAATGTAGAAAAAGAGGTGTTTCAAATGATAATATTATTGTAATTAAAAATGGAATTTCTGATGATTATTTTATAAAAAATAAAAATATTGATGAACTCAGAAATGAAATTGAAAAAATAATTGACGTTTCTTTAAAAAACAAAAAAATTATGCTTTCAACTGGAAGACTGATAGAGAGAAAAGGTTTCCATTGGTTTATAAAGGAGGTTATTCCAGAAATATCAAAAACGAGAAAAGATTTTATATATATTATTGCTGGAAGCGGAAAATTTGAAAATAAAATAAAAACGACAATTGTGGATAATAATTTAGAGAGATTAGTTTATCCAACAGGACAAGTCAGCAGTGACACTTTAAAAAAGCTATATAACTGTGCTGATGTTTTTATTATGCCAAATATAAAAGTTGAAGGAGATGCCGAAGGATTCGGTCTTGTTGCACTGGAAGCTGCTTCTTGTGGTTTGCCTGTTGTAGCATCTGATTTAGAAGGGATAAAGGATGCTTTAGAAGATTATAAACTGGGATATCTAATAGCACCATCTGACAAAATTAAATATGCGAATATCATTGGCTATTTACTAGAAAAAGACGAAATATTAAATAGTGACATAGAAAAATCAAGAAATGTTATTTTAGAAAACTATAATTGGAATACAATTGCTACTAAATATTTCAAAGAATTTGATAAAATAATAATATCATAGTATATTTGTTTAATTATTCATAACCTTAATCATGAGAAATGTTATAATACCAGACAAAATTACAATCAGTTGCAATAAAGGCATCAAAGAACTTCCTTATTTTTCAATAGGAGAAGTGATTGATAAAAAGATTTTTGAACCAAAGAAAGAACAATACAAAATAAATCTAAATATAGTTAAAGATCCAAAAGATTATTTTAATGAAGAATTAAATTATTTTTTCTCTAACTATAAGATTGGACATAATTCCATTTATTACGAAAGGTCATATTTAAAACTAAAATGTAAGCTATATGTTGAAAATTTATTAGATGATAATTTTAAAGTTTATATAAATAAAAATTATTTGGATTTTGTAAGAGTTAAGATTGACAATTTATATCCCGCAGGAAATCACTTAAAGGATATCCTATTGACGAAAATAATTGCCTCTGGAGATCTTATTGTACATGCTTCAAGCTTACATAATTTAAATACAAATGACTCTTTTCTATGTATTGCTCCGCCAGATACAGGAAAAACATATACAACTCTCACGCTTTTAAAAGACAAACATAAATATAAATTTTTAGGAGAAGACTTGTCATATTACGACGGCAAAAAAGATGAGTTATATTGTGTTCCCTTCACTTCTACATTTGGACAAAGCTTCGACTTCTCAGCGATTGATTTATTAGTAAAAGTACCAATGATTGGTGCGCTATTAACAAAAAAAAGAAAAATTATTACAGATCTTTTCGGGAAAGACTGTATAATTAAAAGCTCAAAATTATCAAGAGTATATGTGTTAGAAAAATCCAAAGAAGATAGTCTTACAAAAACAAACCTACAAGATGTTATCGAAAAAATTATGACAATTCACAGAAATGAATTTTCTTATTTCAAGAACCCATTGCTGAGAGCATTTGAATACCACAACAACGATAAAATAAATATTGATAACATATATTATAAAGAAAAGGAAAATTTCATTAAGCTTCTAAGCGACAAATCTTTATACATAGTTAAGGCAAAATCATATGATAATTTTCATGAGATAATAAACCGTAACGAAGATCTACTAAAATAGTTTACCTTTTATTAAATAACGAAGGATAAAAAGAACTAAGAAAATTTATGCTTAAAATTGTCCTTATCGTTAAATATTACTACCCACTAAAAAGACCTTCTGGAATATTAAGGTTTGTTATGAATTTATCTGAAAAATTAGGTCAAAAAACGAATTTAACAATAATAACTTGCAGATTCGAAAAAAAACATAAGAAAATTGAGTGCTATAAAAATTACAAAATAATAAGAGTAGCTTCTCCTTTTTATATTTCATCCGCAATTAAAGCGGCTAGACTAAAACCAGATTTAATTATTTTTGGAACTGGTATTTCTAAACTATGGCTACTTTTGATAACTTCAAGTATTTTTAAATTTTTTAACACAGTTTTCTCTTATACTAATGACTCAAGTAGACCAAATTACTTTCTTTACCAGTTTGTAGATATAAATTATAAAAATCATTTTTTGGTAAAATATGTGTGCACAATATTTGAAAAAGTTATTTGCACAAATCACTCACTATATAACTTCTACTCAAAACAAAACAATATAAAAAATAAAATATTCTATATCCCTCCAGGAATAGAACTTTCAAAATTCCATAATATAAAAAATAAAACGAACAAAAATATTCGGATTGGTTTTTTTGGTCATCTGAGTTATAACAAAGGATCAGATATATTGTTAGATTCCTTTCTGAAATTAGATGATGATAACACAGAACTACTTCTTGCGGGAGTAGGAAGCCTTAATCATATACTTAAGAAAAAGTCGCGAGGTCACAAAAATATTTCAATTAAAGGTTATATAAACAACATAGAAATGGAAATATTGTCTTGTGATATATTAGTCTTTCCTTATAGAAAATCAGAAATGATATTAGGGTTATCTCTTTCTGCGATTGAAGGCATTGCGATGAGCAAACCATTAATTGTTTCCGACTCCAATTGTCTGAGGGACCTAGTAATTAATGGACAGAATGGTTATATATTCCATAGTGAGAATGAACTCATGGAAATTCTTAAAAAGCTAGCAAACGACAAAAAACAAATTACAAACTTCGGAATTAAATCCAAAACACGTTCTAATGAATTTAACATTAATATAATTTGCGATAATTTAATAGACTTATTGGAATAATAAAATACTAATCTTGAATATATCACTATCCCAGAAAATGGCATTTAAAATCAAGAGCTACAATACAAGTTTATTACACCTACTATTTTATACGATAGTAATATTTTTATTATACAGTTTTATAAACAATAATATATCTGATATCTCAAGAACAAAAGACATAACACTTGATTGTCTTTTATATTCGAGTATCTTAATATGTATAACCTTGATTTTACTTGGCTTAAAAACAAAATTAATAGTAAATCATTATAATATACATTTATCAAAAACTGAGTGGATTGGCCTTGGAATTATAAATACTTTTTGGAACTATCTTTTTCTAAAAGGAGGAGTTGTGGCACGAGCTATTTATCTTAAGAAGAAAAAACTTTCTTATTCTGATTTTTCTTCAATGATTATTGTCACTCATATAATAAGTTTAATTCTATTTTCATTTTTATCTTCTATATTTTTTGTTCTTGCCAGCTTCTATCTCCATATTTCCTTAGTAAATATAATTTTATTTTTTCTGACAATATTTATTGTGTTGATTTTGATATTAAAAGGTTCTATAAAAACAAAAAATAATATTTTACAGCTATTTTTTAGAAATAAAGAAAAAATAAGAAAAAATAAATTATTGATTTCTAAACTTATTTTTCTAGAATTTCTTCTTATTATTGTATATTCATTAAGATTAAAAATTATTGGAGATTTCTTTGATTATAATTTTCCATACTTCATATATCCTATAATAGCTATTTTTTCTAATATCTCAATTAATGTATTAAACGTAGTTCCAGGAGGATTGGGAATTAAAGAGGCTAGTTCAGGTTTTATATTAAAACTGCTTAATTATAATTTTCAATATGGAATGATCATAACATTAGTCGATAGAATAATTGCAATGTTGATAATTCTTCCGCTCGGATTATTATTTAATTTGATTCTTTTTAAAACTACAAATTATAACAAAATAAAAACATAGGACTAGTTTTTCATAAATTGTGACTGCTTGAACTTCAAACCATTATGCCTCTAATTGCCACCGCAAATTTTGATAAACCTGAATACTTTCAGTCAATGACATTTCCAACAAGACTTTTCTTCAAGTATGGAGAACCAACAAGGGCAATGCCAAAAATTTTTTAACAAAGATCATATCAACAACTACGACAACGCTTTCAGATTAAATAAATAGTTTTTATATAGAAACTTGATTGAACTGCTATCGAGTCCAACTTTAGTTTCAATAAATCTTTTCTGCTAACTGTCTGATTATTCGTCTCCTCCAAATATATTTTTTTCAAAAAACTTTCTGAAAACTATTTTATTAAATTTTGCTTAAATCTGCAACTCACAATCTTTGCAAAAATATTTTTGCTTCTCTCTAAAATATCAATTCTTTTTTGTGTTCTGAAGAATACATTTCGAACAAAATCTCTTGTTTTTTTATAACTATAATCAAAGTTATTAACTGTTTGTGTTTACAATATCGCACAGAATACAATTTTTAGCACCACGGATTCACAATTATCCCAAGATTTGCATTGGCTACTTGTACCCAAACATAAAAAAAGAGACTTTCGTCTCTTTTTTATAAATCGTTATATTGATTTTTTTATACCTATACAATAATTTCAAGAATAACCCTAACAATAGCGTAAGAAAGACCTACGATTACAAGTCCTATAACTCCATAAGAAAGAGTCTTCTTTGCATTTCCAACCTGATCATCATTACCACCTGCAGTAAGATATTGTACGCCTCCCCAAATCAGCATTAAAGTAGCAATCAATGCCACAAATGCTAGAATCCATTCAATAAGAGTTAAAACTGTAGCTTCAAGATCACTTGACATTCCTCCTGGATTTGTAGAAGTTCCCCACTGTGCTGAAGCAATTGTGCTCATAGTCAAAGCATAAGCACTGACAGAAGCAACTGAAAGAGTTTTTATTAAATTTTTCATTCGTTTCACCTCCTTTCAAGATTATATTAATTTATTTATATATTTTTTGAAAATATTTTACTTAATTTAGGTTACCATAGAGATAATCATTACAACGATTGCATATGCAAGACCTACTATAACTAAACCAGCGATTCCATTTGTGACTGTCTTTTTGCCCGAATCTGCCTTAGTTTGATCCCCTGCTGAAGTCATATATATGACGCCACCCATGATAATCATCAAAACCGAAATTGCTGCTGCAAACCCCAATATCCAATTTGTGATATCATGAAGTATGACATCAAAAGAACTAGTGCTGGCACCAGCTGGTGGTGTAGGATCAACAAAACCACTATCAAATGTAACTGCCAGTGCCGTATTCGCATAATTTGCTAAAAGGAACACAAACAATGTTATACTATATTTTTTACTTAATACTTTCATAAATAATATGTTTAATTAATAAAAAAATAAAATAAATGTATCAATATTATCATGAGAACAATCCTCGAATAACTACTACTATGGAAAAAGCCAGACCTATAACCACAACACCCATTATAGCATAATAAATAATTTTTTTGGCAAGCTCTGATTTTTGTGCATCTCCCGATGATCCAATGTAGTTTATACCTCCCCAAATTAAAGCAATCACAGAAAATGACAATCCAAATCCCAATAACCAATTAGTCAACTTAAATGCCATACCTTCCATATCACCAGACAAACCAAGACCAGTGACATCAGGGAGTATTGATGCATTAACAACATTTGCAATTCCAAAAAATTGAAGTATCAGTAATATATATAATATTTTTAGACTTGTCCTTTTCATTAACATAATTATCTCATTTTTTAAATATAAAGTCAAATTAAATCAAGAAGACTCTGATAAACTAATAAATTTTAACCTTAGAATTCATTTTTTGAGTTAAATCCTTGATTCCCATCTTCACAGGAATGACAAAAACTGCGTTTTGCAGAAATTACTTAAGTAAATATCGTATCTACTACAACTATTAAAGCATATGAAAGACCCATTACAATAGCACCGAACATTGAATATTTAATAACCTTTTTTGCAGTTTCTGCTTTTTGTGCATCTCCTGAAGCACCAACGTAACTTATACCGCCCCAAACAAGAAATATAACTGAGAGCGATAACCCTAGCCCCAAGGTCCATCTAGTTATATCTTTTATAATATCATCAATATCCTTATCAGGAACGATAGCAGGCAAGCAATCTGCTTTACAATTAAATATTGTTTCTCCTGCCCCGCAATCTGCATCTACAACACATCCAGCACTCGCCACATTCACACTAATAACATTTATATCGCTAGAAGAAATCCAACCAAATACAAAAAAAGAAAACATCATCATAAAAAGAAGTACTTTCCTATTGATTAAGATTTTCATTTCAATTTTCTTATTTCTTATTTTTATAGTTTTCGATTGCTTTGTGCAAAGCACTAGCGGCCAGGTTTGAACAATGCATTTTCATTGGCGGAAGCCCTTCTAGATTTTTTGCCACATCACTATTCGTAATTTTCATCGCTTCATCCAATGATTTTCCCTTCGCAATATCTGTCACCATTGAAGAAGTAGCAATTGCTGCCGCACATCCCAAAGTTTCAAATGAAATATTTTCAATCATCCCATCCTGCACTTTGATATATATTTTCATTAAATCTCCACAAACTGGATTACCTGCCGCCCCTACTGCATCAGCTTGTTCCATTTTACCATAGTTATGAGGATTTGTGAAATGCTGGATTACTTTTTTTGTATACATATATGAAAAACTCCTTTAATTTATAATATTCCCTCTCCATGCCTTCATTCTAATGTAAATTACTTCTTTGTCAATCATCTGTAAATTTTTTACGACAAATACTTCAACAACTCTCTGGTCCCAAATTTCCCACTTAAAAAAAATATCCAATGTAAACGGGGTTAATGATATAAAATCAAAAATGCAGAATTTTACATAATTGTCCCACAGTCTCTTATCACTATCACTCAACTTTGAACTAAAAAAATATCTTATTTTGAAAGAATATCATTTTGAGATAACATAGCAAAACGAAAAATTCTGATTTTAATCAACAATTTGACAGAAAATAGTTATGGGATTCTTCGTCATATACTCCTCAGAGCAACAACTAAATTTCGAACTCAAGATTCTATTCATCCACCAACAAATCTCTTGAAAAAACAACACCGTATATTTTGTCTGTCACCAATTTACTCTCAAAATAGTTTTCTTTTTGAGCCTGAGTTGTCAGTCCGTCAGATTCCCATAGAATGTTCCAAGATTCAGGAACTTTAATCGTACCAGAAAAACTACTACCTTGACTACCAGATTGTTTTTGAACCATCATACTATATTTGTCAGCTGGTTTTGTAAAAGAATTAAAATCAATTTTATATGGCAATTCATATTTATAAGTTACTTCAACTTTTTCACCAGGACTGACATAAACCCAATTTCCAAAAACTGTTTTTCCTGACTCCGTAAAAATTTGAGTACCAGAATCAAGATCGATTTTGATTGTATCTTCGACGCGCCTGACATCTTCATCAATACGAAAATTATCATAATTCACTGGTGGCGTATATTCCTGCACAGTATGCCCACTCGCTTCCAGCAAAACACTATCCAAAGGAACATATACTCGCAAATAATCAGAGTTGACTCGATTATACCAGTCATATTCACTTTGTCCGCCAGTATGCACTCTTGTGATTTTTACGGTATTAATTATAGAACCATCTTCCTGAATCTCCGTTACATGGTCAATATGCTCTTCAACAACTGCATCAGTCTTATATCCGTTTATATTGCTATTTATGACACTCAAATAATCACCACTCGAATTCAAAATTTGCCCGCCCCAACCTCTTTTCAATATCATATTTTCAATTTCAGGATTTCTGTGATAAAACATAATATGTTTTTCTGTCAAGCTCTCTTCGACAATATTTATAAATTCCAAATATCTTTGAATCCTTTCCTGTTTATTCAGCTTCTCATTATTAAACATTTTTTCGAATATGATCGGCATCAAATCGGCTAAGAACTTCTTTGGTTTATTTTCTTCTCTATCATATAATTCTTCAACCTGCATTTGCGAAACAGACAGAAAATTTTCAGAATCGATTGTCATATTATATTCATCTATCCGAATTGGTCCAGTAATTTTCAGAATTTTTTCAATTACATTTGGCGTAAATGAAATCACTCCATCTACCGTAGACCCGCCTGTTTTTTCATAGAAAGATGCAACCTTTTGTGCACTCGTTGGAAAATCAGCAAACCAATTTGCATCATGCATACTCCAACTTGCACTGATTTTTTGAATTGGCATCGGTGGAACAATTTTCTCTTTCAACTGCCCGTCAGGATTAAATATCCCATCAATAAACATATTTTCAACTTTTCCATTTTCCATATTCAAAATTCCATAACTTCCGATAAATCCTCCTGTTGCCCTCAATTCACTATTATTTATGAACAATAACAAATATTTCTGTGGTTGTTTGTCTCCTATTATTTCTGTAAAAACTTCGAAATCTTCAGACAAATTTTCCAAATTATCAACTAATATAGGCAGTTCTTTTTGAACTAGTTTCATTTTTTCTCTCATTTCCTCGGGAACATAATTTGTATTTATCAAAGATATATTACTATCTGCCTCTCTTAAATTAATTGCAATCTCATCTATAATAGTTCCAAACCCAAAAATTGATGAAGAGGAAAAATTATTTTGATCTAATCCTGAAATCTCATCCAAAAGTCTCACAATATTCTCTCCAGCAATAGCAATGCTTTCGCCAGCCTGAGACAAATTTTTTGCAGTAGAAAGTGGTGTATTTATTGATAAGGTATTTATAACTCCCGCCAGTCCCAACCCAAGTTCGTCCGTCAACCTTTTCACTTCAGAAAAATTAAACTTGGCATCTTCAAAGGCACGGAAACTTTCATCAAATTCATTATCAGCAACCGACTGACTCGCTTGCTTTAAACTATTAAAGGCCTCTACTCCCACTCCTAAAATCCGTCCCTTCTCTTCAATTTCTTTTTGAAAAAACGAAAGAGAAAAAACGAAAGAAGAAAGCAAGATGGCTACAAAAATAAATGAAGCGAAAGATTTACTTAACAAAAGCGAAAGACGAATTTTCGATTTTTTTCCATCACTATAATCTGCAGAAAACTTTTCTACTTCCTTGATTTTTTTACTTACAGTATAATCTTGTTTATTTTCTAATTTAGACAGATTATGTTTTTCACCAAGAGAAGGCACATTTATATTAGGCAATACAGAATGTCGCTCTCGCACAAGACAATTAACTGCGTCATCAGAATCTTCATTAGAGACTCTGGAAATATCAACTGAATTTTTCGACAATAAATCAAAATCATCAAAAATCTGCTTGTTCTTTGTTTCAACTGTTTCATCAATTATCTTCGATTTTGAAATATTTTCACTTCTAACAATTTCGCGAACTGCATTATTTGAATTTTCTACCAATCTATTTTTTATTTTTTTTTCATCAGAAAAACAGCGTAAATCAATAACACCTTTATTTGTGGTGTCTCCTTTTTGATAAAGAAGATTAGATTTTTTATTTGGAATTATATCCATCGTTTGAAATATATTTTAATTAATTTTCAAAAAACTGCATATAAAATTCTTTTCTGTTCACCTAATTTTGAAAAAAATATCATTCTATCAGCCAACCAACGGATTCAAAATCTCATCATAAATTTCCATCGTCTCATTGCCCATCTTTCCCCAACTATATTTTTCAAGCTGCTGAAAACCTTTTTCTCTCTGCTTATTATACAACTTTTTATCAGTTAAAACCAGTTTTATTTTTTCCGCAATTTCTTCTGTATTTTTTGGATCAAAATAGACCGCCGCCGCCCCCAGAACTTCTGGCAAACTTGTTGTATTTGAAGAAACCACTGGAGTTCCGCAAGCCATCGCCTCAAGCCCAATTAAACCAAATCCTTCGTAAAAAGATGGAATCACAAACACTTTTGCCGCATTGTAGAATAAAGATAAATCAGCTTGGTCAATAAAACCAGGTCTAATAATCTCATTTTCAAGCATCAGGTTTTCCCAAGTCTTTCTCACTTCTGGATAATATGAATCTTCTTTACCGCCGAGAACAAGTTTATAGTTTAATTTGTATCTATTTTTCAAAATTCCAAAAGCTTTAATAAGCCCTACGAGATTTTTATGATTTCGCCAAACTCCAGTATAAAAAATAAAAGGCTTGGTAATATTATATTTTTTCTTAAATATTTCAATTTCTTCACAATTATTAATAACTCGAAACTGCTCATCAGCCCCCTCATAAACAACTCTAATTTTATTTTCCTTAATTTTGAAATGCTTTACAATATCATTCTTTGTACTGGCAGATACGGCAATAACTCTCTTCGCTTTTTTAACTGAAGAAAAAAACACCGCTCGAAATCCAATTCTTCTTATCAAGGACTTCATCTTGTGTCCTGGAAAGAAGAAAGGTGTCACGTCATGAATTGTCACAATTGTTTTTCCAAAATATAATATCGAAGAATTAAAATGTGTAAAATGCATCAAGTCTAATTTTTCTTTGTATAACTGAAATGGAAATAACAATTGCTCTTGCCAGCTATACCACTTTGCTGAAACCTTCACTTTTCGAACTCTATCACTAAGTATAACAAAATCATCGAATTCCTTCGACATCAAAAATATTACATAATTATTTTCTGTATCTTGTTCAAATATATATTTCAAAAGATGTCGAATATAATTTCCAATTCCAGTTTGCGCATATCCATACATCCTCGCATCAATCCCGATTGTTTTTGGCTTGATTTTCATAAGTTATGTTTTCTTAAAGTGTTAATAGCTTTATTTATTTTCTGATTATAGCAAAAACTATATATATTTGCTATTGTAAATACTTCAGACCCCACCACCATCGTTCAAAATAACAAATTTTACCTTGTCACATTTCAAGATTTATTGTATGCTCTTAAAAGAAGGGATAAATTTGACGATTAAAACAAATATCAATAAAATAAAACCGGCTATTTCTGTAGTCTCTTTTCTCTCAGGTATGCTTATATTTTCTTTATTAGAAGAAAACATCACCCATATGTGGGAAGGAATAGGAATAACATTAATAGCAATAGGAGCATCAGTCTATCTTCCATGGACACTATGTTCTCAAACATAAATTTTCTGATTAATTTCAGATTTTTTTTGCTTAAAACCTATCTTGTCGACTTCAAAACATCTAATGTCTCTTCTGCACATTTCTGCCAAGAGAATTTTTTTGTCTGTTTAATCCCTTTTTCGATTAAATTATTTCTTAAATTTTCATCACCCAATAAATCTTTCATCGCTCGAGCAAGTTCATCAATATTATATGGATTGACCGTAATTGCTGCATCTCCGACTGCTTCAGGAAGCGAAGAAAAATTCGAGGTAATTACTGGCGTTGTATTTTGCATTGCTTCCAGAGGTGGAAAACCAAAACCTTCATAAAAAGACGGATAAACAAAAATATCAGCCAACTTATACAATATTGATTTATCATCATCATCAATAAATCCCGTAAAAATAATATCATTCATAACAGCAGAATTTTTTGCAACCTCAAAAACATCTTTACAGAGCCATCCTCTTGAGCCAGCGATTACAAGTTTATAATTCTTTTTTGTATTATATTTTTTCAATTCTTCAAATGCCCGAATTATTCCAATTATGTTTTTTCTCGGCTCTATCGTTCCAAGATATAAAATATAATTTTCAGGTAAGTTATATTTCTTTTTAATTTCCGAAATACTTGATTTTGAATACTCGATACTTGATAATGAATTTATTCCAGAATAGACAACTTTAATTTTCTTCGTATTAATTTTATAAATTTTCATTAGATCTTCTTTCGTTGAATTTGAAACCGCAATAATTTTTCCAGATTTTCGAGCTTGTTTTTTTGGATTCATTGAAAAATGCCAATAATTTTTTGAAGCCGAATAAAACTCCCGATGATTTTCAAAACTCAGATCGTGAAAAGTTGTGACAGTTTTACAGTTCTTTGAAACGGCTGAAGAAAATATATGCGGTGAGAAAAAAACATCAACACCGCCAAGTAGCTTATCAACCTTCGGATAACCGAAATATTGAAAAGAGAAATCAAGCAATCGATTCGGAATTTTAAATTCTTTCAACTGTACATTTGAAAGCTTCAAGAAGTCATACTCCAAATCAACTTTTTTATATCCATTATAAAAAAGCTTAAACTGAATATTATTATCCAGCTTCAACATATTTGAAAGCAAATTGATTGTATATTCTTCAATGCCAGATCTCGTCCCACGAGCCAACATTCGAATATCAATTCCGATTATCATAAGTTATGATTATATTATTGTCATAAACTCCGTAGAGTGACAATATAAATTATCAAATCAATTTCTACCTCGAAAAATATCTCCTAAAAAATATATAAAACATTCCCAGAAACATTCCCGAAATGAACCCTATAATAGAATTTAACAATATATTTTTCTGTTTCTGAATGATTATCGGTTTTTCATTACTTATCAAAAAAGCAATATCTCCTTCACTATCATTTTTCAATTTTGCCACCTTATTACTCACTTCGCTAATAACTGCGACAGAAATTTTCTCCGCTTCTTCAATATTATTCGTCTCAAACTTTACCTCAATATATTGAGAAGACATTTTTATAGCGTTAAATTTTTTTGTATAACTTTTCAAATTTCCAAATCCTCCATCAACTTCTGCCTTTATATAGACTGCATTAACAAGCTCCGGACTTTTTACCCACTGAACAATTGAATCAGCAATTTTTTCACTTGATTCTAAGGAATAATAACCATCATATTTAAATTCATCTGTTTGTTGAGATTTATCTTTACTTATAAGCAAAGATAAAGATGTTTCATATCTGTTTGGTTGTAAAATTGAAAATAATAATGTTGAAAAGGTAACTATAAAAGCAATAACAAATATCAGCTTACTTTCCTTTTTCATAATTTTTATATATTCTTTTAATTCCATAAATTTAGATTTAGCATTTAAACTCCTCATATCTCTTTTCAATAAATTTTCTAATTTTTTCCTTAAAAATTTCTTTATCAAATTTCATAGCATGCTCTCGAATTTCTTCTGAATCAAATTTTTTGCTATCAAAATCTTTTATTACATCCACGATTGAATCAACTGTTTGCTCAGAAAAAAATAATCCGGTTTTATTTTCAACCACAGTTTCAAGCGCTCCTCCTCCTCCAAATGCAATCACAGGTCTACCTGAGGCCATTGCTTCTAGCGGAGTGATTCCAAAATCCTCTTCAGGCGGAAAAATAAAAGCCTTGCATTTCGAAAAGTGTTCACTTGTATCTTTGTCATCAAGATATCCCAAAAATTCAACATTACTTTTGGCAATTTTTTTCAACTTGTCCATTTCAGGACCCTTGCCAATAATTTTCAACGAAAGACCTAACTTATTAAACGCTTTAATAGCTATATCAAATCTTTTATATGGAAGTGCTCTCCCAGTCATCAAATAATAATCTCCAACTTCTTCTGCAATATGAAAATTATCCATACTAACGGGAGGATTAATAACGACAGAATCTTTATGATAATACTTTTTTATTCGCGTTGAAACAAAATTTGAATTGGCAATATATACATCTGGCCTATCAGCAGAAATCTTATCCCACAACCTAATATAATTCATCGCAAAAGGAACAAGTTTTTTGGTCAACTTTGAATATTTAAACTCTCGCAAATATTTATGACAATCATCCCAAGCATACCTCATCGGTGTGTGACAATATGTAATGTGTAAAGTATTTGGATTCGTAATTATCCCTTTAGCATAACTATTTGAATCTGAAAGCACAACATCAAATTCCGACAAGTCAAATTGTTCAATCGCCATCGGCATCAAGAGCGGAAAAAGTCGGTGATGAGATCCGACAAAAGGAATTTTCTGCAAAAAAGAAGTTTTGATTTTTTTATTCTCAAAAGCACCGCCCATCAATTTTTTATCATACACCATCGTAAAAATCGGAGCCTTCGGAAAAATCTCCGTAAAAGCCTCCAAAACTCTTTCAGCTCCTCCATATTGTACAAGATAATCATGAACCAGTGCAATTTTCATTTTATTTAGTGACTAATATGTTGTAATAATAACATATGGATATTTTAAAGCAATTTATAGTTTAAATATAATAAATTCTGACATAATAAATTAACCAGCTTTATAAATAGTCCAACTTTTAAAAATTCGCATCAAAAAAACGATTCTAATGAATCGATGCTTAGAAAAAAAATACATCGAGATAATCTTCAGCTTACGCTAATACTATTGTTTGTTCAGTGTCTCTGACCTGAACCCTGAACAATTTCAATACGTTAGACTCCATCTATCTAAATATTTTAACCCAAACTATAAAAATCAGATAGCGGGTTATGGAAAATAATAAACATCTAATTCAAAACCTGCTTCGATTATAGCAAGTTTTATTTATCACGAAAATTAAGTTGAGATTTAAATTCTTTTATCGAACTATAATCCACATCAAACCCACACGCTTCTTGAATGTCTGATTTTTTTATAATTGAAATTTGAGGCATAATAATTCATTTAATTTCACATATCTGCCATCTTATATCTTAATTTGCGAAAAATTAAGATATTTAGAGATTTTTTCTACCGAGGTTTTTGCTTGTGCTTTGTCCTTCAAAACATCTTTACGAGTACTAACAAAAGATGACAGTATAAACATTTCTGATTTTGCTTTATGAATATCAATTTTTCTAATATTTTTAAGCCAAAACCTTTCTAGGTAAGGTAAAATATAATAGCAACCAAGCATTTCTGAAACCATATCTCTTAATTCTTTTCGAAAATATTCTACTTCAGAATCATTACTATCATTAGAACTATATTCATACTTACATAAAAAAGCATATCTATTCAAAAGCGTTTCTATCTTTGCTAAACATTTTTTAAAATCAACGACTGGCGAAATCCATAATTGAGAAGCTAACTTTTGAGATATGAAAATCAAAACTCCAGATATAACAATTAAGAACGCTTCGCTATTAATAATAGTTTCCATCATATTTATAATTTATAAATTACCGTTCACTTTTATTTTTTCTTCTAATGTAATTTTATGATTCATGTCTTAAAAATTTATTTCCAAAAACTCAGCCCATTCTCCTTCCCCCACTTCTCAATAGCAAAAGCAACATCGTCCAAATCATATTTCCCACCTGATTCTATAAGTTGTAATAGATTTATAATATTTGTATTAAAACTTTACTA
Source organism: Minisyncoccota bacterium (assembly GCA_023143145.1). Lineage (GTDB taxonomy): Bacteria > Patescibacteriota > Minisyncoccia > JAHIHE01 > JAGLIN01 > JAGLLA01. The sequence goes on along the minus strand of JAGLID010000095.1, from coordinate 18,189 downwards.
TATTAATTTTCTATTTGCTTAACTACTCCAACCTTATCACAAAATCATCCTATAATCAACAAAAAATCCGCTACATTGCAGATTTATATTCAATCGAATATTAACCACACAAGTGAATACCAGACAGAAAACCATCTTTGCACTTGTATAGATTTCAACCATACTCCCAAAAAACCGAGGTTAGATTAATAAATTGTGATTCATTTTCTATTTCCTCTTATCCAACTCAACGTTCACCAACTTATCAGCTAATTCATTTTCTTCTCGCGGAATGTGGAAAAACTTTACGGAATTGAAATTCAAAATTAAACCACAAACTTGAAAAAAAAGTGGTTTTAATCCCTCGTTTTTCATTCGATATTCTTTTTTCAATTGTTTCACCACAAGTTCACTATCGAGATAGCATTTCAAATCAATCTGTTTTTTTTCTTTTTTATAAAGTTCTAAAACTTTTTCCAGCGCCAGAATCAAGGCTCCATATTCAGCTTGATTATTTGTGGTTTTTCCAATATATTTCGAAACTTGTAGAATTATTTTTCCTGTTTCGCTTTTGATAACCGCTCCGCAAGCAGCAGGTCCAGGATTTCCCCGTGATCCTCCATCAGTAAACGTAACTAATTTTATCATAGATTTTAATATTTATTTTAAATCTTCAATTTTTCGAACGGCTTTGTCAACTTTCTCGTCAATATTCTCTTGGTCTAAATTAATCTCATCTAACATATTAACTAAAATATTATCAATCTCATCACTAAATTTATTATAGGAAACAGCGCTCTCGGCTTGAGAAGCGAAAACACCAATATGACTACTATCTTGTGTCTGCTTTTGAATCAAATCTTTTCTCGCCGCCGCCTTATTTGTTGAATTCAAATATAATTCTGAATTTTCTTTATTAGTTGCAAAACTCAAAAAACTCCAAGCAATTTTACTACAATCAACCTTATCAGAAAGCTCTACAAGATTCACTTTGCAATTATTATCTTTTGAAACAACGGGAAAAAAAGTATTTGAAAAATTTATAACAGTCGAATTTTCAAGCTGTGGCATTGGTGCAACTCCATAATTTAAATCGGGGTTGAGAGATAATAAATTCTGAATTTGATAGCTATATCCGAACATCATCGCCAATTTTCCATCAGCAAAAGATTGAACCGAATTTTCCTGATCAGCATTCCATGAATAAATCTCTTTTTGAGGATCCGAAAATTCAGCATAAAAAGAAATTGCTCTTTTCCCTGGATCTCTTTTTTCAACACCCTCTATAGTGCTTACTTCAATTTCTTTGTTTATGTCTATTTTACCATTGCCATCAATTACTTTCCCTCCTCCTTGCATTACCAAAAGAGACAATACATCAGACGAACGATTGATATTTTCACCAGTTCCGAAAGCCACTCCAGATTGAGTTAAACTATCTTTTTTTCCGAAGACAGTTAATCGCATAACATTCTTTTTAAGCTCTGCCCACGATTTCGGTGGCTTTTCGATTCCTGCCTTTTGGAATAAATCCTTATTATAATACAAAGCAAGAGAGTCCGTATATAGAGGAATACTATAAAGTAAATTTTCAGCTACAAAATCAATCAGAGTATTCGCTGAATAAATATCCGAAACTTCATCATAGCTTAGCAATTCATACTCCTTTTGGTAAGCCATATTTCCACTCAATGATTCCAAATTGTTTTTATAATCATTAAACCAATTGTTATTTACAAAAAAGATGTTTGGATTATTATTTTTCTCTTTCGCTTTTTCAATATCTTCTCGATAAGAAGCAAAATCTTTTTTTGTATAATTAATTTTAACTTTCACTTTCTGACCATTAAACTCATTTGTATTCTTTTCAAATTTCTCAATTATTTTTTTCCAATCGTCAGAATTATCCCAAAGTCCCCAAAACTCCAATTCCACCTCGACGATTTGCTCATTCTCAACCTGAGGCGCCCTAAAATTAGGATATGATTTAAACAAAAAATATCCAAATCCGAAAATCATTATTAATAATATAAGTGAAATTACAAATTTTTTAAACATTTATTCCTTTTATTATTTCGATTTAAACTCACTTTTATATGTCAGATATAAATGAGTCATTTATAAATTTAAATTACATTATTTAAGATATATAAAATAAACTACATTCCTTATTTCTCAAAAATTTTTTACTCAGCTGTATATATAAATACATTCTACCTTATTTTCGAAAAATTTTCCAGCTTATTATTAATAGACCAAAAAAGATTGCCAAATCAGCAAAATTAAAAACAAAGAAATGAAAAAATACGAGGTAATCAATTACATATCCGTACAAAGCTCTATCAAGAGTATTACTTACAATTCCTCCAATTAACAAAGAAAAAGAAAATATTATAGTGTTATCACACTTTGAAAGAAACTTTCTTTTGAAAACAATCACTAAAAAAAGAAATAGCAGAAATATTAAATGAGAATAGAACGGTAATCCAAAAAATATTTCATAATTTTTATGCAAATAAAAACCACTAAAACTGCTTAGAGCAAAAAACTTTGCAATTTGATCAAAAAATAAAACAGCTAGTGAAATCAAAAACATTTTGAATCCTTGCTGTTTATTATATTTTAAAAATATCATTTAAATTATATTAGATTTTCAAATTCATCCATCACTACAAATTAAAAAAATACTCATAATCTATTTGCTTTTTTCAGAACACTTGATACACAAATTTGCTTCAGGCATAACTTCCAATCTTTTTGGATTTATTTGTTCTCCACAAACAGAACAAATTCCATATGAATTTTCAGAAGTCTTTTTCAAAGCCCCTTCAATATTTTTTAATTCACTTTCTAAATCATGCTCCACGGAAAGTTTACTTGTATAGTCAGAAACCTCGACTGCATTTTCATCAGCATGATCACCCAAATTAGGAAAATCAGTTTTATAATCATCTTTAATCTTCTTATTTTTTGTCGCAAATTTTTGTAATTGAGCAATAATAGACTTTTTTTTCTCAATTAATTTAATCTTAATCTTTTTTATTTTTTCATTATTTTTATTGTTCATGTTTTTAAAATTAATATTTATTTCAGATAAAAAATACACTTCAACTTTATCTTTATAATAACATTACTTCAGATTTAAGGCAACGAACAGAACTTATGCAAAACTTAATTCAAAGATAAAATACATTTCACATGTCTTGCAAAAACATAGTACTGCTACATCTCTATTATATATAAAAATACTATAAACTCATAAATAATAAAAAAACGAGGTACTACCTCATCCCTGCTTGATTACAAAATGTTAATAAATCAGCTCTTATATACGAAAATACCCTATTTGGATAAATTAAAAGGCTATCTAAATCCTAATATAATATTATATGACCGACAGCCCTTTACAATCTTTGATTAAAATCATTCCCTTCGAAAGGGTGAAAATCGAAAAGATATGTATCTGCAGATATATCCAAACACTAAAATTTAATGTTTAAGTACATCTACAGATACCTAAATGATTATTTGTAAACAAAGATCGTTTTTAAATTCTTTTATTTTAAAAAGAACTTTTTTCTCCAACCATTTTCTCGACACTTCCCTTTTTTATTGTTTTATTTTAATTTTATTATTTTATTTTTATTTTAAAATTTTTGATGGGAAAGCGATGAAATCAGCAAAGAGAAGACTAGTTACAACATATTTATAAAAGTTTTATAAACAGTCTTCTTTTGACTTTATATTTTGCTTGAAGATTTGTTTTTTAAAGATCATTCTTGACTTGTAATTACAGTATAGCATAAATATTAGCATAGGTCAAGCATTTGGTTATACGTCTTCTTTTCGCCATATATAAGCCAAAAGATAGTACCTCGAAAATAAAAAATGACCCAGATTTTCTCAAATAAAATCGTAAGTCATCTTTTATTTATCAACAAGTTATCCACAATTGTCTATTCTTCTTTAATTGCTTCTTCTTTTTCATCCTTTTCTACAACTTCTTCGACTTTTTCCTTCTTTTCCTTCTTTTCCTTCTTTTCTTCCTTCACAAGCGGTTTAAGTCCCAATCTATGATCTTTGGCTTCAATCGATATAATATCAAATTCATAAATCTTTCCAACTTCAAGAGTTTCAATCTTATCCTCTTCATTAAGCTTTGAAACGTGAGCAAGACCATGAATATCTTTGTCAAGTTGAATAAAAGCGCCAAAAGGATTGATTTTAGTAACCTCTCCTTTAACTCTTTGCCCAATTTGATACTTTTCAGCAACAGCTTGCCAAGGATCTTTTTCAAGAGCCTTGATACTGAGTGAAATTCTTGAATCATCAATTCCAATTATCTTACATTGAACTTTTTGCCCAACATTAAACAATTTTCTTGGATCGTCAATCAATTTCCATGCTAATTCAGAAATATGCACCAATCCCTCAAGATTGCTGTTAAACTTGACAAAAGCACCAAAATCTACGATACCACTAATTTCTCCATCAACAATATCACCGACTTGCAACTTCGAAACTTTTTCCTTTTCTTCCTCTGTTTTAGTGGCTTTTTCACTAACAACAAGCTTTCCTTCGTTCTTGTCTAGTCCAATAATTCTAACTTTCACGTCTTTATTAACCATTTGCATTAACAGTGATAAAATCTTATTTTTATCTCCGTCTCCAACTCTTGGATAATTTTCACTCGAAAGCTGAGATGCTGGCAAGAAACCAATAACGCTGTTAATCTTAAGCATAAGACCACCTTTGTTAGCTTCAAGAACCCTCGTTGTTATAATCTCTTTTTCTTCAAGCTTTCGCTCCAGCTCTTCCCAAACCATTTCAAGACTAGCTTGTTTCAAAGACATTTCAACATAACCATCTTCATTTTCAAGATCAGTAACCGTTGCAGCAATCGAATCTCCGTTCTTCAAATCCTTAAATATGGTTAAACCATCAAATTTTCCATAACCATATATTGCCCCAGCTCCAATTGGACCAAGATCAACATAAATTATGCTACTTCCAATTTCTATAACGGTTCCCTTGATTGTTTCACCAACACTTGGGATTTTTGGAGCATCTTTATCGTTCAACAAAGCCTCCATTTCTGATTGCTCATCTGTTTTTTTGACAGTATCTGTCATATGAGTTTTCTCCTTTCTTTTTTGGATTTTAGCTTTTACTAAACAAAAACAGTTATTTACAAAAACAACTGAAATCACTTAAGCTAATGTAAAAGAAGTATAATCTATTATTATAATGTTGTCAAAGGGTCTATTTTATGCTAACATGTTAACATATAAATAATTTGATAAGTGTGATGATTTTTCTAGATTAAAATGTTTATAAATTTACTAATATATTAAAATATTTGTTATGAATATATCATGGTACGGTCAAAGCTGTTTCAAACTACAAAACAAAGATGTGATTCTAATCACTGACCCTTTTGACAAAAAAACTGGACTAAAACCTCCTTTTGGTGCTGCTGATATAGTAACAGTTAGCCACGACCATTACGATCACAACAATTTTCAAACCCTAAAGAGCAATCCTTTTTTAGTTGATAGTGCAGGAGAATACGAAATTAAAAAAGTAACCATCAAAGGCATTGAATCATTTCATGATAATGAAAATGGCAAAGAGCGAGGTTCAAATGTTATATTTGTAATTGAAATGGAAAATATTAATATTTGCCATCTAGGAGACCTTGGACAGAAAAGCCTTCAAGATAGCCAACTGGAAAAAATTGGTCAAGTCGATATTCTTTTTATCCCCGTTGGCGGAGTTTTCACGATTGACTGGAAGTCAGCGAATGATATTATTAGTCAGATTGAGCCAAGGATTATCATCCCAATGCATTACAAGATTCCAGGGGTCGCTGGAGACTTACTGAAACTTGATGACATAAACAATTTTGCTAAAGAGCACGGAATCTCACCCAGCGACGCCGTAGACAAATTCAGCATAAAAAAGAAAGATTTACCTCAAGAAGAAGCACAAATTACAATTATGAAAATTTCGTAAAAATAATGTGCTATTGTAATTTTGAATTTGATTCAAAGTTAATTATAAATAATAATTTCTTTTTTTTGTTCCCATAGCATTCTATTTCAAAATCAAACTATTAAGTGCTTACAAACAGAAAATTCCGACTCCGCTAGCGAGCTGGTTGCAAAATTTTATTGTGCAATAATTATCAACCCCTTCTCTAAACATCAATGGAAAAGAAAATCATTCAAAATATTAAAAAAATTCAAGAAAAACCCGAAGAAGAAAAGATGAGAATTGTCTGGTTTATGTCGATTTTTTTTATGATTTTGATTATCGGTGGATGGTTTTCTAGTTTTCAAAACGACGAGAAAGACACTCAAAATGATATCAACAACATTAAACTGCTTCCTTTTCCCGACATTGAAACAGAACTAAGCAGTATAGATACTATGGTTGAAAAAATTGATGATATCAAAACAGATGCAATTGGCAGCAACGAGCAAATTGAGATTGAAGAAATTGCTAGATTATATATTAAAAAAGAACTTTCAGAAGAAGTATATAATAATTTGCGAATTAAACAAATTAAAAAACAAGAATCTAATTGGCACTTAGAATATCAACAAATCTATAAAGACCTCCTAATTGAAGAAAATATAGTATCGCTTATAGTAAATGATAGTGAAAAAAAAGTTACAGACATTACTTCTAGTTACGACAACGATATAAACATTAAGATTATTCCAAATATTGAAGTAGAAGAAGCACACGAAATAATTACCACTAAACTGAAGAATGATAATTTAGAATTCAAAATTTCTAGCCTGGTAATTTATAAAAATATTTTAACAAATCCAGCGGAGTATTATTTAACATGGAACATAAATGTAATTTCCGAGCCTTTTCAAAATGATTATTATTATATTGACGCCGAAGATGGAGAAGTTCTACATTACTATAGTTTAGATAAATAAATTCAGTACATATAACAAGAAACTTTTTTTAATACCACAAATACACGGTCATTCTGAGCAAAACTCTTGCGAAGTGAAAAATCTCATGAAAAAATTATATCACGATAATTAACAATTCTATCTAAAGCAATTACGGAATTTACGCTTTTTTAAAAAAGTAAAAAATATATTTCTTTAATCTAAAATAAGTAAACCATATATGAAGAAAAATGAAAAACCAGAAATAATCGAAGAAAGGGATACTCGAGGAAAAATTGAAGATAAGGCGATTGTAGGCGAAATGCAAGAATGTTATCTTGATTATGCAATGAGCGTTATTGTTTCTCGAGCACTACCCGATGTTCGTGACGGACTCAAACCAGTTCACAGAAGAATTTTATATGCCATGAATAGCGTTGGCTTGAAATCTACAGCAAAATTTAAGAAGTCTGCCACGGTTGTTGGAGAAGTTCTAGGTAAATATCATCCACATGGAGACACAGCTGTGTATGAATCCTTGGTAAGAATGGCACAAGATTTTTCAATGAGATATCCGCTTGTTAATGGTCAAGGAAATTTCGGTTCAATGGACGGTGATAGTGCGGCTGCTATGAGATATACCGAATGTAAACTCAAGCCAATCGCAGAAGAATTGCTTTCTGATATTGATAAAAATACGGTTAATTTTGTTGATAACTACGACAAAAGTCACAAAGAACCAACTGTTCTCCCAGCAAAAATTCCCCAATTGTTACTAAACGGTGTAATGGGAATAGCAGTCGGAATGGCGACAAACATACCTCCACATAATCTCAATGAACTTATAGGAGCGACAATTACTCTAATCGACAATCCAGACGCTACCATTGCAGACTTAATGCAATCCGTGAAAGGACCAGACTTTCCAACAGGAGGAATTATTTATGGTCAAAAGGATTTAATTAATGCCTATTCTACTGGGAGAGGAAAAATTAATATCCGTGCCAAAGTTGAAATTGTCGAAAACGATAAAGGGAAATTTCAAATCATTGCCACGGAAATGATTTATCAAACCAACAAATCTAATTTAATTGAAAAAATTGCCGAGCTTGTCAAAACGAAAAAAATTGAAGGAATTAGGGATATTAGAGATGAATCCGATCGAGATGGAGTGAGAGTTGTCATCGATTTGAAAAATGACGCCTATCCCAAAAAGATTTTGAACAAACTTTATAAACTAACGGATTTTCAAAAAGCGTTTCACTTTAATATGCTTGCTCTTGTTGACGGCATTCAACCAAGAGTTTTGAATTTGAAAATGATTCTTGAATATTTTATTGCCCACCGAGAAGAGGTTATCAAACGTAGAACTCAATTCGAATTAGATAAAGCCAAAGAGCGTGCACATATTTTAGAAGGCTTAAATATCGCCCTTGATAATATAGATTCCATAATCAAAACAATTAAACAAGCCCCTACTAAAGAACTGGCTCATGTTGATTTGATGAAGAAGTTTAAACTCAGTGACCGTCAAGCATCTGCAATTTTGGAAATGAGACTTCAAGCTCTTGCAGGTCTTGAAAGAAAGAAAATCAAAGATGAGTTGGAAGAGAAACAGAAACTTATAAAGAGTTTAGAAGCCATTTTGAAAAGCAAAACGAAAATTAGAGAAATTATTAAAGAAGAATTAAGTGAAGCTGAAGCTAAGTATGGTGAAGAAAGAAGAACGAAAATTTATAAAAATGCAATTGATGAAATTTCAGATGAAGACTTAGTCCCCGACGAAGATGTAATTGTGACTCTCACTAAGGAAGGATATATCAAGAGAATGGATTCTCAGACCTATCACGTTCAACATCGAGGAGGTAAAGGAGTTATTGGTGCTGCAATGAAAGAAGAAGACATTGTTGAACATTTCTTTATTACAAACACCCATAATAGCCTCTTATTCTTTACAAATTTTGGACGAGTGTTCCAAACAAAAACCTATGAAATTCCAGAAAGTGCCCGAACGAACAAAGGACAAGCACTTGTTAATTTCCTTCAACTTTCTCCAGAAGAGATTGTAACAACTGTCATATCAATTGATAAAAAAGAAAATATCAAGTTCCTTGTAATGGCGACAAAAAATGGTATAATAAAGAAAACAGATATTGCAGAGTTTGCTAAAGTTCGAAGATCAGGTCTGATTGCCATTACTTTGAAAAAAGGAGATGAACTTGGCTGGGTTAGACCAAGTAATGGAAATAACGAAGTTATGATAGCCTCTTCAGGAGGTCAAGGAATTAGATTTAAAGAAAAAGATATTAGAGCTATGGGCAGAAGCGCTTCGGGAGTGCATGCTATAAAATTGAAAAATAATAGTGAGGTCACTAGCATGGATATTGTTTCTGATTCTAAAGATGAAAAACTTTTTGTATTTACGATATCAGAACATGGCTTTGGAAAATTAAGTAAACTTGGTTTTTATAAAACTCAACACAGGGGAGGGAGTGGAACAAAAGCAGCAATTGTGAACGCAAAGACTGGATCACTGGTAAGTTCAAGAGTAATCAATGAAAAGCAACTAGGCAAAGATTTACTAATTATTTCACAAAAAGGACAAGTAATCAGAACACCGTTTTCAAAGATTTCAAAATCAGGTCGCGCTACACAAGGAGTCAGAATAATGAAAATGAAAAGTGAAGATAAAATTTCTTCTGTGGCGATTGTTTAGTGAAAATTGTTTACTAAACAATAACTGAACATTATATAACCCTAACCTTATAAAAGCTATATACAAATTATGCATATCGTTGGAATATCTGGAAGTCCCAGAAAACAAAATACACATTATATGTTGAAAACTTTACTAGAAGCAACGGATCAACCATTTGAAATAATAAATCTATCAGAATTGAAAATTGGTTCCTGTAATGATTGTAGAAGTTGCCACAAAGATTATAAATGTATCCTTTCGGATGATATGCAAACGATATATATGAAACTTGAAAAAGCAGACATAATTGTATTAGGCAGTCCGACATATTTTGACAATGTAAGTGGCATTATGAAAAACTTTTTTGACAGAACATTGCCATTTTATTTTTCTGGTAAATTAATAAACAAAAAGGTAATATTATTAACTTCTGCAAATTTTGGAGAATATATTGAATTTGATGAGAAAGGTCAGTGCAAATGGCATGAAGACGAAAAAAGAAGTGCTAAAAAATGCTTGCAAGTAATGGAAAATTATTGTGATTTAATAGGCCTGAAAGTATTTGAAAAAATATATGCGCTTCATGACAATGGAAAATCAGAAAAGAAAAAACTAATTAAAATAGGAAAACAATTATAAAATAATTAAAAATAAAAATATGAATGACAATCAAACCAATTCAGAAAAGATAAACAAAGTAGGTAGTGGTGGATTAATGAACCCAGATTATATTATTGAAAATTTAAATATTAAAAACGGTATGACTGTTGCCGATTTTGGCTGTGGTGCAGGTTATTTTACGATTCCTATCGCAAAAATAGTAAAAAATAATGGAAAGGTCTATGCAATTGATGTTTTAAGCAGTTCACTTGAATCGGTTTCCAGTAAAGCTAAATTATACGGACTATTGAATATAACAACTATTCGAGCGAATGTCGAATCCAAAAAAAGCTCAAAAATAGAAGACGAATCAACTGATTTCGTTATTTTAGCAAATATATTATTTCAAACAAATGATTACGATTCAATATTAAACGAAGCTAGAAGGATTACAAAAAATGACGGAAAGATTGTAATTATTGATTGGATTCCAAGTAAAATTTCCATGGGACCTAAATTTGAACATTGTTTAAGTGAAAATGATATAAAAAAGCTTGCCATAAAAAATGGTCTTAAAGCAATTAGAGTCATCGATGCAGGAAGTCATCATTATGGAATAGTTTTTTCAGTGATTCGATAGAAACAATCTAATACTCATAATTATTTATAAATTATAATCATATAAAAAAATGACTAAACCAAAAATTATTCTCATATCATTTATTCTTCTTTTTCTTTTATTTATTGCTTGGTTTGTTATAAGTTGTCCGCCACTAAAAAAATGTCCATTTTCAAAAAAGCAAACAGAAAACCAACCGAAAGTAACCCTAAACTTTGTAGGACCCTTTGATACTCAAAGAGACTGGCAGGAAGTTTTCGATAAGTTCAATGCTTACAAAAAACTAGAGCAAAATGGGTTCCTAGATGTAACAATAGACTATAAAGCCTTGTCTGGAAATTATCAAAACGAGGTAAAAGAATTACAATACGATGAAAAAGGTCCTAATATTTTTATGTTATTTAATTCCTGGCTTCCAGAATATCAAGAAGACCTTTTACCAGCTCCCGAAGAAATGGCAACTTTAGCACAATTCAAAAATACCTTTGTCAGAGTTGCTGTTGATGATTTTACAACTTCAGACGGAAAGATATACTCACTTCCACTTTATGTTGATACCCTTGCACTATTCTATAATGAAGATATGTTCCTTCAGGCAGGATATACAAAACCTCCTGAGAACTGGGACGAATTTAAAAATTATGTTGAAAAATTAAGTCGCTTTAATGAGGAAGAAAAGAATATAGCTACAGGCATCAATAATACAAATATCAAACAACTAGAAATAGCAGGAGCTGCGTTTGGAGGAGGGTGGAATGTTAACAGAAGCCAAGATATTCTTATGCTCCTAGTTATACAAAATAATTTAAACAAGAACGACGAAAGGCCCCTATCGTTTACAAATGCAGGAAGTACAAATGCCATAAAATATTATACAAGCTTTACTGACCCATCCAAAAGATATTATACCTGGGACAAGGACTGGATGTATTCCATAGATGCGTTTACACAAAATAAAGCTGCAATGATGATAAACTATACACGAATGATAGAAAATATTGAAGAGAAAACGCAAGGAGAAATTAATTATAAAATTGCTCCAGTTCCTCAACTCGACGAAAATAATAAAGTCAATTACGCAGAATACTGGGCTCCAGTTGTACCAGCTAAAGCACCATGTGTAACAAAAGAAAAAATAGACTGTTATTCTCTAGCCTGGGAATTTTTGAGTTTCGCAGCTAAAGAAGAAAATGCTAAACTCTACTTAGATGAAACCAATAGGCCATCTGCAATATTGCAACTCGCACAGGAACAACGCGATAAAAATGATGGAGCAAGAAGTATTTTTGCAAGTCAAGTTTTAACTACAAAAAGCTGGGTACATCCAGATAGCGAAAGAAGCGACCAGATTTTAGTTGACATGATAGATTATCTCACAACAAAAAACTTAGACACAGGAGAACTGACAATTAATGAAGTTATTGAAAATTATGGTAATAAAATAAAGTCATTACAATAGATTTACTTCTTATGCAAATAATTTACAAAAAATAGCCTACAGGCTATTTTTTAATTTATGGTGGGCCATCTTGGACTTGAACCAAGGACTTCGACCTTATAAGGATCGCGCTCTAACCAACTGAGCTAATGGCCCCTTTTAATAATATTATTATTCTAATAAAAAAATCCTATTTGGTCAAGGATTATATTATAAACTCAGTATGAATATGTAGGTTTTGCTTTGCGTAAATTTAACTTGCATACAAAACAATTAAATTAAATTTCGTCCTAAAAAAATATCTTTAAATTCACCATTTCATTCAACAATAAATAGCTCTAATCCTCCTTAAATTCATTTTAACCTAATAACCTAATGTTTTAAATATATCAAATAAACGAGTCTTCAAGAGGAGAGTATAGCTACCTCTCACATTCATTACATATACTGAAACGAAAATGACCAAGCTTTACTTCATACTGCTAACAATCCATCACATGCCATTCGCCTCCAAGAGGATCAATATAGCCAAATGTTGTCATAATTGTATCAATTAAAACCCAAGCAATAAAAACAAGAATAAAGCCAATCAGTACGCTTTTTAATATAGACTTTGCTGTACTTGTCAAACCTTGACTTCCCGCAGCAAACATATAAAGAAATCCCCCCAATGCAATTGCAAGTACCGACGCAATACCCGCCATTTTTAGCAAAAATTCAACAATCAACTGACTCATTAATATTCCGTGACAAAGAGTACATGGAGCAGCTTCATCCATAGCTGTCAGTCCATCATCACAACTTCTCCCACAAGGAATCAAGCCTGCACTACCATCAACAACACATCCTGGTAAACAGTCAGGATCATCAACACCAAAATCAACAAGACACGACGGCAAACATCCATCATTAGCTGCGCATGTTGGCTCACCTAAAAATACTGCATGAGCTTCATCAACATTTCCAGCAAAAAAAGTTGCTGTTAATAAAACAAAACATACGACTAAAAAAGTTTTTATAAATTTTTTCATTATGCTATATATATTATTTACGCTTAAACAAAGATAAAACATAAACTATCAAAATTCTCATATTCAAATTATAATATGGAAATCAAAACCTTCAACAATGAATAAGCAAGCATTGCGATTGCAAGTCCAATTACAGTTCCCGTAAGAATTTTTTTTGCCGCTGTAATTTTTTCCTCAGCTCCAGCGGCAGTCATATACATAATTCCTGAAATAATAAACAATAAGAGCGCTATAGAACCAATAGTTCCGAGGATCATCCCAATTATTCGATCGCCTCCTTCCTCTAATGAATTAAAAGATACAGCACTACAAAAAAACGAAGAATCAGCATTACAAACAGCGAAAGCGGTTGGAATTGAAAATCCGCCCAATCCAATAATTTCATTAACTTTGGGGGTACATACCATTGGCAAAGCAAAAGAAAAAATCACTAGAAAAAATATTATCAAAACTAAATTTTTTTTTATTTTCATATAAATTTTTGACATACTTCTTAAGAAATATATTAAACACGTCATCTCACACTCATATTAACACCTTTGTTGCTTTTAAGCAAAACTACTTACTCTAAACGAATTTAATATAAACGTATTTAGGTTGATATAAAAATAGTTAATTTTTTATGTCTTTTAATCAAACTTCTATTCATCATAATTAACTAGAATACACAACATACAAACTATCTGCAAAGACAAAATACATTACATTCTTCCTATAAAGTAAAGCATCCTCGGCTTAAATAAATACTCATTTCTAGCTCTGTAGGATAGTATTTAATATTTTTAACAGACCATAAGCCATCAAAGAAATTACAAAACCAATAATAGCAGAATATGTTGTATCTTTGGCTGATTTCATTTTTTCCTCATTACCTGCAGAAAGTATATATTTTACTCCTCCTATAACAATAAAGAAAAGTGATAATATCCCAATTATAGTAAACAAATAACTTATCACAGTCGATATGCCTCCAGAAAAAGAATCTGCCGAGATAAAATTACAAAATATTCCAACATCAGTCCCACAAGCGGCATTCGCGAAATCAACTCTAGCGAATAGTAACACGATAAAAAATAAAACACTTAGTACTTTTTTGTCTACTTTACTTGTTTTACTCATATTTATAAATTATTTTAAGTTAGAATATATATAATAATCTAAAATGAAAAACTATAAGAACATCCACATTTCAACCTTAAAGAATTACATTGGCTATGTTATAAAGCAAAAAAGTATCAAAGAAACAACAAGAACGGAAATTACGATTTCATTAGCTCTTTAAATTCATCTTTTTCAATTGTTTCTGATTCAATTAACTTCTTTGCAATCTTGTTTAATTTTTCTCGATTTTTATTGATTAAATCAACAGATTGAGCCAAAGCTTCTTTGATGATGCGGTCAACTTCTGCATCAATATCCGCTGCCACTTTTTCGCTATAATTTCTTTGCTCGTGAATTTCTTTGCCTAAAAATACTGTCTCGCTGTGTTGACCAAAAACAACTGGTCCAATTTTTTCGCTCATCCCATATTTTGTCACAAGCTCCCTGGCGATTCTACTTGCTTTCATCAAATCATTGCTCGCTCCAGTCGTCAAGTCATTGAATACAATTTGCTCAGCTGTATAACCACCCAAAAGCATCACCAAATTATCCAAAAATTCAGATTTCGTGTGAAAATGACGATCTTCTTCTGGCAGATTCAAAGTATATCCCGCAGCTCTGCCTCGAGAAACAATTGAAACTTTGTGAATTGGATCTGTTTTCGGCAAGATATGTCCAAGCAAGGCATGCCCCGCTTCGTGATAAGCTGTAATTTCTTTTTCATTTTTCAAAAGAAGATTACTTTTCTTTTCCGGTCCCATCATTACTTTTTCAATTGAATCCAAGATAGCTACTTCACTAATTATTTTTTTATCTTCTCGCGCCGTTAAAATCGCCGCTTCATTAAGAAGATTAAATAATTCTGCACCAGAAAAACCCGGGGTTCTTTCGGCAATTTTCCGAAGATCTATATCTTTATCTAATGGCTTATTTTTGGCATGTACTCGCAATATTTCTTCTCGATCATTAATATCTGGAAGATCAAGCGTAACTCTTCTATCAAAACGTCCAGGACGAAGCAAGGCGGGATCAAGAACATCTGGTCTATTTGTGGCAGCCATCACAATTACATTTGTTTCAGTATTGAATCCATCCATTTCTACTAGAATTTGATTTAAAGTTTGTTCTCTTTCGTCGTGTCCGCCACCAAGACCTGCACCACGGTGTCGTCCAACTGCATCGATTTCATCAATAAATAAAATACTTGGGGCATGTTTCTGCGCATTTTTGAAAAGGTCACGAACTCGAGACGCTCCAACTCCCACAAACATTTCCACAAACTCAGATCCCGAGATATTGAAAAATGGCACATCTGCTTCTCCGGCAACGGCTTTAGCCAATAATGTTTTTCCTGTACCTGGAGCACCTAAAAGCAAAACACCTCTTGGAATTCTAGCACCTAAATCTAAAAATTTCTTCGGATTCTTCAAAAAATCAACAATCTCGAGTAATTCCTCTTTTGCCTCTTTGATTCCTGCAACATCTTTAAAAGTCGTCTTTTTATCACCAGGTTTCATAAATTTCGCTGTTGACTTTCCAAATGACATTGCTTGCCCATTTTGTTTTTGAGCCTTGCCCAACATCATCCAAAGTAACACTCCCAGAAAAAGAAGCGTCAAAAGAGTTGGACCATAAGACAAAAAGAAAGTTTCCGTTCCAGTCCTGCCTTTTGTCATTATATTTGCCTGATCAACCTTCTCCTGATCAATTTTATGAACATTAATCAACTCGTCTTCCAGTGAAGAAAGACCCGTCTTTAAAAGAGTCTCTTTTGTGCCAGCTTCATCATTCAGAGTCACTTCGATTTTATCTTCTTTGACACTAATCTCTTTTATTTGTCCTTCTTCAACTTGCCTAGCAAGCTGACTCATTGAAATTTCTTTTGGCTCTTGTTCCGTAGTATCGTTTAATGAAAAAAGGATTGAAAGTGCTACAAACAGCACTACCATTGTCAATATATTCTTGAAAAGTTCTTTTTTTAAGGTTTTTTTCGTGTTAATTTTAGTATTAATTTTTTTCTTCATAGTTCTGTAAATTCTTAGATTATTTAATAAATCATGTTTCTTTATTATAATATATAAATTTCATTTTGTGAAGTAATTGAAATCAAACCTAAACATAAAAGAGTAAATAGAAAATTCTATAATAAATTATATATTATGTTAATTTACATCTTAAAGGACGGATTACCTCCGTTCTATCAAAAAGTTTATAGTTTTATACAAATTCAGCACCACAAAGTTACTATATTTTTAAATCAGGCCATCTAGAGAACTAACATAGGTTTCCATAAATATTGGAATCGCGATTACAAGACCAATTAATGGCAACATAAATACCACAACCGTAAAAATTGCATTATAAAGAATATATTTTCTTGTCTTTTCTGCAGATCTGTGTGTTTTTTGTAGAATTTCTTGATTTTGTTTCAAAATTTCCAAAATTTGTTCTTCATTTGTCATAGATGTGAATTAAAATTTAAAAGTTAAATGAAAATATTTAAAATCAGAATTTAAAATAATAAATTTTATTTTAGATATAGGAACCAAGCTCTTCTTTTGTAGATGTTTTCACATTTTGATTATCTTTCTTTGTTTCAAGCAGTGCAGCGGATACAATAATTAGAATTCCACCAATAATAATATTCCATGTTAAATTTTCATTGAATAGTATGATTGCTATGGTAATTGCGCTTAAAACTTCAATATATGATAGATATGAAGCAACAGAAGCTTTTATTCTCTTTAGCGCTGAGAAAAAAAGTCCAAATCCCACAACACCGATTAATATCGCATAGATTGTGGCTACTCCTATTTGAGAAATACTCGGAAGTGGCGTCATAAAAAATATAAAGGGTAAAAATATAAAAGCTCCAATGATATTTTGATAAAAAATGAGTTCTGCCTTTGAATATTTATTAGAAACCTTTTTATATATAATTATCAGAATTGCGTTCATCATTGATGCGAATAACATTGCGCTCATTCCAATGAAGTCGTTACTGGAAAAACTTAAATTCTTATCTATATACATAAAAATAATTCCTAAAAATGCTATTAAAATGAGGAGTGACTGTCTTTTTGATATTTTTTCTTTTAGTATTGTTATTTCAATCAATAAGACAAAGATAGGAAAAGTAAACCAGATTATTACCGCATTCGCGATAGATGCAAGGGAAAATCCTGTGAAATAAAGGAACATTCTAACGACATTCAAAGATGAGGCAAATAAAATTAGTTTATTATTGCCTTTGAATAGAAAAACCTTTTTTGTAGACAGAAAGAAAAATAAGATTATGCTCGGAATCGCTAAGCGGAAAAAGGACATTGTGGTAGGAGGAAGGTCTAGATATTTTACAAAAGCTCCTGTTGAGCCCCAAATGATAGCGGCAAGAACAACTTCAAGATGCGGATTAAAAGCCATTTAGATTAAATTAGGTTTTTAGCACATATCACTCCAACTCCAATCTATATCACACTGCTTCCCGACCTATGCTACAACACTTCGACAACATACGAACTTTGGATATTTTCTTATCTTCTCTGCAATTTTGTGTATTTTTAAATTCCAACGCATTTATAAAATAATCGCCATAGCTTTCGGTACCATATAAAACCATCTCGTGCTCGCTAGTTAAAATATCTCCAATTGTATCTTGTTTAAATTCCAGATTAGTTTTTTAAATATGCGATATATTTTTTACCAATGAATTACCCCGCAGCAAGCTGACGGGGTATCAGTGAGATTTCTCACACTATATCATCGAACAGCATCGGTTGAGAAGAATAAGTTTGATTGTAATCTTTTCC
>JAGLID010000094.1 GCA_023143145.1 Minisyncoccota bacterium | reverse complement strand
ATTAAAAAATTAATCAATTTGCTGGGCTTTGAACAGTTAGATTATAATATTGTTTTTCTAAAAACAATATCGTCTAGAGTTTGCAGTTCAGCAAGTTAAAGGAAAACGAAAATGGAAATGAAAACATTTAAAAAAGAGATTGCTGGACGAGAATTAATCATTGAAACTGGCAAGCTTGCAGGACAAACAAATGGTGCGGTAACAGTACAATATGGAGACACATTGCTTTTGGCAACTGCGGTAATGAGTGATAGACAAAGAGAGGGGATTAATTATTTCCCTTTGATGGTGGATTACGAAGAGAGACTTTATGCGGCTGGAAAGATCAAAGGAAGTCGATTTATGAAAAGAGAAGGAAGACCAACCGATGAAGCAGTTCTTTCGGGGAGAATGGTTGACCGAATATTAAGACCGCTTTTTAACGGTCGAATTCGGAATGACATTCAAGTGGTTATAACAATCCTTTCAGTAGATCAAGAAAATGATGCTGATTTTTGTGCTATTATCGGAGCATCTATGGCACTGGCAATTTCTGATATTCCTTGGAATGGTCCAGTAGGAGTTGTGCGAGTTGCGAAAGTGGATGGAACAATTATTGCAAATCCAACATATGACCAAAGAGATAAAAGTAAATTTGAAATAATTGTGGCTGGGAAAGCTGATAAAATAAATATGGTTGAAGCTGGAGCAAAAGAAGCTCTTGAAGCAGACATTATTGAAGCTTTTAAATTTGCGGAACAATATATTAAAGATTTAACAGATTTTCAAATTGAGATTGTTTCACAAATTGGAAAAACAAAGAAAGAAGTCAAGCTTGTACAAGCTGATAAAGAGACTGAAGAAGCGATTCGACAATTTATTTCTACAAAGGCATATGATTTAAATTTCAATACTCCTAAAGCTGAGATAGGAATGAAAAGGGAAAAATTTAACAAAGAGTTAAAAGATTTTGTGGTTGAAAAATTTGGTGAAGAAATAATGTCAGTTGCTCGAATTATTGAAGAAGAAGAAACAGACGCTTTGATGCATAAAAGTATTCTTGAAGATGGAAAAAGACCTGATGGCAGAAAAATGGATGAAGTGAGAGCGATTAGTAGCGAAGTTGGACTTTTGCCCAGAACTCATGGTTCAGGACTATTCAATCGTGGAGCAACACAAGCTTTGACAGTGGCAACATTGGGAGCTCCTGGGGATGAACAAACTCTTGACGGGATGGAGGAGAATGGTACAAAAAGATTCATGCATCATTATTCGTTCCCTGCTTACTCCGTGGGAGAAGTTGCTCCGAATCGAGGACCTGGCCGAAGAGAAATTGGTCATGGCGCTTTAGCTGAAAAAGCTCTCTGCGCAATGATTCCTGATAAAGAAAGTTTTCCATATACGATCAGACTTGTATCTGAGATTCTTTCCTCAAATGGATCGAGTTCAATGGCGAGTGTTTGTGGAAGTTCATTATCATTAATGGACGCTGGTGTGCCAATTGCCAGGCCTGTAGCTGGAATTGCGATGGGATTAATTACAGGAAAGAATAGAGAATATAAAGTATTAACTGATATTCAAGGTCCAGAAGATCACTATGGTGATATGGATTTTAAAATTGCGGGAACTGAGATTGGAATTAATGCTATGCAGATGGATGTAAAATTGGAAGGTATTACGGTTGCTATTATTGAAGAAACTTTGGTTGCTGCCCGAAAAGCAAGAATGTACATCATTAGTATTATGAATAATTCGATTGATAAGTCTCGAGAAGATTTATCTCAATATGCTCCAAGAATTACCACTCTTCTAATTAATCCAGATAAGATTAGAGACGTAATCGGCCCAGGCGGAAAAATTATTAATGAAATTATTGTCGCAACTGATGTGGCAATTGATATTGAAGACGATGGTCTTGTCTTGATAACGGGAAAGAATGCCGAGGGTGCTAAAAAAGCTGAAGAATGGATTAAAAATCTAACTAGAGAAATTGTTGTTGGAGAAATATTTCAAGGAAAAGTAGTTAAAATCATGGATTTTGGTGCATTTGTTGAACTTCTTCCAGGAAAAGATGGTTTGGTTCATATCTCAGAACTCGCTGAAGGACGCGTTGAAAAAGTTGGAGATGTTGTTAAAGTTGGAGATGCTATCAAAGTCAAGGTGAAAGAAATTGATTCTCAAGGAAGGATTAATTTAACTCACAAAGGTTTATAATTATTCTTTCAAAAGGTTCTTTTGATGTTAGGCGTTCAATAGCTGACGTTTAGTCTTTTTATATAGATATATATTGCAGATACCAGGTGGTTTTAATGAGGATTTTAAGTCCTTAAAACTTGACTAGGAAAATTATACAAAAGATTATATTTTCAAGCTGGAATATATATTTTTTAAGGATTGACTGTTCAGATAGTTCGTAGAATGTCAGAAGAAATTTTTTACAGTAATGAAGTAGTGCGATTAAATATTTAGAGAATAGTAACACTATATTCAATTGTATGTGAGATGTTTATGCTTATGTGCTCTAAAGTATGATTGTTAGTTGTTTTTAGTAAATAAAGATTATTGAGTATCATAAATTTAATAATGATATATAACTTCATATAATTTAATAAAAACATTTATGGTTAATAGTTCAAAAATTCGAACAATGCAAGATGACCTTAGTGAAGCTGATAATAAGGTTCCTAATGAAAAGTTCGAAGAGCTAAAAAATGAAAGAAAACTAGACGAGAACATAAAAAATAGTACAGCAAATAGGCAAGCTGAAAAACATAGTTCTCCTGTTATTGAAAGTGTCGTTTCTGAAAATAAGGTGGTAAATACATCGTATAAAAATAATGACGACAAAAAAAATCCAGTTATTTCGAATCCGTCGGTTATTCAAAGTAATGATAAGTTGCATAATACTCAAGATAACCAACTTGCTAAACTTATTGAAATTGCAAACAGTGAAAATGATAAAGATATCAAAGATGAATCTCAAGTTATCATTGATAAAAAACCGATTATTTCCTCTCAAAATACAAATATAGAAAATGATAAGGATGCTTCATTAAGGAAGATTATTGAAGATCAGAATAATAAAGAAACAAATGGTAAAGATATTGACAAGGATGAGCTGAAAACTTTAATTAGTAGAATATCAAAACCATCTATTGTCTCAAAAGACAATTCTACGACAGGCGATAAAAAAAATGAGCAAGCAGTTGTAAAAGAAAATAGTCGCAGTAATATTTCGGATAAAACTGAAATAATTTCTGAAAAGACGAAGCCTATTCCCGTAGTATCTGTAGAAACTGTTAAAGATATTGTTCAATCCAACAAAGAGGAGATAACTAACGATCCTCAGGACATTAATCAAGTTCCACAATCTAATTTTAATAACACAAAGCAAGTAATTGCTTCTATCTCTTCTGAAAAGAATGTTTTAGACAAAGAGGAAGTTGTGGATAAAAAAGAAAATCACAAAAAATTTCAATGGAAAGATTTTACAAAAAAAATAGATGTTAAAACAAGTGAGAATAAAATTGACAAAATTGATGGTGTTAAGAAAAAAGCTACCGCAGAAAGTAAAAAAAATGACGAAATAAATGTATTAAGTTCTGGATTACTGAAAGTTAAAAGGGATGAGAAAAAGGAAAAAGATCCTAAGTTTGTCAAAAAGGGATTGCTGAATAGCTATAATGAAAATTATGTATCTCCGAGTGAAAGATTGATACACGGAAAACAAGAGATGTATAGTTCTGTTTCGAAAACTGTCAAACAAAAAAATGATAATGATGACATCAGGTCGTTGAAAGAGTCTGAACGGATTACAAATGAGCGAGCCAGTGTTCTTTCAAAAGATGAAGAATATATAAAATTGAAGAGAGGAATAATACAAAAATATAATATAAAATTTTCTGTATTGCCATGGAAGAAGATTATACCGATGGGATTGATTTTTATTTTTTTAATCGGGGCGGCGGTATGGTTTAATTATATACCTAGATTAAAGATTGATCCTATCATCGAGCCACCTGTGGTTGGTGTTGTTGAATATGGTATAGATAGATTCGTGGGAATTGAGGAAATAATCAGAGAGAAAAATAGTCTTGTTGGATTATATAATCCAAATAATGATGATGAAATAAAATTTAATGAAGGTATAAAGGTTATAAAACTTAAAATAGTTGATAGTGATAAGAATAATAACGCGTTAACTTTGCAAGATACATTGAATATTATACTTAAGAAAGATGAAAGTGTCTTTAGTGATGGATTTTTTGAAGAAATTACAGGAAGTTATAATATATTTGTGTTTGAAACTAAAAAAGGGACTATACGATATGGCTTGGCTATTGAAACGAAGGAAGATGGTTTGATGTACAATGTTATGAAAAGGTGGGAAGCTGATGGAACGAATAGTACGAAAATGATTGCGGTATTTAGGAATTTGTTTATAGACGACGCAGCCGGAAATTATTTATACAAACCATTTGTTGCAGTCGATTTAAACGGAGTAGAGATTAATTATGCTCATTTAGAAGATAAAGACGCTGCTTTAAATTATTTTATTCATAACAACATTCTTGTTATTACAACATCTATGGATAACAATTCAACAATGGTTGATTTGGTAAGAGTAAATTAGAAATTTGTTTTTCTATGACGGCTTAATTTCTAAGATATTTCATTTATTAAAATGATAAAAAAAGCACTTTATAATAAAATTATAGTTCTAGTGCTATTAGTTGTAGCGGTTTTTGGATTTTGTTGTTTTAAATATTATATTTTAGGTAAGGATTATAACTCCGATATATTAATTAAGAATGCAACAATTTTAACTCTAAATGATAGCTCGGAAATAGTTTATAATGGTTGGATTGCAATTAAGGGAGAAAACATCGTTGGAATTGGGGAAGGGAAAAGTGATTATAAGTCAAAAAAAATAATTGATGCAAGAGGGAAAGTTGTTATGCCTGGTTTGATTAATACTCATACTCATGTTGCGATGGCTCCTTTTCGAGGAATTGATGATAAATCAAAATTTAACGAGTGGCTTGTAAGTATCAATAAATATGAAGAAGTCGTTACAGCGGAAGACGTATATTGGAGCTCTCTTTTCGGTGAGATTGAAATGATTAAATCTGGAACAACAACTTTTAATGATATGTATTTTTTCGAAGAGAGCATTGCAAAGTCTGTTGAAAATATAGGGATAAGGGCTGTCGTTGATGTTCCTTTTAATTTTGAAAATGGCGGAGTGAAAATAAAAGATGAATATTTGTCAAAATATGAAAATATTTCTACAATTAATTTTTCTATTGCTCCGAATCCTCTTATTAATTATTCAGAGGAACAGCTCAAGGAAGTTAAGAGAATTGCAGATGAAAATAATTTGATTGTTCATATTCATATAGCAGAGGATTGGAAAGAAAGAAAGGCTTTTATTGATGAATATGACAAAACTTCAATAAAAATGCTTTCTGATACAGGACTTCTTGGTAATAAAATTGTTTTTGCTCATGCCATAAATTTTACAGAGGATGAAATTAACTATTTATCTGAATATAAAAATGTCGGAATATCTTTTAATCCAAAGAGTAATATGAAGCTATTGGGTTATACGGCACCAGTAAAAACAATGCTCGAAAAAGGATTTATAGTTGGAATTGGAACGGATGGAGTTGGAAGTGGCAATAGCCTTGATATATTTGATCACATAAATTTTATTGCTTTTATGAGTAATGAGTGCATGAGTGAAAAAGAATTTTGTGAAAGTGAAAGCGGAATAAGTCCCGAAAAGATAGTCAGAATGGCTACAGTTGAAGGTGCGAAATCATTAGGTCTTGGAAATGAAATTGGTTCTATCGAAAAAGGAAAAAAAGCGGATGTTATATTTGTCGATTTTCGAAAGATGGGTCTTATGCCTTCATATGATATTTATTCTACCTTAGTATATAATACCGATGGTTCTGATGTGACAGATTCAATTATCAATGGAAAAATTGTAATGGAAAATAGAATAATATTAGGAATTGATGAAAAGAAAGCTGTTGAGAAAGTGAATAAAATATTTGAAAAAATAAAGGATTTTAGATAATATTAATAATTTTTTTAATAAATATGAATAAGAGTAAAATTTTACCAATTGTGGGGGCTATTTTATTGCTTGGGGCTATAGTGTTAGCACTGTATTTCAAAAGCATTGAAAATACAATTTGAAAAGAAAGTGTTACTAACAGTGAATAAAATATTGAAAATACAATTGAAGAAAATATTGAGATTATTAATCTAGAGTAAAAAGATATTCTAGATGAAGAAGAAGGTACTGATTAAGATAAAATTATAATAAAAAAACATCTACGGCATAGGTGTTTTTTGATATTATGATAAAATTGAGATTTGGTCGCAGTCTTCCCAAATTATATTTTTATGGTAGACTTAAAAGGTTCGGAAGGGTGACTGAGTGGTTGAAAGTGCTGCTCTCGAAAAGCAGTGTCCCAGCAATGGGACCGCGAGTTCGAATCTCGCCCCTTCCGCCACATTTATTCGACTCTGACGCAAAAGCGACTATACTTTATTATTGTAATTATTGACAGATTATGAAATCTGGTTTAAGATGAATTTAATAAAAGACAGTGTAAACTGTTTTTGAAAATATTGTATAACAGGAGGAATCATTATTATAAGCGAAGAAGTATTTTGGAAAGGCGTTATTGTAGCGTTCATAGTTGTTGTCATTTCAATCTTATTTTTGATTGAAATGAGAGATCGGAAAAAAAACAAAATAATAAGGGCAAAGATAGAGCTAGACAGGGAAAGATTGAATAAAGAATTTTCGGCAAAAGTAAATATTATTAGAAGCGTGCCTGTATCAAAAAATACAGAAAGCGTCGAAATCAAAGTTAATTTGCCTGATGGGTTTGACTTTGATGTTTGGGTCGTTGATAAAGTCGAGGGAGGAAAGCTCGGAATAAAATTTGAGCCTTGTGTAGGAGATACCAGAAGGATAACTTGTACTGTATACAAAGGACGGGACTTGATTTTTTATATCAAGGGTGAGACACGCTACTATGACTCAAGGGTAATTAAAATTTCACTCGTAACCTAGGTGGGTAAATTTGCCCCCTTTTTTTATTACCAAAAATTGCTGAAAAAGATAGAGTAGTTAAGGGTAATTTTCAATTTAGAGTAATTTATTGTTAAAGAATTTTCCTCTAAGTGGATCAGTTTTGGGTTTATAGTACTGTCTTTTTTGTCATTACGAGCTCTGTATTTAGGGTGAAGTAATCTCAGGCTTCAAAAACAACGAGAGAGATTGGCACTAGCGTTTTTAGCTCATTTAATACAGCAATCAATCGCATTTTTTAAGCAATTTTTCAAGTTTTTCCATAAACATTTACTTAATGATAAGTACGTTATTTTTCTTCATCCCGTAAAAATAGAACACTCATTGAATCAGCCTACAATCCGTAAATTTTGCTTTAATTATAATTTTATCAAATACTGTAGATAATATACTCCGGAGATTAGGAATATTGAGGCGACGGCGTAGCGCATTATTTTTTCAACTTTTTGTACAATTTGAAAAGCTCGGCTAACTTTTTGAATACTAAAAGCGATTAGAAATGAAAACACTATTACTGGTAGGCCAGTGCCAAGAGCGAATACTGGCGGAAGCAATAAACTTTCAGGTGATTTTAAAACCAAAGGAATCAAAACGCCGAAAAATAAAACTCCGCTATAAGGACAAAAAGCTAAAGCGAACAAAACACCTAAAAGTAAAGAGCCGATGTATCCCTTTGAAGCCAGCCATTCTTTAAGTTTTTCTATTGTTTTATTTTTAGCTCCAAAATTTATTTTTATAATCCCAAACATTATTAACCCGATTACGATTAAAATGGGTCCTAAAACTTTATCGCCCCATCCCTGAAAAATACTAGAAATTTGGAATGAAGACAGTCCAAAATATATCAAAGTTGCTAAAATTGTATAGCTGATGCCACGGCCTATAGTATAAAATAAACCATTCAACAATGTATTTTTAACGGTTTTAATCTCTTTTGAAATGTAAGCAATCGCTGTAATATTTGTAGCCAAGGGACACGGACTAATTGAAGTTAAAATTCCCAGTAAAAAAGCGGTTAAAAGTGGAATATTGTAATTATCTATTAGCGTGTTAATTAAATCCAACATATTTATTTTCCTAAAAGGTTATTTAACTTATCTTTCAAATAATTCTTAAATTGATTTTCATTTGATATCAAACGCCAAACATTTGTGTCTTGGTTAATACTATCTTTTCCGTCGGTGATGGCATTAATAAATAAAGACGAACCGCTAGCTTGAAATTTATGTGCTAAATCTTTATTTTCAGGCAAGTCAATATTAATTTCTCGAAATTTAATTTTTCCGTCTCTCAATTCCGATTGAAAATATTCATTAATTGTTTCACTGGCGAATTTGCCGATAGTAATGCAGGAGATACAACGCTGTGTAGAGTAAAAAAGCAATACTTCTAATTTATCTGCAGGCTTTTTTGCATTTTGTTCTTGAGTTTTGTTCGCGGTTTTATTAGTGACATTTAAATTTGGCTGTTGGTTGTTATTTTTTGCTATTATCATAACCATTCCCAAAAGAATCAAAGTGATAATTCCGATGATAATTTTTTTGTTTACCCCGTTAGATATTTTTTGTTCGTTTGGCATTTTTTTATATTAAATTTATTTATCCTTATATTAAGTCGTTTTTTAAATTTATGGAATACTTAACGCAGTTCATTTTTTATCTAAAAAATAAAATAATTAAAGAAATATCCAATAATCATAATTCCTATCGATGTAATAATTATAAAAGCAGATAGTAGTTTCCAGCTCATAGCTTTTTTAAGAATTAGAAGTCCGGGGATTGATAGGGTAACGGTAGCGGTCATAAAAGCAAGAGATGTGCCAAGTGGTATGCCTTTGCCTGTCATAGCCTCAACTACAGGAATTACGCTTACAGAATTGGCATAAAGAGGCAAGCCTAGAATAACTGCCACTGGAACTGCCCACCAATCTTTTGTTGATAAATATGCCTCAACGAAATCTTTTGGTAAAAATCCGTGTATCAAGGCGCCTAGCCCAACTCCGATTAAGACATAGGGAAATATGCTTTTTGAAATATGCATACCATCCTTCCACCAAATTTTCAATCTTTTTTTAAGCGGAACTATCTGTCCGCCATTGTCTCTGACAGCTTCTTTTTGAGTTTTAAATTTTAAGAAATCAGGATTTACATTTTTATCCATTTTTAGTTTTTGAATAATCATACCTGCCAGCATAGCAATAACAATACCAATACTGTTGTAAGCTAATGTCATTTCTAGTCCGAAAATTGAGGGAAAAATAAAAAGAGAGGCTTCATTTACTAGTGGCGAAGCAATAAGAAACGCAAATGTAACACCCAAGGGAATCCCAGCACCGACAAAACCAATGAATAACGGGATTGAAGAACAAGAACAAAAAGGAGTTATCACTCCTAATAAAGCGGCTAAGAAATAATCAAAACTATACCAGTTACGACTTGTTAAGATGCTTCTTATTTTTTCTACTGGAAAATAATAACGAGTAATGGCCATCACATAATTTATCACAATCAAAAGCAAACCGATTTTTATTGCGTCGTAGATAAAAAAATTGATTGCATCGCCCCAATAATGATTTGTTATGCCTAACCAGTTATAAGTAGCAACATCAGCAAAAATTTGGATAGGTTTGAATATATCCATAATTAATATAATTTATCAAATTAACATTTTCCATCGCAAGAACAATTGCAGTAGTCAGTATCACTATCATCATTTTCTTCTTTGTTGTCAGATAAAGTTTCGGATAATTTTTCTTTAATTTTATCATCTGAATGTCCTCCTCCTGTCAAGACAGGATTTCCGTTTATCGCTAAAACAGGACTGGACATTACGCCCATTTCAATCATTTTGGAAATATCGGTGATATATTCAATTTCTGTGTCGATATTTAATTCTTTGGCAATTTTTTTAGTCGTTTCAAATAGTTGTTTGCAGGTTGGGCAACCAGAACCCAAAACTTGAATTGATTGATTTTTCATAATTTTGATGCTAGTTACTATAATTTTAAAAATTTAGTTAATGATTCAGTATGTTTTGCCAATGTCTCATTATTTAATTTATAAAAAACTTTTAGACCCTCTTTTTTTGATGAAATCAAACTAAAATCTTTTAAGACTTTTAAATGATGTGAAGTGAGATTCTGTGATAAATTTAACAATTGCCATATTTCACAAACGCATTTATCTCCGTCACGCAAAATACAAAGAATTTTCAAGCGATTTTCTTCGGATATTATTTTTAGAAATTCCGTCGCTTGTTTTATGTTTTTTTTCGATTTATTTTTACAGCAATTTGGTTCCATGGGATTTAAACTTAATCAATATATATTGATATTATAGATGAAAAAAAAATAGTGTCAAATATAATTCTGAGAGAAAGCGTTCAATTCTTAATGGATTAGTTAGAATATGATTATTTAATACTTTAATTAATTTGACAACATTTTCTTTAATAATATGTTTTTCACATGGATCTAATAATATTGAAAGTTATAAACTAAAATATTATATTCTATTTTGGTAGATACTTTCCTTCAAGTTCTCTAAAAAGAGAATCGAACATGAACATTACTAATGTGAATATTGTTTCATTCTTAATTAAAATTGAGGAATATGGTTTTTTCAAAGAGATGAGTGCGATTTTGTCGTCAAAAAGAATCATTCCTGATTCAAAATTTTCAATGGACGGCATAAATCTGATTTCACGAAATTCACTGTCTTCTTCACGATAGAATTTTTTATTTTGGGGATGATAGTCTGTTATGATATAGGCCTTTGTTCCTCTAGATTGACGGCGTTTTTTGGTGACGTCAGAAAGAATTCGCGATAGTCCAAGATGCTCATAAACTTTTCCTGGAAATATTATGAAAATATCTTTCCTCGTTTTCATCATATTTTCAATAACACTCCAAGTTCCTTCAATCCCTTGAAAATGACGGATTTCTTCTTTTGGGTCTGCGGTCTTATTTTTCAAAATTCTTTCCAGCTGTGGTAGAAATTCTTTGATTCGTTCTTCTTCTTTTTCAATTTCCTTTTTCTTTTTCTGAGCAATTTTAAGTAATTTGTCTGGTTTTTCGGCAAAAAACATTTTCTTATTTTTTTGGATTATTTCTCCAACCAATCCAATTTGCTTTAATCTTTCCAAAACCAAATAAACTGTCGTTCTTTTGACGCCAGTTTCGTGAGCAATATTCTGAGCAGAAACAGAGCCAAGTTTGAGAATTGCAAGATATATTTTGATTTCCTTTTCTTTTAGACCAATTTGTTTGAGACTTTTAAGCATAGCATTTATGTAAAGTGTTATTAAATAATGACAACAAAAGCTATAGATAGAAATGGTCAATATAAGCTAATATATGCTGTATCAAATATAGATACATTCTATCATATCTATTGAGTATAGACAAGTATTCATTTTGTGTATAAGATTACTAGACAAAATGTTCTTTACAATTGAATAAATGGAAGGTGAAAAAAAATGGAAGAAATAGATGATATATTCGAAACGCAGTTGGATTCTGGAGAGATTCCGACATTAATGATGAATTACGATGAAGGTACAGAAAAATGGGTTGATACGGTAGCTATTACTATGGTAGCCGTATATTTGGCTCAGCTTAACCCAAAGTGGGAAAAAAAATGGAGGAAAAATATTGAAGCGGCCTTGGAATTTATAGAGAAAAAAACTTATAAACACAAAATAGAAGATTTAAGATTATGGCACTTCAACGGATTTTATCCACCAGATTGGGAAGATACCGGTTTTGCAATTTATTTATTGGTGAAGAACGGCCGATTAAATATTTCGAAATTAGAATCTCTCAAGACATTATTTCTCGGTAACGCAACTGAAGATGGAGTTGGTGTTTGGGTAAAGGATTCATATTCTTCAGACAATAAAAAAAATAATCAATGGGATCCGACAAGTTCTTTGAATATTTTGCGCTTGTATTATATTTTGCAGATTGATCGAGCTGAATGTGAAAAAGCGGAAAGATTTATCATGAAATATTTGTCACTTGATAAATTTGAGAAAGGAACGCTTTATTATACGGCACCTATTGCCGCCTTTTTTGCAAAAAGATTAATAAGTGATTTCTCGATTGATAGTAATATATTTAGCAATGCTGTAAATAATTTCTATCAAGAAGTCGTTGATGCAATTTTGAAAGGGTTGTTAGAGGCGACATCTTTCGAGAGAGCTTTATTTGGTCTTCACATAAAAGAAATTGACGATGGTTCGATTTTCCATCACGGAATGAGAATAGAAATTTGCTATGGTAGTCCTGTGTTATGCAAATTAGCCTTGTTGAATTTATGGATTGGTATGAAATATTGAGAGCGGAGGGTTAAAGAGATGCAAGGAAATCATAATATGACAGTCGAAGTAATAATTAAAAAATTAAAAGAAGAAAGAATGAAGGAGTTTACCAGCAGAAGATGGAATAGGAAGATGATGGAAGGAGCAAAAGAAGATGTAAAGGAAATAGATGAAAAGATTAATAATCTGAGAACAGAAGAATTGCGAGTTAAAAAAATAATTTCGTCGTTGGAAAAATTGGTAATAATTGAAAAGAAGGTCGGGTTCAAGGGAGGTCTAGATATATCCTATATATCCCATTGTTCTTTCGAAGAGTGCAAGGAGTTAGAGCATGGAAGATATGATGTGGAGCGTCAAGAGACTATTTTAACCGTAGAGAAACTTGGTAAAATAGAAAAGGAAATCGAAAAAATGAAAAAACATGGCTATGACGAAAAATTAAGTAGGAGGATGGAAAAAGAAAAAAATATTGTAATTGATGAGATAAAAAATTTAGGAAGAGAGGCTGGAAGTGAAGAAAAATTAAACAAGTATAAGGCTCGAATAGAAGAAATAAAAAAGGAGCTTGAAAAGCTTGACCGTGATAGATTATATCCAGAGTATATATACTATTTAAAAAGGTATGAGCTTTGTGAAATGGCAATTTCACCTTTCATTATCGAAGCAGTCGATAAGTTGTGTAAGGAAGACTCATCGTATAAAGAAGTGCATTGATATATTTGCGATGAAACTTTTATTGATGTTATTATGTTATTTAGAAGAAAAGAAAAATTTTGTTGGAGAGAACTAAACATTGTTCTCTTCTTTTTATTCTGGTAAATTCTTTCCTTTTAATTCTTTCCATAAAGAATCAAACATAAATCTGAAAACTAAGAATAATTCTTCGTTTTCAATGATAATACCAGTAAGAGAATTTCTAAGAAAAATTAAAGCTATTTTATCTTCATAAATATAAACTAATGAATTAAGGTCAATGGTTTCAGGCAAAAACCGAAATTCGCGGAATAATAATTCTTTTTTTCTATAAGTATCAATTTGATGAGGATCATGATCTGATATTATGTATGATTTTGTTCCAATCCGTTTTCTCTTTTGAAGAACATCTCTTTCTATTCTTTTTTTTCCGAGAACATCAAAAGCTTTGCCCGAAGTAATCATCCTTGAATCATGTTGTGAATTCATTATATCATCAAGAATGCTCCATATTCCTTCTTTTCCTTTGTAATACCTGATAATAGGCATAGTCGTGTCTTTTTCTTTTAGCGCTTTTAGCTTTGGCAGGGAATTTTTCAATTCTTTTTCTTTATTTGACAGCAATTCTCTTTCTTCTTCTAGCAATTTGAGCAGTTTATCCGGATCTTCTGTAATAAAAATCTTTATACCTTTTTTTCTTGAAAGAGAAATAAGTCCCATTTCTTTAAATTTTTCTAAGATTACATAAGTGGTCGGTCTTTTTATTCCTGATCTTTTGGCGAGCTCTGTGACTGAAGCACTGCCCAATTTCAAAGCCGCCAGATAAATATCTGTTTCTTTAGAGGAGAAGTTTAATTTTTTGAGAATTTGACGCATAGGGATAAATAATTGATTAACAGATTGCAAATCAACGAATTGTTTGTTCTTCGGATTGACACACGAGTCACGGTAAAGTGTGTTATGATATTGCAATAAATAACAAACTACGCTACGGCTTGTTTGTCATTCCAATTTCATTATATTTCTATTATACTTTCGTTTTTAAACATTGTCAACATAACTTGACAACAATGTATATTGAAATACCGGCTAGTAATAAAGATATTACTACTATATAATAAAATCTCTTCACAATATAGTCATCTTCTATTGTCTATAACATTTTTTCGTAATAAAGTAATAATAGTTAGGATGTACATATAGATTGATGTTCTAACTTTAAGGAAAGCACATTGACAATTAAATAAAGACTATATATTTGGGCAAATGAAATTATAGCAGTCACATTAAACAATAGTATAATTAGGACGCGTTTGGATAAATAATGCATATAAATGTCATGCTGAGCTTGTCGAAGCATTATGTTTATGCGAATAATATCCTTTGATAGGCCCAGGATGACAAGAAACATATAAGTTCTAAGAATAAACGAGGTATTTTGTAAGTTGAATTTGAGGTGAGAATAACTATGATAGAAAGGGAATATAAATATTTGGTTGATCTGCAGAATGTTCCAAAAAAAGTATTTAAATGTAATTTTGTGGAAATTAAGCAGGGATATATCAGTGATAAATATGATTTAAGCACTGAGATGAGAGTCAGGGTTGAAACTCAAAATGAGCGAGAAAAATATATTCTGGCTATAAAAAAGAAAACGGGAAGAAAAGGAGAAAGAATTGAAATTGAAATTGAATTATCGGAGAAAGATTTTAAGAAGTTTTGGACGCTAACCGAAGGAAAAAGGTTAAAAAAGAGAAGGTATTTAATTCCTTACGAACTTTCTGGAAAAAGAACAATATTTATGGAATTGGATATGTTTCAAGGCAAGTTCAGTGGGCATATTACACTGGAGATCGAAGAAAAAGAAGAAGGCGATCTTGAAAACTTTGTGCCACCTAATTGGATTGGTGTTGATGTAACGGATGATGAAAGATATAGCAATAAGAACTTGGTTTTTTGCAAGCTAGAAGATATAAAATAGAGGTGATATATATGAACAGATATGATTTGAATACAGGATTAAGTGTATTGACAGAAGGCATTGAAAAACAAACACATTCAAAAAATGGGATGCTGAAAGTATTCTCTGCTGGTGGAACAGCTTCAGGAAAGTCAATTGGAGTTGAGAAAAATATGAATGAGCTAAGAAAAATCGGTTATAGTGTAGAATTACTTTCCGTTGATGACTATTCTTTTGGAGGAAAATATGCAAAAGAAAATGGGATTAGTTTTGATGATCCTGAATACATTGATTTTGAGACTGTTAGAAATGACATAGAAGCACTTGAAAAAGGTAGAAATATTTTCAGAAAAAGATATGATTTTGGAGATGAACCGTTTTATGAATCAGAAGAAATAATATTTCCTCCTGACATTCTATTAGTTGAAGGACTTTTTGTTCTCAGAGATGACCTAAGAGATCTTGCTGATTTCAAAGTTTTCTTTGATGTTGGCCTTCATGGATGGTTGCTAAGAAGAATTTTTCGTGATTCAGAAAGAACAGAAATGAAACCAGCGAATATTCTAAGCTACTGTGCTAATGTTGTTGAACCGAAATATAGGCAGTGGGTGCTAAGTACGATGCAATTTGCTGATATAGTAATTGAAAACGAATATAATCCTGAAGTTGAAGCCAATAACTCTGGAAGGTATGAGGTTCAATTGAAATATAAATCTTCATTAAATCAAGCAGAATTGGTACATGAGCTTTTAAAGCTTGGCGGAGATAGGCTCGCGACTGTCAGACAAACAGACACTTACTATAATCCAAGAGATCGTAATCTTAGAGAAACTGGCGAAAGTATGAGGATAAGAGAAGAATATCTTCGGGTAATTTGGACTTATAAGGGTCCAAAGAATAAAGAAGATTCGCTTAGTATCAGAAACAAATACGAGTTTGAAATTTCAGAAGATGATATGAATGCATTCCTTGATATTTATGGAGAAGAAATCAAGGTGATAAAAAAAACAAGGACAATGTTTCTTTTGGAATCTCTTGTAATAACAGTGGATGATGTCATTAGGATTAAAAACGGGATTGAAGAAATTTTGGGTACATTTCTTGAGTTTAGAACTAATACAAAAACAATTGATACAAGGATTTTGATAAAAAAAATTGAAAGTATAATGAATAATATCGGTCTTGAATCAGCGAAAGCTGAAAACAGATCATATGTTGAAATGTAAATAAATATTATTAGAGCAATATGTTTGAGACTGAAAAAAACTCAAATTGAGCTCTATTTTTATTTCTAAATCAATAAAATTTATACCTATATTTAACTTTTGACAAGCCAGACAAATTATGTCAAATATTTATAGTTTGTTATAGATATTTTTCCTAATTTCTCCCTCTGGCAAATTCTTCCCCTCCAATTCCTTCCATAAAGAATTAAACATAAATCTGAAAACAGAAAAAAGTTCTTCGTTTTCAATGATGATACCGCTTAATGGTTCTTTGAAAAAAATTAGAGCGACTTTATTGTCATAAATATAAACAGCAGAGTTAAGGTTAATTGTTGCGGGCATAAAGCGATATTCTCTGAAATATTCATTTGCTTTGTATCCTTTGATATTTCCCGGGTGATGATCAGCAATAATAGAAAGTTTAGTTCCCAGTTGTCTTCGTCTTTGAGTGATATTTTTTAAAAAACGTTTTAGTCCAAGAACATCATAGATCTTGCCGGTAGCAATGATCCAACTTTCATCTTTTGATTCCACAAGATCTTCAACAATATTCCAAATCCCTTCTTTTCCTTCGTAATATTTCACTAAAGGCACAGTCGTGTCTTTTTTTGTAAGCGCCTGAAATTTTGGCAAGGCCTCTTTTATTTTTTCTTCTTTTTCTATTATTTTTTCCTTTTCTTCTTCGGTTACTCTTAATAATTTCTCTGGGTTTTCTGTAATAAATATCTGTTTCCCTTTTTTCTTACTCAAAGAAACCAACCCCATTTCTTTCAACCTTTCCAAAACGACATAAGCGGTCGGTCTTTTTATGTTTGCTTTTCTGGCTAATTCAGTAATTGATCCTTTTCCTAATTTCAAAGCCGCCAGGTAAACATCTGTTTCTTTGTCTGAGAAGTTTAGTTGTTTGAGAATTTGACGCATAGGTTTTAGTGTTATTAATTATTGATTCTACTCAGTTAAAGCTGGGTAGAAATTTTCTCTATTATTAGTATACTCCTATTCTCACATAATGTCAACAGTCTCTGACAACAATTACTTATCAGTTAATGGCTATTAATAGTCATTAACTGCTTTCGCAAAATAAAACAGACTTTCATTAATATTTAACCATTGACATATTACTTTTTGTATGATACAATGCTTAGTTCAAGATGAGAGAGTAAATCATTCATCTTGACCTCTGAATATTTTTAGAGATGTACATTGAAAGAATAGATTATCATTATAGAATTAAAAGGATGTGAAATATATGAATGTAAATGATGAAGCAAAGGAAGGAAATTTAAAAGAAGCTCGGAAACGAGTTTCTGAGCTTGAAGAGATACAAGATTTTTATAGTGTTATTCTCGTTCTAAGGGGTCTTGCAAAAAATCTTCTATTTCTGTCAACAAAAACAGAAGAAGAGAAAGCGATATGGGAAAAATTCTATGTGTTTTCAAAAAAACTCATAGAATTAATGGGAGAGGAAGCGCCGTATCATAGGAGTGAATTTTTAAAGATTCCTCTTATCCTCTTGGATCATGCAGATTCTAGGATTCGCATGAATGCGGTGGGGATTATAGAAAAGGTAGCAAAAAGCCACCGTGTAATTCTTTAAAGATTTTCTAGAGATCAATGGACGAAAGAACTCAGTCCTCGGTTCAACTTTCGTCCTCTTTTTCCAGCTTATAATCACAAAGATTGTCAGTTGAAAAAAGGAGGAAATAATAAAGTTCTTTGAAAAATTAAACTCTGCAGACTGCCGAGGTGGTTGTCTTAATTTCTTACACTTTAAAGAGCGAACTCCAGAAATATATTTTTAGAGTTCAGATTTCAACCTGTAAGATTTCTAAAACAACTAACTTGGCGGTCTGGAGCGAGATGGAAACGTTTCCCGTTAATATTAGCACAGAAATAGACCTTGAAGGGAGGAAAATGAAATGAAACATAATAATATAAGAGCAGGAATTATAATGCTTGTAATATTAATTGCAAGTATCGGTATCACATCAGGAGAGCTTCCTGATGATCGAAGGGTAAATGTTGAGGATGATGATTCATATAAAAACCATAACTTTTCCGTAGTGAAACAAGGATTTGTGTATGAAAGTCACAGCCCTCTTGTCGCAAATGAGATAGCTCTTGTGACGAGATATGACAATATCTCTGTTAATATAGAAGACATTAGCAGAACAAAGGCAAGAACAGTGCTGTTTAATGTTAGTACTGGCACTGAGGTTGTCCTTGTCCCCATCTCACTGGATGGAAGACAGGTGAAGACTGTGGCTGTCAATGGGACAAAAGTAAGAATCGGTCTCATTGAACTTTGGAGAGGTCAAAATTGTGGTTTCTTAAAAACAGAAATTATGATCGTTCGACCAAAAATATATACAGAGGAAAAATAGAATCTTTTTCTCTGTTCCCCAACAAATTCACGGACGAAGTTGAACCAGCGCTCGGTTTAACTTCGTCCTCTTTTTTCCAGCTTATAATTATAAAGATTATCAGTTGAAAAATGGAGGGCAAGTTCTTTTAAGAAATACTTTTCAGAGATGGAAATTTGAATGACAAAAACATTATTCAGATTTCTGTCTCCGAAGAGTAAAAACTTTGGAAAATTTTAATAGCAAAAAACTTAAAGAATGAGATGAATTGAGGATAATATGTTAAAATTTGACGAACGCATAATAACGTTAATAAGACCAAGCTTAAAAAAACATATAAGCGATAAAAGAAGAAGCAGTGTTTTATTATTAGTATCGTTGTTATCGATTTTTATCGGAATTCCACTACTTTGCGCAATTGTGCTTTTAGTTGAAACTTTTTCAACTTTAGCTAGCGTTGTTGTGTTAATTGTTGGAATTGTGGTAATTGCGGAAAGCTTCTCTATATTTGGATCAATGTCCATGTATAGCTGGATATTTGAGTATAACGATGAAGGAGAATTACCAAATATATATTTTTCTTTTTAAGAAAAAAAAGAAAAAAACTCTATGCACTAAATTACAAGATGTTGAGAAAGGACTATCTTCTTTCTCAATTTTTTTTAGTTTATAATTTTAAATAATTGTGGATTGAAAAAAGCTTCGAGTCTTGAATAATTTGAAATAGAATAATGTTATACTAGGAAAGAAATGAGTAATTCAAATCAGAGACATTGAACTAACGAGTTTCAGAAAAACGAAATTTCGCAAAAGACTCCACACGGAGTATGGAGCCAGCGAAAAGAAACTCATTTTTTATGTAGAAATTATTTCGCGAATAACAGACTCACTGCGTAATTTGACCAAAATATGAAAATTGCAGTAGGAATTAATTACGCAGTGAGTCTAATATATATTTTTATTAACAAAGCTTAAACCGAGTGGCACGAAACTTTTACCAGATCCATTTGGTTATCGCTCGGGACAGGCATTTTTCTTTTTGATAAAGAGCGAGGGGGTAAATATTGAAATTTTTAGCGACGAGTTATGAAATAGACATTTATAGAATATACATTACTCTTCAATAATCTCTGTGGTTTCAATTTTTGTCTTAAATAGTCTTCTCTGAATTGAATTTCTGAGAATTATAAATTCTTCAATTTTCATAAGCCAGCTCAAAATACAGTATAGTGAAAGTCCTGCGATTCCCGCAATCAGGCCTTGCAAGAAAATTCCGATTCCTGTTTCGGTGTTCAAAAATTGCACGATGAAATATAAAGTTTTATAGGAGAAATAGCCAGCGATGAGAGCAGCAATAGAAATTTTTATAAGTGGCTTGTATATTCGAGTGTGACAGATGAAGTCTGTTTTTTTGTTAATCAAGTAATAAAGAAGCAAGGCATTGACGATAGAGGAAATTGAAAATGCTGCAATCAGTCCAATAAAACCGTATTGACCAGAAAGATAGAAAGCGAGAATGATATTAATAATGACACTAGTCAGTGAAGTTATAAATGGAGTTTTCGCATCGTGTAATGCCCAGAAAGCTCGAGAAAAAAGAGGAATGACACCTTGAGCAAAAAGGCTGATTGAGAAAAAGGCAACGGCATCAAGAAGCATAGTTGTTTCATTCCAACCGATTTCTCCAGTTCCAAAAATTGTTCGGACAATTTGAGCACGCAAGATGATAAGTAAAATACTGACAGGAATGATGAAGAATAATATTTGTTTAGTGGTCGTAGTCAGACTTTTAGCAAATTCTTTTTTGTTTTCACTGAGAGCTGAAAGGGTTGGGAAGGAAGCGATTGCAAAGGAAATGGCAAATAGTCCTAGAGGAAAACTTTGTAAATTATTGGCAATATTGAAAGCACTTAAACTTCCTTCTTGGAGGGTGGAAGCAATAATAGTGATGACAATTAGATTGAGTTGTACGGTGACGAGTGTCAAGGTTCTCGGAATCATCATCTTGATTATTTTTCGAGCGCCACTGTCTTTGAGATCGAGAATGAACTTGTAACTAAATCCAAGTCTTTTGACGATTGGAAATTGTACAGCGAAATGAAAAAATGAACCTAGAACAACTCCCCAGGCCAGACCATGAATTCCCCAAATTGGTGTAAGATATAAAGCACCAATTATAATTCCAATATTATACATGACTGGCGAAAGAGAATAGATAAAAAATCTTTTATATGATTGAAGAATTCCTCCTGTAATACTGCTCAAGAGAAGAAAGATAGGGCTGAAGAACATAATGCGAGTCAGCTCAACCGTGAGGTCTTTTTTCTCAGGTGAAAATCCTGGTGTTAGGAGAGTCACAATTGTAGGTGCAAATATAATTCCCAGAAGGCATAAAAAAAGCAATGCAATCATGACCAAATTCAAGACAGCATTTGCGGTTTTAAAGGCTTCTTCCTCTTTTTTTTGTGAAATTAGCTTGGCAAAAACCGGAATAAATCCTGCGGAAATTGCACCAAGCACGACGATATTAAAAATCAAGTCAGGGACTCGAAAGGAGGCAAAATAGATATCAAGTTCATTTCCAAGTCCAAATTTTCCTGCCAAGATTCGATCCCGATATAAACCGAGAAATTTACTGGCTAGCGAGGCAATTCCCAGGATTATCGCAGCAGAGGTTATGGAATTAATCTTTCCATTTATAAGTCTTTTTATCATTGTATGAATTCGTTATTTATTACATATCCATTCTATCTTATATTTTGAAAATAGACAAAAATAGATATAAATATATTGTGAAGATTGTTCATATTGATATATAATAAAGATATAATAAATTATCTAAAATAATGTTTGAAACATCAGAATATTTGAATATAAATAAAATAAAAGAAAATCAATCGAGGATTATTGAGTTTGAAATTAAAGATCCAAACGAACAACAGAAGAAAGCCTTCGAAATAATCAATCTTATAAAAGGAATCAAAAATGAGAATGATGAAAAAAAGAAAGAAGAAG
>JAGLID010000093.1 GCA_023143145.1 Minisyncoccota bacterium | reverse complement strand
AAAGAATATTGAAGCCTTCATTGTTGGTGGCGCTGTAAGAGATTACTTGAGAGAGAAAAAACCAAACGATTTAGATATTTGCACATCAGCTCAGCCTGAAGAAATTGAAAAATCTTTTTCAGATCTTCCAAATTATTCTTGTTTCTATGTCGGAAAATCAAAAGAGAATAAAATTATAAACATAAAATATAAAGACGAAAATTCTGAATATATATTTGAGGTAGCAACTTTCCGGAAAGATGTATATCTTGACGAGAAAGATTCAGAAAGAATAAAGCGAATAGAAAATAAAGGTTTCATTAAGCGTTTGATAGAGTTTGAAACTGATTACGAAAATCTTAAAAATGAATTTGAAGATGACGATAAATATAAGTTATCTTTTGCAACAGAAGAAGATGTCAAAAATATTTTAGAAGAAGAATATAATTTTACATGCACAAATAATGATGGAATATTTCTTATAAACTCAGAAGGAGAAGATTATGAAATTGCATTTTTCAAGATTGAAAGTAAACAGAAAGATGATAAAGACGATTCTTCTGAAGTAAAAGAGAATGAAAATGAGAAGAAAAAAAATCAAAAAACTGTATATGGAAGACATCCTGATTTTGTAATAACGAAGAATGTAACAGCGAGTGAAGACGCCTTGCGTAGAGATTTTACAATGAATGGTATTTTCTATGATCCAGTTGAAAAGAAAATTATTGACTACGTCGGAGGATTTGAAGATATAGAAAATAATATAATTAGGTTTATTGACGATCCGGACGAAAGAATTGAGCAAGATAAGATTAGAATCTTAAGATTTTTCAGATTCAAAGGAATAATGGGATTCAAGTCAGACGAAAGATCTCTGGAAGCAGTGAGACAGTGGCTTAAAGAAGATGAAAAAAGAGACGAATTCAAAAAGCAATTTGAACTAAATCAAAGGATTAAACCTGAATTTGAAAAGATTCTAAAAAGCAACAGAAGAATTGAAATTTTACAAGATATGCTAGACGAAGGAGCGTTAGAATTTATGATACCTCAAATCGTAAAAATGAAAGGAGTTGAGCAGCCAAAAGAATTCCATCGAGAAGGGGATGTTTGGGAACACACAAAAGAGTGCTTGAAAAATTTACCAGAAAATGCCTCCTTGGAACTTATTTGGGCAACGCTTCTTCATGATGTCGGCAAATCTGATACTCAGGAAACTCCAGAAAAAGATGGAACAGATAGGATTCGATTTAGTTTACATGAAAATAAGGCAGAAGATATTATCAAAATAATTTTAGGTGAAGAATCAGAACCAAAAAAATATAAAGGAAAAGGATTAAACGAAGATGGAGAAAGAGTCAAAGGATTTAATTATGACAAAAAATTTATAGAGGATGTTCAATGGTTGGTTAAAAAACACATGTTGTATAAGAACTTTTCAGTCATAGAAGATAAAAATATGAAAAATTTAAATGAATTGAGAATATCAAAAAAAGTTGAATTAATGGAGAATGAAAATTTTGAAAAACTTCTTGAATTATGGAAAATGGATGCCTTAGGTTCCAAGCCTTCTAATCTTGATTATTATAATGGGGCTGTAAATATTTGGGAAGAATATAAAAATTCGAAAATTAAAAGACAAAAATTATCGGACATTATTAAAGACGGCGAGATTATGGATGCTTTGAAAGAAAAAGAGCTAATGATTAATAAAAAGGGTATTTATAAATTAGGAGAATTTAATATTGGCAAATTAACTGAAGTAATTTCTGGATTAATTGCAGACAAATTTTATGAAAATATAGTTACTAATAAAGATCAGGTACTTGAATTAATAAATAATATTAAAATCAAAGAAATTCTCACTGATACGTTAGATGATATAAATAACGATTATGAAATACTTAATATACAAACACAGTTAAAACAAAAAAATATAAAAGCAAAAGAAGAAAGAAGATTAAGAAAAGAATTAGGACGGATAGTTAACATAGTATTTGTTACTTATTTTGAAAAGAGGTTAAATGATAATATAAAATAGTATAAACTAATTGTTTCAAAATGAAATTTATAAAAAAAACGACGTGGCAGGATGTTTTTCAAGGTTGGAAGGATTCTGAAGCTGATAATCCTGAGTGGATTTATTGTGCGACAAAAATCAAAGGATGGCCAAATTGGGAATCGTGGAGAAATCACACCGCTACACAACTTAATTTGCAAAATAGAAATTGGAATATATATGAGTTTAGCAATCCGCTAAAAGAAATACCTCAAATGCTGGTAGGTCCCTTCTCGGGGTGGCAATCTCGATTTTCAAAAAAAAATTCTGCTTCTTTTTTTGATTTAGTAAATTCATCAGGGAATCAGAAACAATTTATAAATTATGAAAAAATAGTTTCAATTATAGATAGTCAATCATTTGATGCGGATTTAATTGGTATTATTCGTGAAGATATTAATCGAATTGTCTGTATTGAGGGACATCATAGGGCGCTGGCACTGGCGATTGCTAAGAAAGAGGGGATTAAAATTAGTTTCAAAAAACCAATTCATATTGCACTGGCCTCATTGTCAAAAGAAGATATTTTCTTGATTGATAAAACTTTAGAAAGAGGAACGTCGAAATAATTATATAATAATAAAGTTGAATAATAAAAAACGATGGAGATTTCATCGTTTTTTAGCTTGGCAAACATTCTGGTTAAATAATTTTTTTATTATTTAAATCCTTGGCAAGGATTCGTAGGTTCGTGAAAGAAGAAGAACTTGAATTTAGAACTAAGCATATTATTATACAACTAGCATCTGTGTCCTCGGCAGGAATCGAACCTACATCTAGGGATTAGGAATCCCTTGTTCTATCCGTTGAACTACGAGGACGAAAGCATTAATATCTTAACATGTTAGCATTCTAGCATATAAAAAGCAAGAATCAAAACTTAGAATATGTAATTGTCTAATATTAATGCAAGAAAGAACAAAAGGTTGAAGGAACTTATTAACTTTAGCTGTGGATAACTTTTTAGATATATATAAATATAGCTATTCAATGACTAATATAAGCCATATTATGCAAGATAGTAGATAGCCTTGACATAGTTTTCATAATACTATAAACTGTAATTAAGGTTGAATTAGATAGTTTAGGTAGTTGATTGGTTGGGAAAACTCTAAGCTTTAATAATAGAGAATAGAGTTTTCCCAACTCACACATCTTATACTTATGAATGTTATATATTATCATTCGATAATTCAACCCATTCTCAAAGTACCGGTTTGAAATTTCAAAGCGGTTTTTTGATGCCTGATTTTATCATTTACAGTAAGCTAGCATATGTTAAACTGAATATATGAATATTCCACAAGAAATACAAACTATCTTAAGTAAAATTCAAGAAAATGGATTCGAGGCTTTTGTTGTTGGCGGAAGCGTTCGTGATTTTTTGCTTGGAAAAAAACCGAAAGACTGGGACATCACGACAAATGCAAGACCAGAAGAAATTCAGAAGATTTTTTCAAAAAGTTTCTATAATAATACATTTGGAACTGTCACTGTTGTCAACAAAGATGTCGAAGATGAGAGTTTACAAAATATTGAAATTACAACTTATCGAATTGATGCAGGATATAGTGATCGGAGACACCCAGATGAGGTTAAATTTACTCCGAACCTGAAAGAGGATTTGGCTCGTCGTGATTTTACAATTAATGCGATGGCGTTAAAATTTGAAGGTGATAGTTTTGAAATTGTTGATTTATTTGATGGACAACAAGATCTAAAAAATAAAAATATTAGGGCCGTTGGTAATGTTGATAAAAGATTTAATGAAGATGCTCTCAGAATGCTTCGGGCAGTTCGTTTTTCTTCTCAACTTGGTTTTGAAATTGAGAAGAATACCCTCAAGGCAATGCAAAAAAATAGTGGATTGCTGAAATTTGTATCGCATGAGCGAATTCGAGATGAGTTTGAAAAAATAATTTTATCAGACAGGGCCTATAAAGGGGTTGAACTTTTGCGTATTTCTGGTCTTCTGACTTATATTGTTCCTGAGCTTGAAAAGGGGATTGGTGTTGATCAAAACAAACATCATATTTATACGATTTATGAGCATTGTGCGTTGTCTTTGAAACATTGTCCAAGTATGAAGTTGGAGGTTCGTTTAGCGGCTCTTTTTCATGATATTGCCAAACCACAAACAAAGGCAGGAGCAGGCCTAGATAGTACTTTTTATAATCATGATTTTTTAGGCGCAAAGTTCGCAAAGAAAATACTCACGCGTTTGAAATTTTCGAATAAGACAGTTGAAAAAGTTTCGCTTCTCGTTAAAAATCATATGTTTTATTATAATGTAGATGAAGTTTCAGAGGCGGGCGTTCGACGGCTTATCAGGAGAACAGGTAAAGAAAATTTGAAAGATTTGATGGATCTTCGTATCGCGGACCGCCTTGGAAGTGGAGTGCCAAAAGCAAAACCATATAAATTACGTCATCTTGAATATTTGATTGAAAAAGTAAGTAAGGATCCCATATCTGCTAAGATGCTCAAGGTTAACGGACAGAATATTATTAAAATTTTAGATATTAAACCAAGCCCAAAAATTGGCGCGATTCTCAAAGTCCTTTTATCTGAAGTTATTGAAGATCCGAAAAAAAACACAAAAAAATATCTTGAAAAAAGAGTTCAAGAATTGAATAAACTTTCAGCGGAAGAAATCAAAAAAAGCGAAAAGGTTATTGAGGAAAAAAAGGAAGAAGAAGATTTGAAAGATAAGAAGAAGTTTTGGGTGAAGTAAGATGTTGACATCTTAGGTTGTAGTTTATTAGCTTCTTAGATTATTTAGAAGAAGTGATGTAAAGTTTTAAGACAAAAATATATGGAAGAGAGGATTTGTGCCCTGCTCTCCCTTTTAGTGTTGTTAATCTTATTCAAAGGAGTTATCTGCGTATATTAGGTCTGTATGAGCAAATTCTTTTTTTATTTTCTCACTATTTGTTTTGCAGAAACAAGAAAAATTGTTTTTTAAAAAAATAAGACTTGCTTCTTGTGTTCATTTGTATAACGGATATAAAATTATATCAAGGATTATAAAAAAAAGAGCTAAAAACTCTTTTTTAAAATTAATATTTTTTAGAACCAGTTTATAATCTTTC
The DNA here is from genome assembly GCA_023143145.1 of Minisyncoccota bacterium. Lineage (GTDB taxonomy): Bacteria > Patescibacteriota > Minisyncoccia > JAHIHE01 > JAGLIN01 > JAGLLA01. The sequence goes on along the minus strand of JAGLID010000093.1, from coordinate 1,640 downwards.
CTTAAGCAGTTCTATATGATCTCCTTTCACTTCTAATAATCCAAAAAATATTTCTTTAATTCGTGGTTCTGTGGCTTGATTGTAAACTTTTATAAAATTTTTTTTTGCTATTTTTTCAAGTTCAAGCGAGTTTTTTACATTTTCATCATCAAGGCGAAAACAAATATCCTGTATGTTTGTGTCTGATTTGGGTCTTTTCAGAATTTTTGAAATCAAAAAAACATGTTCCATCTCAGTCTTTGCAAGACTTTGAAAAATTGATTTAAGTTTTGCGTTTTGAGTGTGAGACATTGCGCATTTGTAAAACTTTGCATTCTCAAGTTCGAGTTTCAGCGCTTTTTCAAGATTTTTCTTAGAGATTAATGAAAGATTTTTAATATAATTTTCATCTTTCCAATCTTGGGCGCGAACCATATAATCATCATGCGCGCCACAAAAAGGGCAAGTTGACGATTTATGTTCCGCCAAAATTACCTCTGAGCAAAGTTTGCATCTAAAAATATTTAGATTATATGTTTCAGGTGTCTTTTTCATTGAAGATTAATATATTAGATATTTTTATTTTATTGTGTTTTCTGTCTGTTGGTTTAATTATAGATGTTCTTACTAATTATCTGACATAGAAAAACAGCATTTAATGATTCAAAATAAATAATCAATTTTCAAAACCAAAGGCCGATGGGCAGTCTTTGTTCAAAATGCATGCCTGGCATTTTGGATTGCGGGCTGCGCAGATTGTCCTGCCATGCGAGATCAAAAGATTGGAAACTTTGCCCCAATTATTTTTTTCGGTAATTTTCATCAAGTCTTTCTCAATTTTTTCAGGATTTGAATTTTTGGACAAGCCGAGTCTCTGTGATAATCTAGTAACATGAGTATCAACAGCGATTCCTTCATTCTTCCCAAAAACTTCTGAAAGCACAACGTTTGCAGTTTTTCTTGCAACTCCTGGTAATGTTATCAATTTCTCCATACTGTCAGGAACCCTGGAACGAAATTTTTCAACGATTATTTTTGAAGACTCAACAATGTTTTTTGCTTTATTTCTAAAAAATCCAGTTGTTCGAATATCTTTTTCAAAATCTTCACTGCTTACACTGGCATAATCTTTTGTTTTCTTGTATTTCTTAAAAAGATCTTCAGTTACAGTGTTTACTCTCTTATCGGTACATTGAGCCGAAAGTATCGTCGCAACCAAAAGCTCATGCGGAGTCTTATAATTCAAAGCTGTCTTGGGGTTTTTATATTTTTTGTTCAAAAGAATTATAATTTTCTTAATCCTTTGTTTTTTGTCTGGCATAAATAAATATTTATTATATTAAAATCTAAAATGTTTTAATAAATCTAAGTTCATTATAGCATTTTTAAAAAAATAGCAAAAGTGTGTATGTATATTTAATTCCAATAAAAAAAAGGAGATTCATTGAAGTTTAACTTCTCGTCTCCTTGTTAGGTTTTTAGCTTGATTTAGTGAGGTTTATAATTTTTATTAATTAACAACCTCAAAAATAACGCGAATGTAAATATTGATAATATAATAAATGCTACACTAAATATTTTTATCATTAATTTACAGAAACGGATGTCCGTGTTTGTGTCAACGAAAATAATTGACTGGTGAATTCAAACCCCGAAGCCTC
>JAGLID010000092.1 GCA_023143145.1 Minisyncoccota bacterium | reverse complement strand
CAGAACTTACATTTGCTCCATCTCCCTTTGATCTTCGTAGACCAAAATCAAGTACTGGAACATTTCCGGCTGCTTCTTTTGCTCTTGATGCATAAGTTGCAATCAAAGAAGCATCGTCAGTTGCCTTGAGAATCGCACTTTCAACCATCCAGGTTTCAAGCCAATTTCCCTCAACTCGCAAAATCGGTTCTTCAGGATATGCAAGGTCTCCTTCTTGGATTGCCCACACCTCTCCTTTAAATCGAAGTTTTGCCAGATAGTCGAGATATCCTTCATATTTTGCCTCCATACTAGGAGGATCAATCAAACCCACTGCCTCAATATCTTCCGCAGTAAATCTGAAATTGTGCAAATGCTTTATCACTCTTTCAATACCATTTACCACTAGATAGCTACCAAAAGGAGTTCTCCTGGCAAAGGCATCGTGAACCGTTCTTACTTCAGAAAAACCCAAGTCCCAAATCGTTCTTGCTTGAGTAAAGTGATATTTATCAGCTATAAATGGATCACCAAGTCGGGTTTCTTGCTCATCATAATTCCATATATCTGTCATTTCTAATCACTTCCTTAATATTTTTTCAACATAACTAAGATGCCCAAAGATTTTTACATCAGACATCATTCCTTCTGATTTTTTCTCATTTATCCAATTTTCAACCTCCTCTATTGGAATTTCATAGACCGTTATTCCTCTTTCTTCTCTCCCGTCTTTCTTCCCGACAAATTTCAAGTCGCGTGCCAAAAATACAGTAAGATATTCAGAGGAGAGTCCAACAGAAATTGTACCAACAAAAAGTTTTTGCATACTTTCTGCCAAATATCCAGTTTCTTCTTGAAGCTCTCTTCTCGCCGAGTCAACGACAGCTTCTCCTGTCAGGTCACAAAGACCAGCGGGAAATTCAATTACATATTTTCCAACCGAAGGACGAAATTGACTGACTAAGATTACATTTTTCTCACCAGTAACTGCCACGATTGATACAATTTCATTTCCAGTCGTTCTTCTCACTACCTCCCATTTCCTCTTGTTCCCTTCTCCATCAATCCAATCAATTTCTTCTAATTTGAGAAATCTTCCTGAAAAAAAATTTGTTGATTTTATAACCTTGCTTTTCATTTTATTTTCCTATTTTATTTAACTTTTGAACATCTCCGATTTCAACGAATAGTGTTTCCTTCTCTGACTTTTGAATTACCAAATGATGGCAAGCTAAAACCATAACTTCATTTCCATCTATGACCAATCTTGCCTGACCAAACACTTTTTTCAATTTGAAAACTGTGTTGTCTGACCGAATTAAATATGGCAACTGTTCTCTATTACTTGGTGAAACAACTCTCAGAATAAACCGACTATCATTAATCAAGGTTGGTCCGCCGGCACTTTCTGCATAAGCAGTTGAACCTGTTCTTGTAGCGAAAATAATTCCATCGCCACGATATTCACTGCATTGTCCATCTACCAAAACCTTACAAGCAATTGCTCTTGTCTCAACTCTCTCAATAACAATATCATTCAATGCATCTTTTTCAAGGACAACCTTTCCGTTTTCATCTTTAACCTCCACATTGATTCTAGATCTCTTTTTAATGATATAGTTATCATTATCAAGAATCTCAGTCAGTTTTTCAAATACTGCTTCTGGCTTTATATTAGTCAAAAAGCCAACAAAACCAAAATTAACTCGAATCAATGGTATCTTGCAGTCAGCCACTCTGTTTGCAGTATGAAGCACTAATCCATCACCACCGAAAGTGACAATAAATTCAAAATCTTCCGAAATTACATCATTTTGACCAATTTCGACAACATCATGCTGTCTTTCTTTCAGCCAATCTGAAACTTCTCTCGCCAGTTTTTGTGTTGCTTCTTTATCGAGATCATAAACAATTCCAATTTTCATAGTTTCACCTCTTAAAAATAAATACTATTTCCCCCTAAAAACTTTTTTCGTTTCTAGGTTCGATCTATACAATCCTAATGTCTATATTGTCTATTTTACAACCATATTTTGATTATATCACCTTTGTTTACAATTTAATTCCCAGCAGGGGAGGCAATTCATTTTTAAAACGATTACCTTCAATCCTTTGCAGAATCATCTCCACGACTTCTGACGGATAAAAATATTTTTCAGTCAATTCTCGTTGCTTAACATTATTTTCATTGGCAAGCCAAAGCATCAAATCAACTGCTGCATAAGAAATTCCCAAATCATCTTCATCGTTCTGTCCCAAGCTAAGTTCAGCTGATGGTTTCCTGACAATGATTTCAGAAGGCAATTTCAAATATCGCGCTAATTGCCAGACTTGAGTTTTATATATTCCACCCATCGGATTATAATCACTGGCACCATCACCATAACGAGTAAAATAGCCAAGCAACACTTCTGTCTTGTTACAGGTGTCAACTACCATTCCGTTATACACTCTGGCAATCGGATAAAGATTTTTCATTCTTTCTCTGGCCATCACATTACCAACATCAAGTGGCAGGGCTACAATACCTGCGCTTGCAAGTCCTACTAAAGTAGCATCTACTGCTTCTGTAATCGGTATTTCAAACACATTTGTTGCTGGTAGTTGCAGAAAGTCAATTATGCGATTTGCGTATTTGATACTCGCATTTGAACTAACACCTTGATATGGCATTTTCACGCCTATCACGTTTTCTCTTCCGAGAGCTCTAACCAGCACGGTTGCTGTCAAAGAAGAATCAATTCCTCCTGAAAATCCAACTACTGCTTTTGGTCTTTTCGCATTTCTTTGCTGAGTTCTCATAAACTCAACAATCTGTTTCATCACAATTTCAATATTTTTTTCGAGTGATTCTTCGAATTTTCCGAAGATATCTTTTTGTCTGTCATATAGTTTATACATTCTCATTCACCTCTCTAGATTTTGATTAGACTATACAAAAATTATATACACTCCTATCTCATTTTCTTCACCTCTTGTATATTCAATTGTCAAAGAACCTCTCTGAACATCTTCAGTTCAGATAATAATCTTCTATTAAATTAATATCTGAATTGAAAAATATTTTCGGACTGTCTGTTCTATAAGACAGTCCAAATATTATATTTTTTCATTTTATAAATTCAATCCATTCACCCTCCATTTGCTCGCTGTGAAAAACCACATCTTTCCAGCCAGCTCCAATATACATTTTTTTTATTGTCTCTTCAATTTTTAAATTGATTCCAGCCTTATCTATCCGGACAGAGATACTATATCCCCTGAAGTTTTGTTTTCTTAAATCACTATCAATCTTGTTTTCTAAAGTTTTAACTACCTTTTCATCTTCTTCTGTTAGAACCTCAAGTTCTTCCGGACTCACAACCATATCAATCCCTCCTTATTAACTCCTTTGGATTTCTAATTCAAGCTCTTTGTGAAGATTCCTAATTTGAGTAGCACAAGTAAAAATATAGACTTTCCCATCTGGCCCTTTATACTCAAATTGATTTCTTTCCACAGCTTTAATCTTGAATCCAAGCTTTTTCATATCGTTTAAATATTCTTCAGGAAGATTATCGTCTCCGGTATAGAAAGTGTTCTCGGTTTCATCTGTGATTTCACATCTTCCTTTAAGATATGACGGCCATCTTTTTTCTGACTTGATATCTTTCAAAGCCTTGATTCTGACCTTTTTGTTTCCCAGATCAAAAGCTTCAAGAAAATCTTTGACCATTTTGACGCGTTCTTTTACTGTAAATGGATTTTTTACTTGAGCAGAACCCACACAAATGACAACTTCTTCATTTTCTTCAATTGCTCTCTCTATCAGATAACAATGTCCATCGTGCATCGGTTGGAATCTTCCTACTACTAGTCCTAATTTTTTCATAATTTCACCTCTTAAATTTGGATTAAACTTATTTTCAATGAACATTACTGAATTTTTTTAAATCCAGATCTGAAAGTGAAAATAAAATGTTTTTCACTTTCAAAATTCAGATTCAAACTTATAGTTCACGTTATAAATTATCTAGATGCAAAATATTTATTATTTAATTTCAAGCATTCTCTCAATACATTTTCTCGCCTTGTCTCCAATCGTTTGATTAACTACAATTCGATTTTCCATATTTTCAAGAACGCTGAGAATCTTCTCTAGATTATTTTTTTTCATATTCGGACAAACCGCTAAGGGACTTGCCTGAATAAAGTTTTTCTCAGGACTTTCTCTCCTTATTCTATGAAGAATTTCTCTTTCCGTGCCAATGATAAAATCTTTTTTAGAAGAATTCTTGACATAGCTACACATCTTTCCCGTACTGAGAATTTTATCTGCCTTTTCTTTGACAGCTGGCGTACACTCTCCGTGAACCAATACTTCTGCATTGATATTTTTCTCTTTCAGTTCATCAATCAAACGTGGTGATATCTTGCAATGCGTTGGACAATATCCATTTGTCAAGATAAATTCCTTGTCAGATGAAAGCGAGAGAAAGTGACCCAAATATTTATCCGGCACAAAAATTATTTGTTTATAGTCTTTGAGCGATTCAACAACTTTTTGCGCATTACTCGAAGTACAACAAATATGACTTTCCGCTTTCACTTCCACGGTTGAATTTACATAACACACAACCGCCGCTTCGGGATATTTCTTTTTCAATTCTCGCACTTTTTTCCCGTCAATCATTTCTGCCATCGGACAACCCGCTGTCATATCTGGTATTAAAATTATTTTTTCTGGATTTGTAATCGCCGCCGTTTCTGCCATAAATCGCACTCCACATAACACAATTACTTCTGCTTCTCTTAAAGCTGCTTGTTGTGCCAGCTCCAAAGAGTCCCCTACAAAATCTGCAATATCCTGCACCTCCGGAAGTTGATAGTTGTGAGCCAAAATCACCGCGTTCCGCTTTTTTCTCAGCTCATTTATTTTCTCAATTATATTTAAGTTATTCATATATTTTTATTATTTTTTTAAGAACCGCTCAATAATCTCAATTGCTAAATTCAGCCTTGCTCTTCCTTTGCCGCTAGTAACTTGATATGAAATATTCCGCTCAGTGAGATTGCTTCGAAATATTTCGTCGAATTCTTTTCTTCTTTTTCCTAAATCTCTTTGTGGATCATCAACCCAAGGAATATCTGTTTCGGTAAAAAGATATAAATCAAATCGTTTCTCATTTGCCAACTCCTCAACCAACCTCGGTACTTTGCCAAAATAATGCTGAGAATAAATTGCCGTGGTAATCGAATCTGTATCACAAAATAAAAACTTATTTGCATTTTTTATCGTTCTTTTTTCCAATGCCAATTGACCTCTGCCAATTTTTTCCATATCATCAAAACAAAATTTATTATTTCTATTTTCAATATATTCCCTCGCAAACTCTGGAACATATTCCGTTTTATAATATTTCGCCAATTGTTTTGTAAGTGTCGATTTTCCTGTTGACTCTGAACCATAGATGCATATTTTTTTCACAAAATATGGTTTCACAACTTTTGGTACATATTTCCAATTTTCAAACGGGTGATTACGAATATCAGTAGCTGAAATTGGAATTGTCTTTCTCGCAAGATCAAATTGCTTATGTTGAATGTTCATATATTCTGCCAGATAGTCTCCGTAAATTTCAGAAGAAAAAATTATATTAATTTCTCCAAATCGCTTTTTAAGATAGTTGCTCCAAATTTTTGAAGCTCGCCGAGATGGCTCTGAATCTTGCGGCAAATTTTTTCGAACCCAGACAACTTTAATTTTCTTATTATCTTGAAGAATTTCCTTCATCCACTGATATCGCAATTTTCCCTCAATCGGTTCATCTGGTCTTGAACAAACAGCGACAACTAATTCATCGCACTGCCTTTGTCCAAACTCAATCAGCTTGAGATGTCCTTTATGCGCTGGCATAAATTTCCCGATTATCAATCCTATTTTTTTCATAATTTTTCAACTCCTTTCTCCAAATAAAGTACCCTTTTGTAGCAATAAATAAGAATATTAGATAAAGAAATGAGACAAACACCACATCCTTCTCAAAATATAGTCCGACTCCAATTACATCTACCAATATCCATAAATACCAACACTCGATCTTTTTCTTAGCCATTAAAATTGTAGCCGCAAAACTCATCACCGTGGTGAAAGCATCGAGATAGGGAAATGATGCTTGCTCGGGGAAAATTTGTGGGAAGTATAAATCTATATGTCCTACAAAATATCCCATGACGATTGTTCCTAAAACAATCACCACTACATATATTTTATTGCTTTGTTTTGAATTCAAAGTAATTTTCAACTTTGTTTGAGTAGTTTTTTGCTTCGTTTTTTTCATACTGCTCCACATCCACCAACCATAAATACTCATAAAGAAAAAGTATATTTGCTCAATAAAATCAGAATAGAGTTGAATTTGCCAAAACAGAAATCCGAAAAGAACGATACCTACCATTCCAACTGGCCAAGTCAGAATATTATTTTTGGCAACAAGCCAGACACACCAAAGACTAAAGATTGTACCAAAAAATTCGATGTAGCTCATTTCATATCCCCAAACAGTAAAAAGAACATTACTAACACTAAATAATTCCATCATATCTTTACGTTTAGTTAATTAATTTATTATATAATGACAACCACTGCTCTCTCTATTTTTCTTTGCCGCTTCTGCAACAACAAGAGCAGATTGCACGCCACTACGAAGTTCTAATATGTCCTTATTCAAACGAACATCACGATAGAACTTTTCAATTCTGTGCTTGAGATAATTCAAGTCCAAAACCGCTCTTTCAAGTCTCTCCTGAGATCTGACAATTCCAACATAATTCCACATCACCGATTTCACGCTCATCCAGTCTTGCTTGATTAAAGCTAAGTCAGCTATTTTCTCTCCAATATATTCCCATGACTTCACATCTTCTTCTGCAACGAGATTACTATTGCTTAAATTTGCTTTAATATCTTCTGCGGCTTGATTCGCCCAGACAAGACCTTCAAGTAGTGAATTGCTTGCTAAACGATTTGCACCGTGCACACCTGTACAAGAAACTTCACCAAGAGCGTATAAATTTTCCAATGAACTTTTTCCAAACTCGTCAACCTTGATTCCTCCACAATGATAATGAACAGTTGGCACAACTGGAATCATTTCTTTTGTAATATCAATTCCCAAGTCCAAACAAGTTTTATAAATTAATGGAAATCTATTAATGATATATTCCTTACTCATATAAGATTTCAAATCAAGATATACAAATTCTTTTCTACCCATCAGAATTTCTTGATAGATACCTCTGGCCACAATATCTCTTGGAGCAAGACTTCCTCGTTTATCATACTTTTTCATAAAGAGCTCTCCTTTCTCGTTTTTCAATTCTGCACCCTCTCCTCGAACCGATTCTGAAATAAGAAAATTATCTAAATCTCGATGAAAAAGGGAAGTCGGGTGAAACTGAACAAATTCCGCATTTATAATATCCACTCCCGCACGACTTGCTGCCGCTAAACCATCACCAGTTATAACTTTTGGATTTGTAGTCCGCAGAAATACCTGTCCAATTCCTCCAGTTGCCAATATTATTTTTTTGGCAATTACCGTTTTGACATTTCCAGTTTCATTATCCAGCAAATATCCTCCCACACACTTTTGATTTTCATAAACTTTCCTTCTATCGATTGCATGATGTGGCAATGTTAACAAGTCAATTAAGGTACAATTCGTTAATATTTCAATGTTCTTCTTTTTCTTTATCACTTCAACTAATTTTGTTTCAATCTCCTGTCCCGAGTGATCATTTTTATACAAAATTCGATTTTTACTATGTGCTGCTTCTTTTGTATAATCAAGCGTTCCATTTTTGGTGCTAAACTGCACACGCACATTTTCGATTAATATTTTTTGCACTAAATCTGGTCCTTCATTTGCCAAAATATCAACCGCCTTTTCGTTGCATAATCCATCCCCAGCTACCAAAATATCTTTTTTTAACTTTTCAGCTGAATCATTCGGACCTCTCTCGATTATTCCTCCTTGAGCATACAGGGTTGATGCCTGAGTTATATCAGCATCCTTTGTAACAAGTAAAACATTGACACTTTTCATTTCTGACAGCTTCAAAGCAGCGACACAACCGGCAATACCAGTTCCGATGATTAATATATCTTTTTTTAATATTTTTTGATTGTTCATATATTTATATTATGTTTATAGTGTTATTATTACACTAACTAAATTGTTTATTTAAGGACCACTGGCCTTCACTCTATAACAACGATTGAATTGTGTATTTGTTACACTAAGTAAACATTTTGAAAAAAAGTCTTTCAACTTCAAGCATTTACGCATTAATATTTTTATAATTCTGAACTTGTTCTAAAATTTTTAGACCATTGACTCTTAGCTTATTCTATTTTACTTAACTATCTTCTTACAGCTAAAATAGAACTAGTTCTTAAGATTAGATACGCTTATATTGAAAATTCCAATCATAAATATCAAACAATTTATATAATATTGGTCTAAAATATCTCAACATAAACTGGGTGATTACTCTTAAATGAGTATAATTTTGAAGGACGATGAGAAACTCCTTCTTCTATTCCCGATTCTTTAATCAAATGAGATGACATAATCTTCTTTCTGAAATTTCTCTTATCTAGTTTCTTTTCTAATGTAAGTTCATACATTTTCTGTAAATCACTCAATGTGAATTTATTTGGCAAAAGACTATACATGATATTTGTATACCTTATTTTATTCTTTAATCTAAAAAGAGCGTATTTAATAATTGTGTTGTGATCATAAGCGAGAGTTTCCAATTTATGAACAGGACACCAAGTAATCTCTGCGTATTTTCCTGTTGATTTAAGTTCAACTTCATTGCTATTTACAAGCGCAAAATATGAAACACTAACAATTCTGACGCTTGGGTCTCTCTTAATAGAACCAAATGAATATAATTGTTCAAGATACACATCTGTTAAGCCAGTTTTTTCTAATAGTTCTCTTTTTGCAGCATTTTCCAATGTTTCATCAATTTTCACTCGTCCACCTGGTATTCCATGCATCCCCTTAAAAGGGCCGAACTTGATTTTAGCCAACAAAACACATAGTTTATTATTATGGACTGTCAGGATTACAGTATCAACTGCGACTAGGGGAGTTATAATTGGTTTTGATTTTTCTATCATAAAATAATGCTTAGTGTTTTATATACACATAGTAACATGATATAAATATCTGTCAACAATAAGTTATACACAATATTACTACAGCATAAGTTTTTAAAATTTTCTGGAATGTTAATTTTTATCAATGCAGAAAATGTATTTCCAATATCTAAACCAGAACAAATATAATCAGTATATTTTATTAGCCTAGGATCTGTCCATAAATAACATCCCTAAGTTCGCTCAGATTTGTGTCAGATTGGTTTGAAAAAAATTGAAAGATATTGCTATATATTGAGAGTTTTTTCAAACCAAGATGATATGAAGATGAGATTAAATTTGGGAAGTTATTTATGGACGGACTCTTACTTAATCCCTCAGTGTTTTTTGAGTTTTCATTTTTTAAGATATTCTGTTATAATAAAATTAATCAACAAAATAATATAAAAACATGAATCTAATTGAATTATCACAAAAAGAAGAACGGTTAACTTCTGGTCACAGACTTTGTGCTGGTTGTGCGGAACCAATTAATATCAAATTGATTTTGGCAGCAATTGACGAGCCAGTTGTTATCATCAACGCCACGAGTTGTCTTGAAGTTGCCACCACAATTTATCCATATACAGCTTGGAAAATTCCTTGGATACATAATGCTTTTGAAAATGCTTCTGCAACAGCTAGCGGAGTTATTGAATCATATAAAGTAATTTTGAAGAAAAAGCCTAAAGACCGGCCAAAATGGGCAAAAAACCTTCCCGATAATGTGAAATTTTTAGTAATTGGTGGAGATGGCGGAACATATGACATTGGATTGCAAAGTCTTTCTGGTGCACTTGAAAGAGGACATCAGTTTCTTTATGTCTGCTATGATAATGGTGCTTATATGAATACTGGGAATCAAAGGTCGGGAGCAACTCCCCGAGGTTCAAGCACAACAACTTCTCCATCTGGAAAAGTTCATCAAGGAAAGAATGAATTCAGAAAAGATTTAACCTCAATTATTGAAGGGCATCACATCAATTATGTCGCTCAAGCTTCAATTTCAAATTTTGCTGATTTAACCAGAAAAGCGAAAAGGGCAATGGAAATTGAAGGACCATCATTTATAAACCTGCTTAGTCCATGTCAGCGAAGTTGGGGATTTGATCCATCAAAAACTATACGCATTTGCGAATTAGCAGTTCAGTCAAACTATTGGCCACTTTATGAAGTTGACCACGGCAAATTCACCTTAAACTACACACCAAAGGAACGGACTCCAATCCTGGAATGGTTTAAATCTCAAAAAAGATTCAAGCATCTTTTAAAACCAGAAAATGAAGGACTTGTGCAAGAAATTCAAGAACATTACGATAATGAGTTCGCGAGGATTCAAAAAAGGGCAGAGGATTGCCAAGAATAGAATAATGATCTGCTAGATACTACAATTAAAGAAATTTAAAGTATATTGAAACAAGAAAATTAATACATTCTTTTCAAATGCAATAACTTCATAATATTTTTTATGAAGTTACTGTTTATAATGTCAATTTTTTTATAATTAAAAGGCAATATTTATTGGAAGTATAATTCATAATTTATTACTATGTCCAATTCTTTTTTGAATCGCTTCTTGAAACGTAATACAAGACATGAAATAACTGAATTATATATTTCCGTGGCTATCAAAAATTTTGCCTTCTCAATGATTACGATCTTTGAGCCATTGTATCTATATAAGTTATATGATTCTATTTCAATAGTTTTTTTATATTACGCTATTGTTTATACGATATATTTTTTCCTTCTTCCATTCGGAGGAAAAGCTGCTGCAAAATATGGATTTGAACATTGCATTTTTTATAGCATTCCATTTGCAATTTTATATTTCCTGTCTCTTTCACAAATTCCTAACCACAGCTGGATGATATTCGCTACGATTATATTTGTCGTAATCCATAGAATTTTATTTTGGCCATCCTTTCATACGGACTTTGCACATTATAGCGCATCAGAGTCTAAAGGAAGAGAAATGAGCACAATGGCCTCTATTTCTATCACAGCAACAATAATCGGACCAATAATCGGCGGAATAATCCTCACAAAATACGGATTTGAAACTCTTTTCATAATTGTTTCGATAGCAAGTTTAATTTCCATTATTCCACTTTTTGCGACTAAAGAGAATTTTAAACCTCATAACTTTTCATACAAAAAAGCTTTTAAAAGAATACTAAAACCTTACGGAAGATATAAAAAGAAAAATTTAATAGCATATTTCGCTTTCAGCGAAGAAGCAATTTTCTTTATCGGTTGGCCAATTTTTATATTTCTTATATTAAAAGAATTCTATCTAATCGGAATTTTAATGGGCGTGTCCGCTTTATTTATTGCAATCATAAATCTCTATGTCGGAAAGTTATCTGATAAATACGATACAAAAAAAAGAGAGCAACTACTAGCATCAAGTGCCTCTCTTTATTCTATTTTTTGTTTTTTGCGTCCTTTCGTTGGAGGATGGTTTAGCGTTTTATTCATTGACCTTTTTTCTAAAATATCAAAAATGGGTATAAAATACCCTATTTTCACATATATATATAACGGTGGAGGCAGGCGTAAAGATTTTTTAGAATATATTATGTTCTTTGAACTATCTTTATCGCTCGGAAGGATTATACTTGTCTGGTCTGTTTTCTTTATATCCTTATATTTATCAGGATTCACTTTTTGGTTCACGGTATTTGCGTTATCAGGCTTATGGGCATTTCTGTTTAAATCAGCAAAATTCTAATATAAATTGACTAAAAATGAATAGATTAGATAAAAAAAATATTCTAATAAAAATAGCTTTAGCTTCTATAGCACTTATAATTTTATTTAGTTTGAATAATTATTTTCTACTTACAGACAGAATAAAAGAAAATTTACAATGCAAATATAACCAAGAAGAGGCTTACACTGTTAATTTAGGAAGAAAATTTACTGTCGGAATGGGAGATGTAATAAAAATTAAGAATACTGATGTAGAAATTAAAATTATTGGATTTTGTGATGCTGGTTTTGATGAAGCCTGGTGTGGTGGAAAGCATGTTAAATTTTCATATTCTATTAGAGGAGAGACCGAAGAAAGAGAAATACTGCATAAAACATTTGAAAAAGGCGGTTATAAAATTACTTTACTTAAAACCGATTTTAATTGTTATGTTACAATGAAAATTGAAAAAGGATTTTAAAAAAACAAATTAACAAGAAGTTTGCGAGAACCAAGAAGAAAGCAAAAGATTGTCAATATAGTTTCATCTTGAATAATGTCATTCTAAATTTAGTTCAGGAGCTGTCGTTAATGATGAATTAGTGTTATAATTTAAAAAGATATTTAGATATAAAAAAACAATAATGCAAAATCAAGAACAACTATCAAAATATATAATTTGGATATTTATATGTTTACTACTATTCAAACCATCTCTGATTCTTTGGGTTATTTTTGGAATTTTATTTTTGATTCCTATCTTTTTAGCCATCAAAGAAGAATCAAAGAAAAAGGGGATTAATCTCAATTTTTCTGGAATGAAAGATGGTAAACAATATTTTTCAGTCGATAATACCAATCAATTT
>JAGLID010000091.1 GCA_023143145.1 Minisyncoccota bacterium | reverse complement strand
TATATCTAAATTCTCCTTCTAAATTCGTTTAAAATCTGTTATGTGTTATTGATATAATTGTGTAATATAATATACTAACCGTTGACAAAGGTTGGATTGTAGGCTATTTTACAGATATCATAAACACAAATACAAAAGGATGATACAAAATGAAAAAATATATGAATGTACTCGTGCTTCTTGCGATTATAGGAGCAGTAATACTTTCTGGTTGTGCAACACAATCAGGAGAAGGAGCTCAAAATGATAAAGAGGAGCCTAAGCAAACAGCAACAGTAGTAAAGGAGAACACAAACACCGAACAAGTTGAAACTTCAGCCGAAAACACACTACTCGGCGATCTAATAGGTACAGGTGTAACTGGATATCGTGATGTATATTATCCAGTTGGACAAATTCCTGACAGACTTGAACTAAAAACAAATAACGAGGGCTATGATGATGTACCAATACTAATTTTAGAAGACTTTGAAGTAGAAGGACTTCTGATAAAATTTACTTTAGTAAACCCCACTGAGTTCGGAAGATACTTAAGCAAAGTGTCATTGAAAATAAATTTAAACAACAAAGACACGCAGGTACCGTTTGTGATAAATAGTCCCATCCCTATAGAACGAATGCTACCAAACGAAAGAAGGGCAATGACGATGGGAGGATGGACTGACAAAGAAGGAAACAAATATATCGAAGGCATCACTTTAGAGAGTGATATAAGGTAGGATAAACAATTTATCCACCTTTTTTTATTTATCATTTTCATAAATCATAAACATTATCCCTTCTATATTTCATCAAATAATTTCAACCAGCATCAATACTGCCTCTTCGATAATATTTGACAACAGTAACAAAAGCAAAAGAGCTTAATGTGAAAAATAGACTGATTAAGTAGCTTTTTTGTTTTATATTTTTTAAATTATATTAATAAATTTATTTAAAATTTCAACATACTATATTACGGTTTTGTGCAAAGTAGCCTCGGGATTCTTCACTATCGTTCAGAATGACGAATGAGTTACCGTCATCCTAGGTATAGCGAGAGCACTGAAATATATTCAGCGTAACATAATTCAGAATGATTGAATAATTTGTCCACACCTAAACAACTTGACAAAAGCTATCGTATATGCTAGTTTTGTGGTAGAGAAGGAGAGAGAATCAACTTGTGTTGATTTTGAAGTTGTTCTTTTGAAAAAAACAAAATAGCCGTAGATTTATCTTTTGTTTTCCAACAATTTGATTATTCTTTTGGGTGGATTTTTGTAATTATCTTTTATAACAAATTATGCCGAGAAATTTACTTTTCACAGTTATCCTGAGTATAGTGGAACGAAACGACAAAATCCCGTGAGAAAATTCTTCAAAAAAAGATAGCTAGAAATATCCACCTAATGTATAAACATATTTATGGAGGTGGAAGACGAATCAATAGATGAACACAAACGATTTAAGGAGATGATAAGAATGGGTGTCTTTAGACATAAAGCAGGAGCAGGAAACGATACAATATCTCTATCAAAAAAACAGTGGCTTGTATTATTGGTCATTGCTATATTGGCGTCTGCCGCAATAGTATATGCTCAATCTGATAGCAATGTTGAGAAAGAGAAAATTGTGCCTGATGAAGTTAAAATCTCAACTGAAAATCCAGCCATAGAAGAAGCTTCAGTTTTGACTACAATTGTAGACCCAAACACCGAACAGGTTGAAACTTCAATCAACGAAAACACAAACACCGGACAAGTCACAACAACGGCAAAAGAAAACCCCACCACTGAACAAGTTGAGGCTTCAACCGAAAACACACTAATCGGCGTTATAACCGGTACAGGCGCAACTGGATATCGTGATGTATATTATCCAGTTGGACAAATTCCTGATAGATTTGAACTAAAAAACGATAACGGTGTAACATACCTCATTCTGGAAAACTTTGAAATAGACGGGATTCTGATGAAGTTTACTTTAGTAAACCCTAATGAGTACGGAGGCACCGTAAGCGGAGGGAAATTCGCAGTAAACTACAATACCATAGACAGAACACATCAAGGTGAGCGTCTAATAGCCATCAATATGGGGAAAATGTTAGGTAATGAAAGAAGACCTATGACAATAGGACAAATGGATAATCCAGACGGAAACATATACATCGAAGGTATAACATTCAAATGGACATGAGGCAGGACAAACAATTTGTCCTCCTTCTTTTTTTATTTATCATTTTCATAAATCATAAACATTATCCCTTCTATATTTCATCAAATAATTTAAACCAACGCTAATATTACTTCGTCTATAAGCTTTGACTACTTTAAAAAAACTTTTACAATATTATTGTAAAAGTTTTTCATTTGGTCTTTTTTGTGATTGTAGCACAATTCATTTTTTCTCTTGAACATCTTTGTGATAATCTCTTAATAATTTGCCTTTCAGAGACTTTCGAACATATTATCAAAAAATCATCTCTACTTATAATTCGCTAGAACTCTCCCAAAAAAGCTTCCTTTGCAATTTTTTTTAACTAACGACATCCTAAAGAGTTTTGATTTATCAAAAAACTTTCTTATATAACTCCGTTAATGCGAGCACCAATCAATTTATTAATTATACTAAATTGCTATATTCCAAATCAGATAATACGATAAGATATTATATCGATAACTAGCTAATATCAGCTAATATATAAAGTATTAAAAATCGGAGCTCGAAAAGCATTATAGTATAGCTATATAAATCAAGGATCTGTGACTTTGACTGCAAAAGTTTTTTCATATTCAGTGCATCCCGCATTATCAATACTTATTCCCATCCATATGTTACCCGTGTAAGGAGCAGCCCAAGTATGCAAATCTGCTGGAACATACTCTTCCAATCCAATTGGATTATTACCGACACAATCAAATGTCCCTAATATACAAACCGTCCCCCAGAGAAAACCACAGTTTTTAGTCTCAGTACAGCAAAATTTTGTATCAGTCATTCCAGGAGTTCCATCATAGGCTAGCGCATAGTGAAGAATACCATCTGTACAATCAGAAGATGTTGAAAGATCAAAAGCATACGCCTGACCTGTTAGTAATTGAACTGGGGGATCACCTTGGACCCAGGACTTGAGAGTGTTTACACTGGTACCATACCGTAAATTAACATATGTCCCATGATAACCACCATCAACTGCCAAAGTCCCAGTGTGATCACCGCAAATTTGTTCACAGGTATCTGGTGGGTTCGTAATTGTGTCAATCAAAGCCTCAGCGGTTGGCACGACATATGTTCTATCCGCACAAAAACATACGTTTATGCCATAGTTAGGATTTACTTTGTCAGAAATTATTTTTGCTGGATAATCAGAAGAACCAGGTCCCACACAAGATGTTTTAACTGCAATCGTACACTTACTTTGATCACTACACTGAGTATGACATTCATCTTGATCTATGGTGGCGAATGGAGTACTACCATCATTACACTGACAACTTCCAGCGGTAAATGTACCACACGCACCTAGGTCCACAGCAATCCCACCCCCATAAGTACCACCTGGTTTTTTGAGATAGAGAACATCTGGATTGATTGTTTTGAGAATGACAAAAGAAAACAAAGCAAGAAGAAGACCAACAATGGCATTTCCTGCCATACTCTTGGCATCAGTAAGAGCTCCTTGATTTCCAGCAGAGGTGATATATCTCATACCAGCCAAAATCAACATCATCACCGCCACAATTCCCACCACACTCAACATAAAATTATACAAACCAACTAAATATGTTGAAAGATTAATTCCAGTTGTCGGAATTCCAGGAATTTCCACCATTGGTTCCCATTGATTCGTAGCTTTGACAACAGTAACAAAAGCAAAAGAGCTTAATGTGAAAAATAGACCGATTAAATAGCTTTTTTGTTTCATATTTTTTAAATTATATTAATAAATTTATTTAAAATTTCAATGTAATGTGCGGTTTTGTGCAAAGTAGTTTCGGGATTCTTCGTCGTACCTCCTCAGAATGACGAATAAGTTACTGTCATCCTGAGTGGAGCGATAGCGAAGCGAAGGATCCCGTGAGAAGATTTTTCAAATCGTTTACGACAGATTTGTGTAAAATAGTTTCAGGTTTCTTCATCGTACCCCCTCAAGATGATATAAAAACCCTTATGTAATATTATACTACAATTTTATGCAAAGTGGAAACAAAATTTCTTATCATACTATTGCAAAATGAAAATATTTTGTATAAACAATTATTTTTGTGCCTTTTCTGCTTGCGTCGCATCTCCTCTCATAATCATCCAATTTATAAGGATTACTATCATCCAGCTAGGAGCTAAATTTATAACATCAACTTCTTCTACCCCAACTGCAATAACGAGACGCGTAATATTAAAAATTTGCTTACCCATAGATGCCTTTGTGACACCTCCAGTTATCAAAGAAAAAATTGTTAAAATTGCAACAGTTACTACATCAATAATTTTTGACGCAGCCGATACAACCGCAATCAAAGGGGCACCAAACGCCGCAGCAACAACTGACACTGTCATAATTAAACCAATAACCTGAAGTACTAAGCCGACGAAAATATCCAAAAGGATATCATTAACGAATGCAATGAACATCATAATCATAAAAAGACAGCTCATATATGGACTTTTCCCATACTTTGCGTTTATTTTTATCTTCTTCTTCAAGTTTTTCTTCAAGTTTTTTTCACGCAAGGCGAGTTGTTTTTTCAATGCCGCCTTTTTAAGCGCCATTGCTTTTTTTATATCATCTTTTGAAATTTTTTTCAATGCTTCTGCCCTTTTTCTCGCATTAGCTGCAATTTCTTGGGTTTTTTTTGGAAGATCTCTAGCTTTTCGTCCTAAATTTCGCATTTTTTCTGGCGCATTTTTTCTAAATTTATTTAATTCCTGTTTTCTTTCTTTCAAACTTTTTGAGTTTCCCATATTGCCTTTTGAAGAACCGAGGGAATTATCCATATTACCATCAGCTCCTCCATTCGAACCAGATTGGTTTTCAAGAGCTCTGTTATTACTCTCAACATCACTCCCAGCTTCACCGCCTTTGTTACCGTCTAAAGCAGCATGCTCCTCTGCTTGAACTTTAAGTAGTTTAGTTAATTCTTCTCTCATTTGAGGTTCAACATACTTTTTTAACTCCTCATTCTCTAATTGCTTTTCATCTGAAGAAGAAGATTTCGGTGTTGATGTAGCTTCCTGAGGTTTTGGATTAGCGCCGAAATTTATTTTAGAAAGATCAGAATCAGATTTGGATTTAGGTGCACTTGTAGAAGGAATGGAAGAAGATTTTTTCGGATGAGCAGGTGAAGTAGAACTTGGCATAAAGCTTGAAGAATCAGAAGCAATTGGTGATAAGGAAGGTTTTAGAGAAGATTTTTGCGAAGAAACAGGTGGAATAGGACGGTCTTGAGAAGATGTGCCCGGCATTCTTTGTTTCTGATTATCTTTATTTTCACCAAATGATTGTCCTGAATCTTGCGATGGCAAAAGAATCTCACTATCATCGGGAGCAGAAATATCAACAGGAGCAGATTTGGAAGTTGAAATCGGACTTGGTTTATCAGTAGACGGAGGTTCTGATGCAGATGATGGTGGCAGCTCAGTTGCGTTCTCAGGCGTTACTGGCTCTAATGAAATAGGCTTAGAATGAGAACCTGAAGGGCTTGCAGGAGAAAAGCCTTCTTTTTCCATTTTAGATTTTAATGCAAAAGAGCTCGCCAGATTATTTGACGACATAACGTTAATCTTTTGAGGTGTAGCAGAACGATCTGTAGATAGTTTAGGTGATTTTAATACAGAACCTTTTTTTGAACGAGATTTACTAAGATTTTTTTTATTAGGAGTTACAGAACCGCCTTTCGCAGAAGCCAAATCTCCGACTCCAGCAATACCTACTCCTGAAACTACGGATCCGGCAGCTATAGAAGCTGCCGCCACACCAGCAATTCCAGAGACTACAATTGGATCAACTGAATTTGTTTTGCTATTGGAAACTTTAACTCTTTCAATTTTTATTTTTTTATGTAGATTTTCTAAAGAAATCTGTACCCCAGTATCGTTAGGATAATCCTTAGCAATTTCTTCTAAATGCTCTTGAACGACTTTTAGCTCTTTTGGATCTGTAGCGGAATCAACCTGACTATTGATTGCCATCATTGTAACGTTCAAATTCTGCTCTTCTTGGTCTGTTTTATATTTATTTATAGTGTTAGCTTTTTTGATCTCAACTCCCTCAAATTCCGTTTCTTTATCACGTAAAATACCTAAAGCTTTCTTTACATTATCACTTTCAGGATAATCTTTAGCATTTTCTTCTAAATTTTCTTTAATGCTTTTGAATTCTTTTGAATCTGTCGCAGAACCTATTTTACTAATCATTGCCAATACTGCAGTATCTAAATTCCGTGTTTCCTGCTTTATTCGATAATCTTTTACAGCCCCTGAACTTTCAGTCTTTAGTTTTGGTTTCTCTATATTTAAATGTTCTTTCTCAATCTCTTCTGGGTTAAGTGCCCGTTTTTCGTTAATTATATTTTCTTTAGCGCTATATGTATCTCTATTTTGAGACTCTTTTTTAATTTCTGTAACTTTGTCATCAAAATT
This sequence comes from Minisyncoccota bacterium, assembly GCA_023143145.1. Classification (GTDB taxonomy): domain Bacteria; phylum Patescibacteriota; class Minisyncoccia; order JAHIHE01; family JAGLIN01; genus JAGLLA01. The sequence continues at coordinate 1,754 of JAGLID010000091.1, read as the reverse complement.
TGGAATACCTTTTTTTGAATCTTCACTCTCTTTCTTTTTTATTGCTTCTATTTTAGCTTTATCTTTCGTCAATTTCCCCTTTTCTTTTTTATTAGATTTAATTTTCACTTCTTCTCCATTTTTTTCATCTTCAATCACTTTGGCAATTTCTTCTACATCTTCTTCGGTTATTTTCTCTGTGATTTTTCCATTTTCAATGGCCCTTTTTTCTAAATCCTCGAGATGTTTTGAAAATTCTTCAAGACTTGCCAGTTCTTCAACGGCTTGTGATGCTTTTATATTTTCTTTTTTTGCAGTTAAATTTATCAAGTCTTTAAAAGGAGTATCCATCGTCCCGCTTAATTCTTGCGATGTATTTTTTGAAGAAAATTCTCCATTCTTATACATTTTTCCTAATTCTTTGGCAATGAAATTATTCTTTCCCGAATACTTTTTTAATAAGCTTTCTATTGTTTCTCTCTGAATTTTCTCAACATTATTATGAATATCTTGAGGAGAAAATTTTCCTTCCTTAACTAATCTTTGCACAACCCGACTGATAACTTTTTCATCTTTTGAATAAGCAGAAAGATTATCACGAAGATTCTCTTCAATCAAACTCATTTTTTTTGTCTGCAAACTAGACTTCGTTTTTGAACTCGAGTCATTATCAACGAAAGAAGAAGAATCCTCATTCTTCTCTTTCTCTTCTTTATTATTATTAGAAGAAACACTCATATTGTTTTTTTGCTTTTAATTTAATGCAAGTAGAGCCTAGTTCGATCAATAATTGCAACTACTCTTTTAACTGCTGTACAATATTATACTGAACTTATTTCAATATCTGTCGTTGACTGTGCACTAAGACAACTTACACTAATTTTCTTAAATAGTAAAAATATGAACAATGTGAAATCATATAAATCACACCCTAAAGAATAAACTCTAAATCTCACATCTAGAGTTTAAATTTCAATTTGTAAGTATATGAAGAGCTTTGCTTACGCCATTTCTGAAAGTTCTTTTTTCGCCTTTTCAATTTCCAAAAGTTGCTCAGGGTCAGAAGTGATGATTTGATCTTCAGAATATGAAGCAACAATTTTGATAGCTGCTCTTTTTGTACCCGCAAAGAAAATTCCTTCTCCGATATTACTTTCCAAGAGTAAAAACTTTTCTTCATCAGTGAGATAAAACGTATCAACAATAACTTTGATAGCAGCAGGTGACTGTTTCAAAAGGAGTTGCATAGATGAATTTGTTACGATTGGCTTCCCGTATCTGGAGGTCATAAAATCAGTAACATCTTGAGTAATAGTTGTCAGACCAAGATAATATTTTCTGCATCTTTTAGCAATTCCAAAAAGAAACGATGCAGCATCTTCATGTTTCATCATAATCCAAGCTTCATCAACAACCATTACTCTTTTCTTAGTTTTTGATCGAATCAATGTCCAAATATAATGCAAGACGAGATACATCGCCACAGGTCTCAACTCTTCTTCCATGTCTCTGATATTGAATACCACCATTCCCGACTCAACGTCAATGTTTGTTTTGTGATTCAAAAATCCTGCAAAAGTTCCTTCAGTATATTTTTTAATTCTCGTAGAAAGACTTTCTGCTCCACTCATATTTTCCAAAACCATTTGTAAATCAGACATTGTTGGAGGTTCAAGAGTTGAAAAATCAGCATCGATAGTAATATCCTTAATAGCATATGTTTCAGCAATTTCTCGATCCAAGATTGAATCTTCTTCGGCACTAATTGTACCAAG
>JAGLID010000090.1 GCA_023143145.1 Minisyncoccota bacterium | reverse complement strand
GCTACCTTTGATGATATTTCTTATGCCACAGCAGCGACCATCACCGCTACAGGAACTGCGACAGGTTTAACTTCCACTCCTGCTTCTAGCAGTGTGGTAGTTCAGAGTTCTGGCGGAGGCGGAGGCGGCGGAGGAGGATCTGCTTTGCCAATTCCAAAATTAGTTCTAAAAGATCTTTCTATAAAAATAAAGTTTTTAGAAGAAGACAAAATACTTCTAAGCTCAAGTTTTACTAACACAAATGTCAGTCAAATGACAATGTCTCGAACTTCTCGTTTTGAAAATATATCATGGGAAAAATATGACCGAGAAAAAATCTTTTATGTTGGCCCAAGCACAGAAACAATTTACTTTAAATTTAGATCAGATAAAGAGATAGAAAGCGATATCATAGCAAGAGAAGTAAAGCGTATCCCAAGCGGCACTCTTGCGAAATTGAAAGATGATCCCAAGACTTACATAATAAAAGACAATTACAAAAGACATATTCTTTCTCCTGAAATATTTGGTTTCTATAGTCATTTTGATTGGGACAACATAGAAATTTTAACTCAAGACCAATTTGATTCATATCAGGACGCATGGCTGGTCAGAGAACTTAATGATTATAAAGTATATGAGGTAAATGGAGACAAAACAAAACATCATCTCAACATAACTGCTGAAAAGTTTGAAAGATCAGGAAGATCGTGGAATATGATATATATTATAAACGAGAAAGAGATTGAATCTTACAAATTAGGAGTGGATGTGAGGTAGGCAAGGAGAGATTTTGGCATATTATCTTTTTTTGCATATGTCAAAATAGTGGGAATAGTATTCCATTTTAGCTAGCAGTTGCTCATAAATAATATGGCAGAAAGCCAAACCGAGAAACTCCTGGGATTGCTGGCGGAGAGGATGGGAAGGAGATGCTGGATTGTAAATTGGAAACAACAATGTGATGTTTTGTATTCAGCAGAAAAGGTTTTCCAACCGTTGATTTCAGAAAATTGAACAAAACTAATAAAAATGATATAATATTAGTAATTAAAGAGGGTTTCTAATCGAAAGCTTTAAAAAATAAAACTTCCCAAAATGAAAATTAAATTTAAACTTTATTCTTTACTAAAACTTAGTGCTGTTTTAGTAGCTTTTGTTTTTATTATTCACTTATTTTTTCCTTCATTAGCCCATAGTTTAAGATTCAATCATTTAGACTTGAATTCCAGTGAAAATTCTGAAAAGATAATTAACAGTGAAGAACAAAGTGAAACAGAAAAAGAAAAAGAACAAAAGATTTTAAAAAATCTAAGCAAGATTGATGTGTCCTTCGTTCAGAATAAAGGACAAGTTAAAAACGACGCAGTTGAGTTTTTTGCAAATATTTTTACAGGTTATGTATATGTCCAAAATGATGGTCTGACCTACAACATTATAGAGAAAGAAGAAAATATAGAAAATGAAGAAAATCAGCCATCTAGAGAAGAACCTTCAAACAGACGTCAAAGGGGATATGTTTTTAATGAGAAATTTGTTACTAGTAATGATTTAGTGATAAAAGGCGAAAGTCAGTCCGAAGCTAAAATATCTTTTTTCGGGCAGGATGAAGAAAATAATGGAAATGTATCTTCTTACAGTAAATTAAGCTATGAAAAGGTTTGGGATAACATAGACGTGGAACTTGTGGCAACCGGCGGGAACATTGAAAAAGTTTTTTATGTTGATCCAAAGGGAGACCCTCAGGACATAGAGATGCAAATTGAAGGCGCGGATAATCTTTATATTTCTGAAGAAGGAAGATTAATTCTAGAAACTGTTTCTGGAGAGATCGCTATGACCGCTCCCGTCGCTTTTCAAAATGATAAAGATGGAAAAAAACAAAGTGTACAAGTTTCATATGAAATATTAGGGGATGGAAAATATGGTTTTAATGTTGGAGAATACGACGAAGAGCGCATTCTTGTTATTGATCCTTTGTTAGCCGGAACTGCTTTTGGTAACGGGGACTATATGGAAGTTAACGCAGTTACAACGGATGTATCAGGAAACATTTATGCGGTTGGATATGCATATTTTCCCTGGT
>JAGLID010000009.1 GCA_023143145.1 Minisyncoccota bacterium | reverse complement strand
TTGCTTCTCATCAACTCAAAGCTCCACTTTCTGGAATGAGATGGTCAACAGATATTTTGCTAGAAGATAAAGATTCTTTTAGCGATAATCAATATAGTTATATAAGAGGGATTCAAGACAGTACCTCTCGAATGATAAGACTTGTTAATGATCTTCTGGATGTTTCCAAGATTGATTCTGGCGGTATGGAGATTATATTGCAGGAAACGAGTCTTGCTGAATTAATAGAAATTGTCATTGAGGAGCTTAATTCTTCTGCAAAAGCTAATAATGTAAAACTTTTATTGAAAGTAGATAAGAATTTGTGGAAAGTAAAAACTGATGGAATTCGAATTAAAATGGTTATGCAGAATTTTATTGATAATGCAATAAAATATGTTGGTAAATATAATGGAAAAGTCGAGATTGTTTTGAAAAATGAGAAAAATAGTGTTCTTTTTTCGGTAAGTGATAACGGGCTGGGAATTTCGGAAGCAGAACAAAAAAAGATTTTTGAAAAGTTTTTCAGAGGAAGTGGTATTGCAAAGAAACAAACTGTTGGTACTGGACTTGGACTTTATATCGCAAAGGCTGCCATAGAGAGTTCACGTGGAGAAATTGGATTTGATTCAAAAGAAGGAAAGGGAAGTACATTTTGGTTTCGTTTGCCTGCGGTTAAATAGTAAAATATATTAGCATCCTTAATAATATGAGATATTATTGGTAGTTATTCACAATACTTCCTATAATATATTTTTGAAATTTAGTTTAATTAATAATTTTAAATTGAAATTATGAATAATAACAAAAAAAAGATTCTTGTCATTGAAGATGAAGCAACTTTGCAAAAAGCATTGAGTGATATTTTAATTAGAGAAGGGTATGATGTTATTAATGCAACTGATGGTACATTAGGTCTTAGTCTTGCTAGATCAGAAAATCCAGATTTGATATTGCTTGATATAATTTTGCCTGGCATGGATGGATTTGAAATATTGCGTAATATAAAAGAGAAGGATAAATCTCAGGTTCCTATTATTATATTGACTAATCTTAGTGACTTGAATGACATTCAGAAAGCGTTAGATATTGGGGCTACGACCTATCTCGTGAAAGCTGATTTTCATCTGGACGATGTTTTAAAGAAAGTAAAAGATGTCTTAATAAAATAAAAACAAAAAAAGTTTGAAAAAATTATAAAATAAAAGTTATGAGAGTTAATGATAAAAAGCTAAAAATATTTTTAAGTGACTTAGGGGCAATTCCTAAGGATGCTTTAGAAGCTGCTTTCTCCGAGGCAAAAGATTCTGGTAAAACATTTGGAGACGTTCTTTTGGAAAAAAAACTTGTTCCAGTTGAAGAAATGGAAAAGGCTCAAGCATATATTTTCGGGGTTCCTTTTGTAGAATTGGCTGAAATTGAAATCGAGCCGGAAATTTTAAAAATTATTTCTGAGCCAATGTCAAGACAATACAGCGCCATAGCTTTTGAAAAGAAAGATAAACAACTGAGAGTTGCAATGCTAGAACCGAATGATTTGCAGTTTATAGATTTTATTAGTAAAAAAACAGGGTTAGAGATTATTCCCTGTATGACTAATAAAAAAGGAATAGAAAAAGCTTTAAAACTTTTTCAGAAAAGCCTTAAAGCTGAATTTGGGGAAATGGTTGGAGGAAGCGATATGATAGATTTAGATGATCAAGATAAAGTAATTTCCAAAAATAATATAGGTGAAAAGGAAAGCGTTGATCTTGAAAAAGCAGCAGAAGATTTACCAGTAATAAAAATTGTAGATACATTACTTAAACATGCAATTATAGAAGGAGCTAGCGATATTCATATTGAGCCTGAAGAAAAGGATGTGGTTATTCGATATCGAGTAGATGGTGTATTGCATGATGCGATGACATTGCCTCGAATTATTTTGCAAGGGATTGTTGCTAGAATAAAAATTCTTTCAAATTTGAAAATAGATGAACATCGACTTCCTCAAGATGGAAGATTTAAGATTGAGACAGGAGGGAATAAAGTCGCTTTTCGTGTTTCTATCCTTCCTGTTTTTGATGGTGAAAAAATTGTTATGCGTCTTTTAAATGAAACATCTAATGATTTAACTCTTGAGCAAATTGGATTTAGAGAAAGAGATTTAGCTGCTACAGAAATTGAAATAAAAAAACCTAATGGGATGATATTAGTAGTTGGGCCGACTGGAAGTGGAAAAACGACAACTTTATATACTATTGCAGCAATTTTAAATACTCCAGATGTTAATATAAGTACACTGGAAGATCCTGTGGAATACAGAATGCCTCGAATAAATCAATCACAAGTGAATTCAAAAATAAACTTTACTTTTGCATCTGGTCTTCGAACTCTTTTGCGTCAGGATCCAGATATAATAATGGTAGGAGAAATTCGAGATAAAGAAACTGCAGAGCTTGCTGTGCATGCGGCACTAACTGGACATTTAGTGCTCTCGACTTTACATACAAGCAGTGCAGCGGGAACATTGCCTCGTCTTACAGATATGGGAATCGAATCTTTTTTACTAGCCTCTACTGCGAATGTCATTATATCGCAAAGACTTGTACGTAAAATTTGTTCTGAATGTAAAGAAGAGTTCAATCTCGACAAAGCTTCTTATGAAAGTTTAACAGAGAATTTTAATATGGATTTAATTTCAGAATCTGTGAAAAAAAGCGGTGTAATTAAGAAAGAATATAAAAACAATAAACAAATGTGGCTAGATATAAAATTTCACAGAGGAAAGGGCTGTACTAAATGCAGGAATGGATATAAGGGGAGAATCGGTATTTTTGAGGTTTTGCAGGTTAATGATAGGTTAAGCAAACTTATAAGTGGTTCTGCACAAGTTGATGAGATAGAAAAGGCTTCTTGTGAAGATGGAATGACAACAATGCTCGAAGATGGATTTATTAAAATTATTCAAGGAAAAACTACATTGGAGGAAGTTCTTAGAGTTACTAAAGAATAAATTATTCAACATTTAATATATTTATAAATATATGTCTATGGAATATTCTTACAAAGCAAAATCGAGAAGCGGATCGATTAAATATGGAAAGACTAATGCAAAGGATAAATATGATTTAACAAGAAAGTTGAATAAGAAGAAATTGTCTTTAATATCTAAAGAATCTTTGAAAGGTGGTAAAGAAAAAAAAGAATTTAGCATTTCAAAAATTTTGAAAAGGGTGAGTGTTGTAGATAAGATGCTTTTTGCTCGTCATTTGAAGGTTATGCTTAATGCAGGGTTACCTTTTTCAAGGTCAATTACTGTTTTATCAGAACAAACAAGTAATCCATATTTTAAAGAAGTTCTAACTGTAGTCAGGGAGGATGTTCAAAAAGGCAATCAGCTTGCAAGCAGTCTTGCAAAATTTCCAAATGTTTTTGATAGTCTTTTCGTAAATATGGTTAAAGTTGGTGAGACAAGTGGTAATCTTGAAGAGGTCTTGGATATTCTATATATTCAGCTCAAGAAAGAGCATGATTTGATGTCGCGTGTCAAAGGTGCGATGACATATCCAGCAGTTATTCTTTTTGCGATGGCCGTTGTTGGTATTTTGATGATGGTTTTTGTTGTTCCTTCACTTTTGAATGTATTTGCAGAAACTGGAACAGAGCTTCCCTTTACTACTCAAATGATTATGTTTATTAGTGAAACTCTTCAGCATCAAGGACTGCTGTTGCTCGCTGTATTTATTGTTTCCGTGATATTATTTTTTAAAGCTCTCAAAACTGCAAAGGGGAAAAAAG
>JAGLID010000089.1 GCA_023143145.1 Minisyncoccota bacterium | reverse complement strand
CTGAGGATTTACAGATTTCTCGAACGGCAGTTAATAATGCTCAAATTGCTTTGGATAGTGCCAATCAAAATTTTGCTGATGTTCAAATTGGTGGTCAAAGAGATATTGATAATGCAAATTCTTCTATAAACAGTGCACAGGTTACCCTTGATAATGCAAATTTGAGTTTAGAGAATGTAAAAATTTCCAATGAAAATAATCTAGATCAGGATTATGATGATGCTTGGGATGTTGTTAACTCTTCGCTTTTAACGGTGTTTGATGCCTTGAATACGAATAAAACAACTCTGGAGTATGAAGATGCGCAGGATACTTTGAGTGTACTGAATACTCAGTATTTAAATTATTCATCACAAAATAAAATTGTGGCTCAGAATTCTTATGATGATGCGAAGAATTTTATAAATGGTATAAGCGATAATAAATCATTTGCAAATATAGATGAAGCTTTAGTGAAAATGAAAAAAGCTTTAGAAGATGTCAGAACTACCTTGGGTGACACGGGTAATGTTTTGAGTTCGACAATTACTTCTTCGCAACTTTCACAAACAGAACTTGATTTATTGAAATCTAGCATTTCATCGTCAAGGACAGGTGTGAATGTAGCGATTTCTAATGCCACAACAGCAACACAAAATATATCAACTCAAAAGGTAACGAATCAAACCAATCTTAATAATGCGGAAGCTACTGTGAATTCTGCTAAGAGTTCTCTCGCTGTAGCAAATAATTCTTTGTCTGCTATTAAATCTTTAGTGAACACCAAAACAAATTCAGCACAAAATGCAATCAAGTCAGCAGAAGGAGCTTTGAAACAGGCACAAGACCAGCTGGCTTTCAAGATGGCAGGTCCGAGCTCTTCGGATGTTCAATTATATCGAGCACAAATTCAAGAAGCACAGGCGAGCGTGAATATGATTCAGAGTCAAATTGATGATTCAACTTTATATGCACCGAGAGATGGAATCATCACTTTCATAAATGGAGAAGTGGGGGAGGCTATCAATTCATCTATGACTTTTATCTCTTTAATAACAGATGAGAATTTTGAAATCACGGCAAATATTTCCGAGGTTGATATTTCAAAGGTGAAAATTGATGATAAGGTTGAAATTACTTTTGATGCACTTGGTCCTGATGAAACATTTGAAGGAACAATTGTTAGAATCGATCCAGCTGAAACAGAGATTTCAGGAGTGGTGTATTATAAATTGACCACAATGTTTGCAGGTGATGGAAAAATTATCAAACCCGGCATGACTGCAAATCTTGATATTATGACTGCTAGAAAAGACGATGTCGTGATGATTCCTTTTCAGGCTCTCAAGAACAAAGACGGACAGAAGTATGTCCAAGTTCTTGAAGGTGATGTTACTAGAGATGTTTCTGTAGAAGTCGGACTTCGAGGAGATCTTGATTTGGAAATCACGAGTGGATTGCAAGTAGGACAAGATGTTGTTACTTTTATAGAGGAATAAGTTCGGTGTTATATTTTTTAAATTAAAATGTATTAATATCGTCATTCTGCGTCTGTCGAATGGATATTTATTTCCAGTCAATCTTGACATTTATATTGCCATTATTATTTCCCGTTTCATTGTAGTAGATACAATTAGGTTCGTTTTCTTGTCCAGGTTCGATTTATAAATTTACGGGTTGAACTTTTCCAGTTTCTTTGCATTTTTTGTATTTGTTATTCTCAGTTTCGTCTTTATGTTCTGGACAATTTCTTTATGTAACCCATCATGACACTTATAGGGTCCCGAACAATCGCATTTTACCATGCTCTTTATCATCTTTTTTCATGTTAGTCTAATCTAAAAAATCCTATTTACTTAAAATAATAATTATTGAAATCAGCACGATATTTCGGGATTATAGAGTCAACAAGAAGAATCACAAAATAAGACAAAAAGAGGAGCAGATATAAAAATATAATCTGCCCTGATTAGTTATTTGATATTTTTGGGATTTGTTTGTCTATTTATTACTGAAATAAAAAACATCAAATCCTTTGCGGTTTTTTGACAGTTTTCGCTTTATATATCCTAATGGAGTATTAGGACTAAGGCGAAACACCTTTCTACTCCTTTTGACTACATGTCCTTCATGGTGCTGTCGAATGCATTACTGTCAAAATTATCCCTCCTTTGTTTATTCAATTAAATTGATTGTAATTTAAAATATTATAAATGTCAATTTTTATGTAGTCGGTATAATATTTGCGAAATAATAGAAGGCTCTGTGTTAGGAGCATGTGAGTTGTCTAAAGTAGAAGGAATACAATAATCTAGCAATATAACAATAAAATATAATTTTATGTCAACTTCAAAAAAACTTATCTCAGTAAAAAATGTCACTAAAGATTATCAGTTGGGTGATGTTGTGACGAATGTTCTTAAGGGAGTGTCATTTGATATTGATGACGGAGATTTTGTTTCCATTATGGGTTCATCTGGAAGTGGAAAATCAACGCTGATGTATATTCTTGGTTTTTTGGATAAATATACAGAGGGTAAATATTTTTTTGAAGGGCAGGATACCTCCATGCTTGATGATGACAAGTTGGCCGAGTTTCGAAATGAGAAGGTGGGCTTTATTTTTCAATCTTATAATTTGCTTCAAAGAACAACGGTTCTTGATAATGTACTTTTGCCGACCACATATTTGTTTGGATGTGATGTCAAAAAAGCAGAGGTGGAAGCGATTGAACTTTTGAAAAGAGTTGGACTTGGACACAGAATGAAACATAGACCGAATCAACTTTCAGGAGGAGAGCAACAGCGAGTTGCTATCGTGCGTGCTTTAATAAATAATCCACATTTGATTCTGGCTGATGAGCCAACTGGAAATTTGGACAGTAAATCTGGTGAAGAAATTATGGATATTTTGCAGGATTTGAACAAGGAAGGAAAAACTATAATTATGGTAACCCACGAACAATATACAGCAGAATGTGCAAAAAGAATTTTACATATTAAAGATGGATTAATTATCGGAGATAATGTAGTGGGTAGTCAAAGAATTGCTATGAATGGAGATTTTAAAAAATAAAAAAATACCAGGTATTTGGTATTAAGTATTAAGAAAAGTAGTAAATAGTTCGATGTAGTTTTGATAGATTTTAACATAAGAAGCTCTGACAAACAAATAAATTGAACTCATAGAATTTATTTTTTGAATTGAATCCTGGATTTCCGTATTCACGAGGATGACAAAAACTTTGTTTCTCAGAGACTCCTATTAATATTAATTACCTAATACTCTCTATTTAATACTAGCTTTATGAACATAGTTCAAACTATTAAGTTATCTCTTGTAAATTTGGCCGTAAACAAATTCCGGTCTTTTTTGACGATGCTGGGAATGATTATAGGGGTTGGCTCGGTGATTGCAATTATGTCGATTGGAGCCGGAGCACAGAGTTTGATTTTTAATGAAATCGCGTCTTTTGGGACTAATCTGGTTGGCGTTTTGCCAGGTGGAAGTGAAGAGGATGCTCCTCCAGCAGCGATGATGGGAATTGTGATTACAACACTGACCTATGAAGACGCAAAGGCAATCGGAGATGTTCCACATATTGTGGCGGTGACTCCCTATTCGAATGGTAACGCGAATATAACTTTTGGTGATAAAATGAAAAATACAAGTTTTGTAGGAGTTTCTTCTCAATATCTTGGTGTGGAGGAAAGCAAAGTGAACCTTGGTCGGTTTATATCTCCTGAAGAAGATGAAAGTACAGCTCGAATTGTTGTTTTGGGTTCAGAGGTTAAAGAAGATTTGTTTGACGATGATAATCCCATTGGACAGAGGATTAAGATAGACCAAACTAGTTTTGTAGTTGTAGGAGTAATGGAAAAGAAAGGTTCTTCCTTGGTGGCAAACAGGGATAAAGAAGTTTTTATTCCTGTTAAGACAGCACAGAAAATATTGTTAGGAGTTGATCACGTTGGATTAATCAGAGCAAAAATTGATGATGAAAAAAATGCACCCTTGGTAATTAGTGAAATTAGAAAACTTTTATTGCAAAGACATAATATCAAAGATCCGAAAAAAATAGATTTTACAGTTCAGAGTATGAGTCAGGCGTTGGATATGATTGGTACTGTAACAGATGCCCTGAATGTATTTTTGGGAGCTATTGCAGCAATCTCTCTGTTGGTTGCTGGAATTGGTATTATGAATATTATGCTTGTGAGCGTGACTGAGAGAACACGGGAAATTGGTTTGCGTAAAGCGTTAGGTGCCAAAAGGAAAAACATCTTAAGTCAATTTTTGGTTGAGTCAATTATTATTACATTTATTGGAGGTATAATTGGGGTTATCGGTGGTACTTTTTTTGCTGCAATCGTTGCTGTCGGTGTGCAATATTTTGGATATAGCTGGGATTTAGTGATAACTCCTTTTTCTGTTGTTCTTTCATTCATTATTGCAGTTATTATTGGTCTTGTTTTTGGAATATATCCTGCCAAAAAGGCAGCGGAATTGAATGCGATTGTGGCGTTGCGGTATGAATAAAGCTTGGAGTTCAGACTTTAGTCTGTAAATTCGTGTCAATCGCAAAGAACTTATACTCTAAAGAGTGAACTCTAGAGTTAAATTTTGGAGTTCAGACTTTAGCCTGTAAGCTTGTGTATGATTTAAAGATTGACCTTTGAGATCCAGAGTATTATAAATCGGGCAAAAGAAAAAGTTGATTTGAGTCGTGAGACGTCAAATCAACTATAAAGGCTTTTTATTGCTTATGAATTATTTTTATTCTTTTTTTACTGCATCTAATATTTCTTTTAATATTGGTAAATTAGAAGCGGTTGCGAGGGCTCCTCTCATTAGTCTTGGGAAGCCATCTCCTAGCAAACTGTCTGTTCCATCATATGAGACAGATGCTGTATATACGTTCTTCCACACTTCTAAAACCCATGTGACATTTATTATCACTAATGCGATTCTAAAGGTTATGGAAATGTCCATCATCGCAGGTGTTATGCTTATTAACTCTGGGAATAGTGTTTTAACTGTAAACACTGTCATTCCTAAAGGCAGAATGCTAAATGCCAAGAGAAACGCTTTGAACATACGCTCAGTAATGTAATCTGCGACACCTGCCTCAAGCTGAGCTTGAGACACATTCTGGAAAGAGATTGCATACCATGCCGATCCTAGCATTAACGCGATAAAGCTTGCCGCTGTCAGTAGCGACATAATATCCGGTGCTAGGATTGTCAGAACTAACTGGAATGGTGTAAAGAATAATACAACTTTCAGGATCCTTATATGTTTTTGTATTCCTCCAGAGAGAACATTCTTTTCTTCTTCATCTAATGATTTCCAGTCAAAATTATTGAAGATTTTCTTTACTTGCTTTTCTACAAACATTGTATCGAAAAGCATTGATCTCCATAATAAACAGAATGAGATTATTGCCAGTGCTTGTATTGGCCAACTTTTCAATTCTGGTTCTAATAAAAAGATTATTATTACAAAAACTACTTGCGGAATTATTTTTGGTATTTTAACGAACATTGTTATCCTCCAATTTCATTCTGTCTCACTTATAGCAAGATAGGTTATAACTTTTCATCGTCACAACAATTCAGTATATTACAATTCAAAAATTATGTCAAGACTTCCAATTAAAACTATAAAACTCGCTATTGTTGGACTCAAAGCGAATATGACCAGAACGGCTCTGTCTGTTTTGGGTATTGTGATTGGGGTGGCGGCAGTGATTGTGATTGTTTCAGTGGGACAGGGTTTGAAAGTTTTGATTGTTGATCAGATTAGTGTTTTTGGGGATAATATGATGAATGTGGCCGTGAAAGTGCCTGGTAGTGACCTTGGGTCTTCAATGCAGTCAATGGTAGAAGGGACGGTGATCACAACTTTGAAATATGAAGACGTTGAGGCCGTGAGAGACAAAGAAAGATTTCCTTACATTAAAGCAGTTTCTGGTTATGCAGCAGGAATGAATTGGGCGACCTATCAAGAGAAGGAAAAGCAAGTGATGATTATTGCGAGCGATGCTTATTATCCAGACATTGATGGACAGTTGAAAGTTGCTAAGGGGCGATATTTTTCAAATGAAGAAGAAAGAGGTATGGCACGAGTGGTTGTTATTGGTAGTAAGATTGCTGATAATTTTTTTCAAGGACAAGATCCGATTGGCAAGCAGATTAAAATCAAACAAATTAGCTTTAAGGTAATTGGAGTGATGCAAGAAAGGGGATTGGTTATGACGATGGATTGGGATACGATGGTTTATATTCCTTTGAAAACTTCTCAAAAATTAATTACCGGAGTGGATCATCTGGTTGAATTTGCTATGGTCATGGAAGATGATCAGCATTTCGCACAGGGGAAGGCAGAAATTTCACAGTTGCTTCGTCAGCGACACAATATTGATGATCCGACTAAAGATGATTTTGAAGTAATGTCAATGGACCAAATAATTGAAATTGTAAATACAGTGACGAGTGTTATTTCTTTGTTATTGGGGTTGTTGGCGGCCATTTCTTTAATTGTTGGTGGAGTCGGGATTATGAATATTATGTTGGTAATTGTGGCAGAAAGAACGCGAGAAATTGGGCTTCGAAAATCATTAGGAGCGAAACGGAAAGATATCATGAATCAATTTGTGACCGAAGCAATTTTGATTTCTGTTATGGGGGGAATTATTGGAATCATTCTAGGAATTATCCTTTCTTTGGTAATAACAATAGCTGTCAGAGCATATGGCTTTGACTGGCCGTTTGTAGTTTCGATTGAAGCGATTATTATCTCCTTTTCCACGGCAGCATTTTTTGGAATTGTATTTGGTTGGTATCCAGCAAAAAAAGCCGCAAAATTAAATCCGATTGAAGCTTTGAGATATGAATAGATTTGATTAATTCTAGGAATCTTGATTGAGATTCTATTTGTCTAAAACATATTCATTAACTACAATAAGATATAATAAAAAAAGAAATAGTGAATTAGTTGTTTCTTATGATTTATGTGGGTATTATTTAAGTTCCAGTACACAGGTTTCGACACATGTTTTAATTATATTTGTCTCTAGACTAGTTAATACTCCTAATCCATGAAATTGGAATGTAAGTAAAAAATATCTTTGACAGTTTTGATTGTATCTGATAACATATAAACATAATTAACAATTAATGTTGATTGGTTAAAGATTACTGGAGATGATTCTGATTTCAGCTTAATTATGTTATTATCTACTATAAAATGAAACAAAAATTATTTATTAAAAAATGTAAATTATTGAATTTCTCGGACAAAGAAGGTCTTTTTTGTTGGCTATTTCGCGATGTAAGAATTGCAGAAGCGAATAGACTTAGTAGTTAGATATAATGGTATATGGAATTATAAATCATATCTCGGTATTTGACCGATTGATTTAGGAGAAATAAAAAATGGATGTAATACAAATTTTAGGCAGTGGTGTCGTTGCTTTTAGTGTTGGTGCAGTTATCGGTTATTTTGGCCGACAATTTTTTGCATCAAAGCAAATGGAAACGGCTGAAGGAAAAGTGAGCAAGATAATTTCAGATGCAAAAGATAAAGCAGCGGAAATTTTGCTTGATTCAAAGAATAAAGCTGTAAAAATATTAGATGATGTAAAGAATGAAGAAATCGAAAGGAATCGACAAGTTTATCGAAATGAACAAAGGGTAATCAAAAAGGAAGAGGGTTTAGAGCAAAAATATAGTGAAATTGAAAAACAAAAGACTATACTTCAAGACAAGGCAAAGCAAGTTATGACGATTAAAGAAGAAGTTGAAAAGATTAAAGGGGAACAAATTGTGAAACTTGAGAAGGTTGCACAACTTGATCAGGATGATGCAAAAAATATTTTAATTAAGAAAGTTGAAGAAGATCAAAAAGTTGATATCTTAAAAAGGATGAAACAGTTAGAAGAAGAGGGTGCTGAAGATTTACAGAAAAGGGCAAACGATATTATTGTTCAGTCAATTCAAAAATATTCAGGTTCTCATACAGCCGAAACAACAACTTCTACTGTTAGTTTGCCGAGCGATGAAATGAAGGGAAGAATCATCGGAAGAGAAGGAAGAAATATAAAAACTCTTGAAAAAGCTACGGGGGTTGAAATTATTATTGATGATACTCCTTTGACAATTGTTGTTTCTGGATTTGATCCAATTAGAAGGCAAGTTGCCAAACTATCACTTGAGCAACTTATGAACGATGGCAGAATTCATCCTGCTAGAATTGAAGAAATTGTAGAAGAAGTGAAGGCTGGGCTTGTAGAAAATATCAAGAAAGCAGGAGAAATTGCTGTCTCGGATGTAGGTATTGTCGGATTTGATCCAAAGTTGATTCAACTTTTAGGTAGATTAAAATTTAGGACAAGTTATGGACAGAATGTTTTGATACATTCTATTGAAGTTGCGCACTTGTCTGCTTCGCTTGCTTCAGAATTAGGTGCTAATGTTGCAGTCGCAAGAAAAGCTGGACTTCTTCATGATATCGGAAAAGCGGTTGATCATGAAATTCAAGGTACTCATGTGGAGATTGGAAGGAATATTTTAACTAAATTTAAAATCTCAGAAGACATTATCAAAGCGATGCAGTCTCATCATGAAGATTTTCCTTATGAAACGACTGAAGCGGTAATTGTTCGTGTGGCGGATGCAATTTCTGCATCTAGGCCTGGAGCGAGAAAAGACAGTCTTGAAAATTATTTGAAAAGATTAGAAGAATTAGAAAATATTGCTAATTCGTTTGATGAAGTTGAGAAGTCCTATGCGATTCAAGCTGGAAGAGAAATTCGAGTGTTTGTTACACCTGAAAAAATCAATGATCTTGGCGCTATGAAGTTATCAAGAAAGATTGCTGATGGCATTGAAGAAAATTTGAATTATCCAGGAGAAATCAAAGTTCATGTGATTAGGGAGACGAGGGCGGTTGAATATGCGAGGTAAGAAGGGTATACAGTATTTAGCATTAAATATTACTTGAAGTTATTAACATTCTATTCTTTGGTAATCTTAGCAATAAGCTATCTAGAAATATTAAGAATAAGTAATATGGAAAAGATAATTCAAAGTATGTTTTTATTGATAGCTTTCTTAGTATTTTTTTTGTTGTTTATATTAAAAGTTTATAATCTTGAAAATAATGAAAAAAGAAAATATGGATTCTTAACAAGTGTGTTATTATTACTTTTTACTTCAATCAGTTGTGGGAGCTTGTTATTTATCAAGAAGAAAGATAGATATAAAAATCTAAATATAGACTCTGCTCAGTTTGACAAAACACAGACATATCAAGATTTATCAGTAAGAATGCAGGAATTAAACAGAATGTCTGAATGGAAAAATTTGAAAATCTTTTGGAAAAAGCTTAATTTAATAGAACCTAGTAATGAAAATATAAATGATTTAGATTATTATGAATATATACATACAGATTCATTAGGAGTTAAAGAAGCTGAAAATTTGCGACAAGAAATGGCTGGAATATTTGGGTATAAAAATTATAATAGTTTTAGGGAAGAAATTTTATATAATGTGACAGAAGAAACCAAAATTTCTTCAAAAGTAGGAATTAAAAAACTTGTTTTGGAAAATACGATTTTACCCTTGGAGATGAAAATTTTAGCCAAGGTTTGTGACGAAAGATTGAATTATATATCAATAGGGTTCAGTAGTATGCTCACAAGAATGATGCCTTCAAGAATAGTTACTGAAAAAGATAATAGTATAGCGGACTTAGAACATAAAATAGATTTATTGATAGCTCTTCGTAATAACGGTAAAGTGGACAAAGACGAATTTGAAGTGGCGTTAGGTAATATCCAAAATGAGATTGAAACTTTTTTGATTTTAGATGCGATAAAATCTAATTATTTGCCAATTTATGGATATTCTTATGGAAATATTGAAGATTTTAATGAAAGTAGTGAAATAGAAGAATATGTCGCAATATTTGAACAACATTACATTAATTACAAAAATGGCGAAGAGGAATCTTTTTACGGCGGTTATGATATTAATGAGATAGACAAGATGTATTTAAAAACAAGAAATGAGATTGAAGAAATAAAGAAGGTTTTACCATCGTTAAGGGAATTAATTGCTGATCTGGAAAGATGAAAAATCCATATTTTATTTATGAAATAACTCCTCGTTGTAATAGCAATTGTCTTTATTGCTATAATATTTGGAAAGAAAATAGTTCTTATCCTCATGGAGAATTGCGCATTGTTCAGATAAAAGAACTTTTTACTAAGCTTTTTTCTGAAGTTATTCCCAAAAGAATTACAATAGCAGGCGGTGAGCCTTTGATGTATTCTGATCTTTTTGAAGTTATCTCATTTTTGCGCAGTCAAAATATTATGGTTAGCATAGCTACGAATGGAACACTTTTGAGTGAGGGAATCCTTAAAAAATTGATAGCAAGCGGTGTTGATTATTTTGAAATTTCATTAGTAAGTTTAAATTCTAAAACATACGAAAGATTAAGTCGAAATAATAAACTTCCTCAAGCTAAAAAAGCAATTTTAAATATTAAGAAATATAAAGCAAGACTTGCTGTTTCTTTTGTTATTAATAAGTTGAATTTTGAAAATATAGAAGATGTGATTGATTTTTGCTACGCTTCTTCTGTTGATGTTTTAGCTCTCAATCGTTTCGCATTAGGAGGGCGAGGATTGAAATATAAGTCATTACTTCAGATTTCAAATTTTGAGTTGAAAACAGTTTTAAAGATAGCTAATCAAAAAAGCAAAGAATACAATTTTCCAATTAATATCACTATTCCGATAGAAAACTGCTTAATTAATCACAACGAATATCCATTTTTGAATTTTGGCGGGTGCGAGTGTGGTCGTAGGAAATGGGTTATAGATCCGCTGGGCAATCTTAGGATTTGTGAGCAAAATCCGCATATATTGGGAAGTTTATTTAAGAAAAGTTTTTATGAATTGTCAGGCCTTGATAAAATTCACGAATTTAAGAAAGATAATTTGAGAGATAGTTGTAATAGCTGTAAGCTATTCGATTTTTGCAGAGGGGGTTGCAGATATACAAGGTATAATTAAATTGATTTAAAATATTATGAATGTATTATTTTTTGGAGATCTCGTAGGAAAACCTGCGAGAAGCATACTGAAGCAAATTTTACCAGGTATGAAGAAAAAATATAATATTGATCTTACGATTGCTAACGGTGATAATTTGGCACATGGTAAGGGAGTGACAAAAAATGTTCTTGAAGAAATAAAAGGATATGGAATTGAGCTTGTAACTTGTGGTGATCATACATGGGACACTTCTCAGGCAATTGAAATTCTGCAAAGTAGCGATTATGATTTTATTTGCCCCGCAAACTATCCTGTATTGGATTATACAAAAGGATATAAGATAATTGAAGTTTGTTCAAAGCGAGTTTTGGTAATAAATTTAATTGGGAGAGTTTTTCTTAAGGATCATCCCGATTGTCCTTTTCGAGCAGTTGATAAAATCTTGGCAGATAACACGGAACAATTCGATATAGCTATTGTGGATTTTCATGGTGAAGCAACAAGTGAGAAGAGAGCTCTTGGTCTATATTTGGACTCAAGAGTTTCTTGTTTTTTGGGAACACATACACATATTCAAACTGCTGATGAAGAAATATTTTCTGGAGGCATGGCATATATTTCTGACGTCGGTATGGTTGGTCCCAAAAATTCGATACTTGGTTGTAAAAAAGAATTTGTTATAGAGCAGATGCAAAATCAGACTAAATTTCAGTATGAGATTAGTGAGGATGATAATATTTTGATTGGAGCTGTAGTTGTAGAAATAAATAATGAAACTGCATTGGCGAAAAAAATTATGCGCATAAATGAGGTCGTAAAAATTGCTCTTTAAAAAAATTTGCCTTATTTCAGCTACTTATGTATAATGTCAGTGTATAGAGAATTTGGGCTCATATAGAGTATTTACTTTTTAAAATAATTAATCAATCTTAATTAAGAAGGGAGGTGAATCAAATGACAAAAGACGAATTAATAGAAGCAGTTGCTGCTAAAACTGACATGTCTAAAAAAGACTCAGAAAGAGCTGTAGTTGCTGTTTTAGAAACAATCACAAACACACTTGTTGAAGGTGGAAAGGTTGCTCTTACTGGATTCGGAATTTTCAGTGTAAACAGAAGAGAAGCAAGAACTGGAGTTAATCCTCAACATCCTGAACAAAAGATTCAAATTCCTGCAATGAATGTACCAAAATTCAAAGCTGGAAAGAGTCTAAAAGATGCAGTTAGATAATTTTTGAAAAGTTTTCTCAAGAATCCCTAATATATTTATTTATAATAGGGATTTTTGTTTTCGGTAGTGTTTTATGTTAAAATATGTGTATGTTAAAATATTAAAATGCAAAGATGAAAATAGCGATAGATGCGAGAAGTTTAGAATCTTCAAAAACTGGAATAGGCAGGTATCTGTCTAATTTGTTGAAATATTGGAAAAACAAAGAGAATACTCAATTTGTTTTGTATTTTAAGGACGAAATTCCAGATAATGAATTGATTAATTCTGATAATTTTGAAAAAGTGGTTTTGAAAAATCCATTTGGTTTTTCGAGTAATTTTTTCTTTCAGCATTTTCTTTTGCCTTATTATCTTAAGAAGGATAAAATTGATTTTTTCTTTTCTCCTTTTTATCTCAAGCCGATTTTTTGTCCAGTCCGATCATCTATTGTTCTTCATGATATTTCTTATGAAGCTCATCCGGAATGGTTTAATT
>JAGLID010000088.1 GCA_023143145.1 Minisyncoccota bacterium | reverse complement strand
TTTTCAAATTATGATGTTTTTCATAGATTTTCTTCAACCCTGAAAGCATTTTCTTTGTATCTGAGACACTCGGCTCTTCAACGAGAATCATCTGAAATCTTCTTTCTAATGCCGCATCTTTTTTAAACTGTTTTCGATATTCATCAAGAGTTGTTGCTCCAATACAAGAAAGCGTACCTCTGGCAAGTGACGGCTTGAGGATATTCGCCGCATCAAGAGAGCTATTTGAGCCAGCACTCCCCGCTCCGATAATCGTATGAATTTCATCAATAAACAAAATTATATTAGGGTCTTCTTGAGCTTCACTTATAACATCTTTCAATCTCGCTTCAAACTCTCCACGAAATACAGCGCCTGCAATCAAAAGACCTAAATCAAGAGAATAGATTCTTTTACTCAAAATGTTTACAGGAACTTCACCTTTATAAATTCGTTGAGCGAGTCCTTGGACAATCGCAGTTTTACCAACTCCTGGGTCTCCAACCAAAATCGGATTATTTTTTGACTTGCGCGATAAAATATTAATCAAACTATCAATTTCTTTTTCTCGGCCAATTACAGGATCAACAATTCCATCTTCAAATTCCTGTAAAAGATCCACACAGAAATATTCTAAAATGGATTGCTTCGGACCATTTCCCGTCAATGGATTTGGCATTTCAACCATAAAACCACCAACTTCCTTTCCGGGCATTTGCCCAGAAACATTTGGTTTTTGAGATTTCAAGGAAGAGTCAAAAATTTCAATTATATCAGAAAAACGAGAAGAACTTTCCATAATGCCACGAAGCTGCTGCTTCAGTTTATCAGAACTAATTCCAATCGAATCAAAAATTTCAAGTACTTTCTTGTCAGAGCTTAGCAGTATTGCATAAAGCAAATGTTCAGTACCGATATAAGAATGTTTATATCTTCCCGCGACTAAAACAGCTTTTTTGAAAACGTCCTTCAACTCTTCTGAAAGTTTTGTTTGATTTTTTTTCGTCTTCGGCAAACCATCAATAATTTTATGTAGACTCTTCAGCTCAACTTTTTCTTCTCCAAGTATATTTGATCCGATACTACCCTTTTGAGACATAATACTCAGAATCATATGTTCAATTCCAATCGATTCATGATTGAATTCTTTAGAAATCTTCTGGGCACTTTTCACAACCTCTTTTAAATGAGTTGTGAATTTATTTTGAATTTTTTCCGGAAATATGTTCATTTTTTGTTATTATTTTATTATTAGTTTATCTCTGCAGACTATCATTCACTGTCATTGCGACGCTCCTTTTAGAGTCATGGCAATCCCAGGCTTAGTTTCCTAAATTTTCTACTTCAATTTTGCACAAGCAAGTCTGCTTCTTTATATACAATACTGTATTATAGCCATTTAATCAAGAACCGCAAGTCTTGACAAGTTTTTCATTTGGGTGTATAGTGTCAAGTTGTACTTTGACAATAAATTTCCCTGGGGACATTTATATAAATTTTTTGAAATTTATGTAAATGCCCCCAACTATGGGAAATATAATATAGCATACAGGAGATGAAGTAATGAAATCAAAAATATTTAAAACACCTAACTTTAAATTGAAACCAAGAATAATTGATAGCATAGAAGGAGATTCAGTCCCTTGCCTTGTCATTCAAAATAACACCCTGGGAACAAAAATTGATGGAGCTTTTTCTCCATTAAATGGAATAATGTTACATTTCAAGCCAGACCTTGATGCAGTTTCTGCACCAATTATTCTGACACTGCTTGGAATAAATTTCGGTGGAATTGTCTTTTGTTCTACGGGAGATGATGGTCTTATCGAAGAACATACTGCAGAAGAATGGCTAAAATCTGGATGGCTTCCGATTGACATCGGAAATGGCCAAATGGACCATCACCCTGCAGAAGAGCACCCAGGAATTTGTGCAACCTCGTTGATGTGGGAGTTTATCCTTTCTCAAAATATGGTTGAAGACGATCTTCGAAGCAGAATTCAGGAGCTTGTTAACTTTGTAACTATCAGGGATACAAAAGGACAAAGACAAAATATGGATCTAGCACACGTCTGCGATCTAATTAGCAGCGATCTTCCTGAACAAGACTGCTATTTATATATGAGAAGTATTATTATCTCACATATAGATAATTTAGAAGGAGATAATACGGATCAGTTGATCAAAGTATTATCGGAATTCCGAGTTGCCCATCCTGAACTAAGCGCACTTCCATTTCTGATGGATAAATATATCAAAAAAGTTTTGGCCTGTAAGAATGAAGATATGCCAAGCATCCTTTCTCTAAATCCAGATAAAATGAGAGATATTCTGGAGGTATGGTTAATAGATCAAAAGAACTTTTTCGATGCAGAAGGACTTTTAACAGACGCAACAAAATTCCGTTTAACCAATGGGAAATATGGACTTTTCCTGCAAACTGATAATAAATACTTCTTAAAAGTGGCGCTGAAAAATGGTGCAAGTATTATCATTATCAAAAATTCAAGAGGAAATGTTCAAATCTTTTCTCAGAAAAGTGATAAGATGCCTGTGTCCGCCATTGCAGGTTTGATAAGACATGAAGAGCTTTTCTTGACGGGATTAAAAATGCCCAATGACCTTACAACTCTTTGTGCACCAGGAGGTGCCAACACTAACATATACTTCACCCATAATATGATTTTGAATGGAAGTGATAGCAATCCAAATAAAAAAGCAATGTCAGTTCCGATATCAACATCTATACAACTGATCCAAATGGCAGACGGCGACTATATGCCAGCCTGTAGAGGAAGGAAAACAGAATGTATAGGAAGTAAATGTAAAATCCACTTTATTGGTGGACACCTACCGAGATGCATCCAAAATTTCTGGATGCCATAAGTAGGCATAAATATACTCCATATACGGAGAGAAACAGAAAATTATCTTCTGTCAACCTCTCCTGTATTTTTTTGTCTAAATTCAATTTTATGCCATCAAAAAGTCACTGATTTCATCTAGTCTTTCATCTTTGATAAATAATGTGCTAAGAATGATTTAGAAAACTAGATATATTAATGAAATGACTGGAAAATATCTAACAAATTATTACTAGCTCTTTATTGAAAACACCAGCAAAAGTCAAAAAATAACCATTCAATTTTTTGCTATTGACATATTTTAATTTTATGTATATAATACATAGTTATTGTACTAGACAATAACACACAGAGTAATTAGTTATTTATTAATTTAAAAAAAATAAAAGAGGGACTTTGAATGGCAAAAATAAAAATAAAAAACAGAAGAGGGAAATATCAAATCGAAGTTGTGATCCACTCAAGCAAAGAAATGGGGAAGAACGACATATCAATCAAAAGATTGTCAAACAGTACAAGAATAACACTGCCGAGGTATAAATGTACTAATATTGTTATGGCAATCTTGGCTGCTGCAGGGCAGGAGGAGTGGAAGCCCAATTATTCGAGACGTACACTTACACTACGAGTACCGATTTCGGAACAAGAAGGCGAAGTCTTGAAAGTTCTGATTGAAGAAGGGCTTAAATCAGAAGACGACGAAGAATAATTATTATTGAATTCTTTAACATATATTAAGAATTCTACGGGGCAGGTGGCGAACATAAACCACCTCCCCTATTTTTTTGTTTAATTGATACTTTCTATTAAACTATCCGTCATTCTGAGTGAAACGAAGAATCCCATAAATATCTACACAAAACTTTCTACAATATAGCATAAATCTGAAATCGAAATTCTTTACAATCGCACAGAATGACGAGATGAACTTCAAAATGATAAAAATACTGGCAAAAAACAATATTTTTTGCTAAAATGAAACCAATGGAAACAAAGAATGAAGCTCTAAAATTTGCAATAAAACTTCTAACCCTTCGAAAAAGGTCTGTTTTTGAGATTGAAACCAGATTACAAAAAAAGGGATATGAATCCGATATTATCACGCAAATCATCAGTGATTTAAATAACTATAAATATCTTAATGACGAAATTTTTACTGAAAGCTATATAAATGACAGAATGAATTTCAGACCTTGTGGTAGATTCCTTATCAAAAATGAACTAAAAGAACGAGGAATTACAGAAAATATAATCGAAAAAAAAATTAGCGAATTAATTAGCATTGAGCAAGAGATTGAAGGAGCAAGAAAATTAGCAGTTATGAAATCCAAAACCATAAACAAAAATGTCGACTCATTCAAAGCAATGCAAAAAGTAAAAGCATATCTACAGTCAAAAGGATTTTCGTTTGAAATCATTAGCCAAGCAGTAAAAAATGAGATAGAATAAAGAAAGGTCAAGAAACCACTTGAAGACCCAGTTTTTATCATTCTGAACTTGATTTAAAATCATTTGGACACTACATCCTAAATCATCTAATGTACAATATTAATTCATCTGCGACGCAAATAAAATTGTTATTTCTATTTCATATATTTCCTGCCTTCACATTTATGCAAATATTCAGTAATTTATGGGATTGGTTAATTGCTATAAATTGAAAATTATAGGTTAAACCCAGAATAACAAACTCTATAAAAATGAACTAAAATTAATAAATCCTATATTAAAAAATAATCCAATATCTAAAATAAATGAAAAAGAAAATTATAAAGAAAACTCCAATTAAAAAAAATCAATTAATTTTTATAGCGACAATTCTAGTCATTATATTTTCAATCTCAGGATATTTTTTCAATCTCAATAATCAATATCAAAACAAATTATTGCCCAATATTTCTATTAACGGCGAAAATTATTCAAATTTTACTCAAAGTGAAATTACAAATAACCTTGAAAACAAAATCAAAAACTTTCGAGAAAATGGCATAGAATTTATTTATAAAGAAAACAATTATCAGGCCAGTCTTTCTGATTTAGGAATTTATATAAATACTCAAAAAGCAATCTCAACTGCTTTCGAATATGGCCACAAAGAAAATATATTTGAAAACATCAAAGACCACTTAACCGTAAAAAATGTTAATATCATGCTTGATACTGAAATTGATCAAGAAAATCTCGAAAAATATATATCCGAAAATTTAGCAACTACTGAAAATCAACCAATCGATTTTAGCTATCAATATGAAAAAGATAAATTTGTCCCTATTCTCTCCCAACCAGGAATGGTAATAGACAAGGAAGATTTGAAAAGAACAATTTCTAAAAATATTTCTTCTTTCCAGAACAATCCGATCGAAATTAAACTTATAGCAAAAGATCCAAAAATTAGAGAAGATAAAAATAATCTCGCTCTTTTATCTGCAGAAAACCTTATTGAAAAAAAAATAGAACTCAAATATAATGAATCTTTTTGGGAAGTTCAAAAAGAAGATTTTGCATTGTGGCTTAAATTCACTGTTATAAATAATTCAGATAACAGTAAATCACTTGGTATAAAAATTAACGAAGAAAAAGTCAAAGATTATCTACTAACACTTGTTCCACAGATTAACCGTGAACCAATAGATGCTCTGCTTGAATTTAAAAATGGTAAAATTGAAATGTTCGCACTTAGCCAAGAAGGCCTTGCCATTCAAATCGAGAAAAGCATCGAAGAGATTAATCGCAGCGTCTTCAATTCTGAAATCTATTCTGACAATTCCCAAAAATCGATTGTGATTACCATGATTACTGAAAAAGTACTGCCGACAATTAATACAGAGAGCATTGATAATATGGGAATCACAACTCTTCTTGCAACAGGAGAATCAAACTTCGCAGGCTCTCCAAACAATCGAAGACATAACATCACTGTCGGCGCTGCAAAATTTCAAGGAGTTTTAATTGGGCCAGAAGATATATTTTCCTTTAATGAGGCCCTCGGAGATGTTGGTCCAAAGGAAGGATATCTTCCAGAGCTGGTAATTAAACAAGGAGAAACAATTCCAGAATATGGCGGAGGTCTCTGTCAGGTTTCCACGACTGCTTTTCGAACTGCAGTTCTTGCAGGCCTTGAGGTGACAGAACGAAAAAATCACGCCTATGCCGTTAGCTACTATGCCCCACAAGGAACAGATGCCACAATCTATCCACCACATCCAGATTTAAGCTTCAAAAATAATACTCCAGCATATATTCTGATTCAAACCAAAATTGAAGGAAACAAGCTGTATTTTGATTTTTATGGCTCTGACGATGGTAGAAAAGTGCAAACAAAAGGTCCTGTGATTTACGACAGACAATCAGATGGCTCAATGAAATCTGTCTGGACCCAACAAGTTTATGACAAAAACGAAGAACTTATGTTTGAAGATAAATTCTATAGCATTTATAAATCACCTGCTTTATATCCACATAAAAATCCTTTAGAATAAAATATATGAAAAGAAAAATAATTATTGCTTCTGGTTCAGAAAACAAAAAAAGACTAATAGAATCAATCGGATTCAATTTTCAATTTGAGAAAAGCGAATACGAAGAAGATATGACCGAAAAGATTTCAGCACATAAACTTGTTCAAAAACTTGCTCTTGGCAAAGCTCAAGATGTTGCCAAAAGATATAAGAATGCCATCGTCATTGGTGCAGATACTTTTGGAATAATTGATAATAAATTTATTGGACAAGCAAGGACACCAGAAGAAGCACGGAAAATACTCAGATTATTGAGTGATAGAAAGCACAAAATTATTACTGGACTCGCCATCATTGATACCAAAATGAATCAAACCATATTGGACTATAATGTCTCAAAAGTATGGTTTAAAAAACTAACTGAAAAAGAAATTGAAATTTATGTAAAAACTAAAGAACCTCTATTCAAAGCCTCTGCCTACGCAATCCAAGGTCTTAGTTCTGTTTTTATAGAAAAAATCGATGGAGATTATATGAGCATAATTGGACTACCAATTCAAAAAATATATTCTCATCTTTTGACACTTGGGATCAATCTTCTCGAAAAACCTTACTACAGCAATCACACTTGATATTTTTTTAGATTTAGTATATACTTTTAAAGTATTGAAAAGAGCGCTCGTAGCTCAATTGGATAGAGCACTTGGCTTCGGACCAAGGGGTTGTGGGTTCGATTCCTGCCGAGCGCACAAATCAAATTGCAATACATAACTAATTTTTATTCATAGACTGACGAGGGCCGTTAGCTCAATTGGTAGAGCAGTTGCCTCTTAAGCAATTGGTTAGAGGTTCAAGTCCTCTACGGCCCACAAGAAATTATTTTAATATCCTAATATTTTATGGTGGCTATGGTGTAATGGTAACACTAGAGGTTGTGGTCCTCTCGTCTCGGGTTCAATTCCCGATAGCCACCCAGCTCAATTTAACCGCTAATTTAGCGGTTTTGTGATTTAAAAAATACCAGAAAAGGGGCTTCGGGATTTGAATTCAGGTTTAATCGGTTGCTATTGACATTTTTTATATATTAATCTATACTGTAAAGTTCTTTAACAATTTTGTCAAAATAACTTTTGATTATTTCTAAAAGAATGAATAAATATAAAATACAAAGGAGTTAAACTAAATGGCTAGATTACATGCACTGGCAGTTGCGAAACATTGTCTTGATCTTAAATGTATTAAATATACAGATGAAATGATTGAAGAATTTGTGAAATTATTAG
>JAGLID010000087.1 GCA_023143145.1 Minisyncoccota bacterium | reverse complement strand
GAAGAAAGTAGTGCAAAAAGCTTCAGTTAAGAAGACAAAGAAAAAGACAAAGATAACCCCGTCGGCTAAGGTAAAGAAAGTTGCTAAAACAGTTCCAGCTACTAAAGCAAAAAAATAGTAAAAAAGGTTTCAAAGAAAACTAAATAATAACAGAATATCTAATACCTATAGATTATTTAAATTCAACAAAAATATCCCAATACGGGATTTTTTGTTATTAATCTATATTTATAATACTTGAAAATATATTTACAAAGCATTGTTATCGATTATATATTATCTCATAAATATGCTACAATAATATAAAGAAAGTATACAAAATAAATTAATATTTATGAAATGCAAAAAAAGAAAAATAAATATAATAGCAACGATTGGACCAGCATCAGCAAAGATTTCAATGATAGATAAATTAATCAAGGCTGGAGTTGATATATTCCGGTTTAATTTGAAATACAGCACAATTGAAGATCACAGACAGCTTATAAAAAATATACGAAAATCAGCACAAAAGCAAAATCAAAAAACCAAAATTTTGATTGATTTGCCAAACTGTACTTTTTCCGATGGTATTGATTTAGCATGCGAAGAACACGTTGAATATGTTGCACTTTCCTATCTTAAACGAGCTGAACAGATTGTGAAATTTAGACAAATAGCTGAAAAAACTAAACTATCGGCGACTATAATTGCAAAAATTGAAACGAGAGAAGCACTCAATCATTTCACCGATATATTGAAAGAAACAGATGCACTTATGATTGCTCGCGGTGATTTAGGAAAATCAATTCCAATCGAACAGGTTCCTTTTGTACAAAAAGAAATTCTGATGGAATGTCAAAAAAAAGATAAAAAGGTTATTGTTGCCACCGAAATGCTTCTGTCTATGACCTCAAAAAAGCAACCGACGAGAGCTGAAGTTTCAGATGTTGCCAATGCAGTACTTGAAGGAGCTGATTTTGTAATGCTTTCTGAGGAGACTTCTATCGGTAAATTTCCAGTTGAAGCCGTAAAAATCATGAACAAAATTATTTATGAAGCAGAAAGCTGGCAAAAATTGGGACATTTACATATAACTTCGTCGAAAAATAAGAAATTCACATTTGGAGCATAAACTACATATTTTTGATTATTTCAGAAACTCACTTTACTAATTTATTCTTTTATGATAGGCTATTTATATTGCGAAGATAAACAATTTTATTAATAATATATTTATATGGCAAAAAGACTGACTGGCGTGGGAAAGAAGAAAAAGTCACGTTCTCACAAAACCGCAAAAAGACTCGAAATTAAAAGAATTATGCTTGAAGAAAAAGCTGCAAAAAGGAAAAAGAAGTAAAATACTTTCAAATTAAAACAACTTGCCCATGGCAGGTTGTTTTGTATTTTTTAAAAGTTTGATTAATTAGTATATTAGAGCTTCCCATAGTTGATTTAATGATTTTTTGATGTTATCCTATAATCAATAAACAAATATATATTTCAATTCTGATATAGTGATTATTTTATCATTTCACACCTCTAAATATGCTATATACTAAAATTATTATTCATTACGATGAAATTACTCTGAAAGGTGGAAATCGTCCCTTTTTTGAACGAGCACTTTTATTTAATATCAAAGAATTTCTAGAGAACGTCGAACATGGAGAAATTTATAGAGATGGAGGTAAATTTTTGGTTTCAATAAACAAAAAAACAGATTTAGAAAATATTAAAAAAATATTAAAAAGAATCCCGGGTATCTCAAATTTCCATTTTGCAGTTTCAGAAGAAAAGGATTTAGAAAAAATAAAGAAAAAAGTTGTTGAGTTTTTAACTTCCTCAGATTTAGATGAAACAAAAAAAACTTTCAAAATTGAAGCGCGAAGAGCTGACAAGAAATTTGAATATAAATCACCAGAAATTAACGCGAAAGTAGGGGAGTATGTCTTGGAAAATACAAAATTTATTGTTGATGTTCATAATCCTGATTTAGAAATTGTTGTTGATATCGGAATCAAGGAATGTTTTATCTATTTTAATAAAATATTAGGTATAGGAGGACTTCCTACTGGAACGACCGGAAAATTAGTCAGTCTACTCTCTGGGGGAATTGATAGCCCTGTAGCAAGTTATATGATGGCAAAAAGAGGAGCCAAGCTTATCTTCGTGCATTTCAAAAACAGAACAATTGGCGGAGCAAATGACGGAGAAGAAAAAATACAAAATCTAGCAAAAATATTAAGTAAATTTCAAGGTAAATCAAAACTATATATAATCCCATTTGAAGAATTTCAAAAAGAAATTATTGCAAAAATTCCAGCAAAAAATCGAATGATAGTTTATAAAAGAATTATGTTTCAAATTGCGGAAAAAATTGCCAGAAAAGAAAAAGCAAGAGGAATTGTAACGGGGGACAGTTTGAGTCAAGTTGCCTCACAAACTCTGGAAAATATTGAAGTTATATATAATTCTGCAAATCTTCCAATATTTTCTCCACTAATTGGAATGAATAAACAAGAAATTATTAATCTTGCTGTGAAAATCGAAACATTCGAAATATCTATCATTCCCTATCAAGATTGTTGTAGTTTTCTTATCGCAAAACATCCAGAAACAAAAGCTAAACTAGAGGAAATTGAAAAACAAGAGGCAAATTTGGAAATTGATACAATAATTGATAAAACTTTATCAGAGATAGAATATAAAATATTTTAGATAAAAATAAATTAACTTATTTCAAAAAAATGAATATCTCGGTTTTGGGAACAGGATATGTAGGTTTAGTAACTGGTGTCTGTCTTGCAAATCTTGGACATAATGTTACTTGTTATGATATAGATAAAAATAAAATTGAACTGCTGAAATGTGGCAAAGTTCCATTTTTTGAACCTCAAGTTGAAGAATTTGTCATCAAAAATTTACTGAAAAACGGAATAAACTTCACAACTGATATAAAAATTGCAACAAAAGATTGCGATATTGTGTTCATTGCCGTCGGTACGCCACAAAAAGAAAATGGAGAAGCAGATCTTTCTTATATTGAAAATGTTGCTATGCAGATTGGAAAAAATATTTCTGCATATACCATAATTGTAAACAAAAGCACAGTTCCGATTGGAACTGCAAATCTTATTAAAACTATTATAGAAAATGAATGCGACGTTGAGTTTGATATCATTTCCAATCCAGAATTTTTGAGAGAAGGTAGTGCTGTTGAAGATTTTCTTAACCCCGAAAGGATTATAATAGGAAGTAATTCTGAAAAAGCTAGTGAGATTATCAATGAATTATATAAAGATTTTTTATGTCCTATTGTTAACACAAATATCGAAACAGCGGAAATGATTAAATATGCTAGCAATGCATTTCTCGCTACCAAAATCTCATTTATAAACGAGATTGCAAACATTTGTGAGAAGGTGGGAGCGGATATTGATGATGTTTCTCACGCCATGGGATTAGACTCGAGAATTGGAAACAAATTTCTCAATGCCGGCATTGGATATGGGGGTAGCTGTTTTCCAAAAGATATTAAAGCACTAAGTAATATTGCCTTGAGTCATAATTATGATTTTGAACTTCTCAAATCAGTTATTAAAGTTAATTGTAATCAAAGATTATTTTTAATAAATAAAATTCAAAAATTACTCGGAAATTTAGAGGGTAAAAAAATTTGTATTTGGGGAATTGCTTTCAAACCAGATACCGATGACATTCGTGAATCTGCAGCAATTGATATTATCAATCTTCTTCATAATAAAAGCGTAGTAGTCAATGCCTATGACCCTCAAGCTAATCATGAGCATATTCGAAATCATGAAAAGATAACAGGAGAAATCAATTTATTTTCTGATAAATACGAGGCCCTGAAAAATTGTGAAGCGCTTGTCGTAACAACAGAATGGGAAGAATTTAAAATCCCTGATTTTGATAAAATAAAAACCTATCTCATCAATCCAACAATTATTGACGGAAGAAATATATATTCCCCAATAAAGATGAAAAAAATAGGCTTTAAATATATAAGCATTGGCCGAAAAGAGATTTAAGCATAAATTTCGTAACAAATTCTGATTCGAATCGTTTATATAAGTATGAATTAAGAAAGGACTTAACTTGGTATAATAAATCAAAAAATCGTCCTGTGATGATTTTTTTGTTTTTGAGGAAAGAAAGCGAAACTAATATACATTCACACTATGAAGAATAATACAAAAGAGACGCTAAAAATATACTGGAAACATGTTATAAAATATAAATTATCAGGATTGATAATACTTTTTTCGATAATCACTGGTTCTATAATCACTGTTATTCTGCCGATATATTATAAAAAGTTTTTTGATATATTAGGAACTGAACAAACAAAGGAAATTATTGCGGAGCAACTAATTGAAGTCTTAATTGCAATTTTGACAATAAATCTTATAGGTTGGATTATTTGGAGAACTGCGGATATGTTTATACCTAAGTTTTATACTAAACTTATTGCAGATATACAAAATACCTGTTTTAGATACTTACATAAACATTCATTTTCCTATTTTAATAATAATTTTG
>JAGLID010000086.1 GCA_023143145.1 Minisyncoccota bacterium | reverse complement strand
AAAAAGAGAGGTAATCATTCAGGACATTAAGATAATTGTAATAATTTTGTAATTATTTTAATGCTCTGAATAATGTCTAAAATTAGATATTATAGTGATAGCAGATATGAGGTGATAATAAATGCATACGTTAGATACTATAAGTCTTTTGATTGTTCTAGGAACAATCATATTTATTGTTCTTCCCGTGGAAGAGACAAGGATGGATAACAAAGATGATTGGGACTGGAGAGAAGATTGGTGGGACGATCGTTTCTGGGACTTTTCTTATGAAGGAAAAGTCATTGATGGCGAAGTATTATTTCTTAATAATGATGGCGAAGAAATAATAGTTCTTGTCAATAATCAGGAAACTATTTTCTTGAACGATTGTCTGGAAAAAGTGTTTCTAGAAAACACGACTCCAGAAAATGCAACATGGAAGATTATTTTCCCGTATGGGGACAGATTTATAGTTTATGATTAATAAATTATAACCTCTCTTTCTTTTTCCACTTCATAATTTTGATTTGCACTTAGGTTCCACAGCCTTTCAGGACTATGGAACCAACGCTCCAGATTGTGAAATGAAAGAAGAATTATAATTTCAATATGCTTTTTACGAGAACTGGTTTGTAACCAGTTCTTTTTGCTTTGAAATATCATTCGCGTTTTTATAAAGAAAATATTCAAAATATAATTTTACTTGTTTTCAAAACATTTGAAATAGATTGCAAATCCGTTCCCGCAATAATGACAATTTATTACCTGTTGGCTCCAGTCTCCTGACTGGAGCCTTTTGTGATTTCAGCAAACTTTTCCCGATTTGCATAAGGCTCTATATTAACACACCCGCTACCCCTCTCAAGAGGGGAATCGCCACAATGGAGCCAGCTGGTAACAATACAACAATAGAGCAATACGATAATTTAACAATTTACTTCCCAACCTCATCAATCCCGCCTTTCATATAGAAATCATTTTCATTTTTGTCATCGTGTTTTCCATCCAGAATTTCTCCAAAACCTTTGATTGTGTCTGCTAGTGAAACATATTGTCCAGTTGTTCCGGTAAAAACTTCAGCCACAAAGAATGGTTGAGAGAGAAATTTTTGAATTTTTCTGGCTCGAGAAACAATCTGTTTATCTTCATCGGAAAGTTCTTCCATTCCCAAAATTGCGATAATATCTTGAAGATCCTTGTACCTTTGCAGAATTTTTTGCACGGCTCGAGCAACTCGGTAATGTTCATCTCCCACAATGTTTGGATCAAGAACAGTTGAAGTTGATTCAAGTGGGTCAACTGCTGGATAGATTCCAAGTTCTACAAGAGATCTGGAAAGAACGACAGTTGAATCAAGATGAGAAAAAGTTGTCGCTGGGGCTGGGTCTGTTAAATCGTCAGCAGGAACATAAACAGCTTGTACAGAAGTAATCGAGCCTTTGTCAGTCGAGGTAATTCTTTCTTGAAGTTCACCCATTTCTTGAGCAAGAGTTGGTTGATATCCAACGGCAGATGGCATTCTTCCTAATAAAGCGGAAACCTCAGAACCTGCTTGAGTAAATCTGAAAATATTATCAACGAAAAGCAAAACATCTTTACCCATTTCATCTCGAAAATGTTCAGCCATTGTTAAACCTGAAAGAGCAACTCTTTGACGAGCTCCTGGAACTTCATTCATTTGTCCGAAAACAAGTGCAGTCTTATCGAGCACACCACTGTCTTTCATTTCATGGTAGAGATCATTTCCTTCTCTAGTTCTTTCTCCAACTCCAGCAAAAACTGAATAACCTCCATGTTCAGTAGCGATGTTTCGGATCAATTCTTGAATCAAAACCGTCTTTCCAACTCCAGCACCACCGAAAAGTCCAACCTTGCCACCTTTTGAAAACGGAGCAATAAGGTCGATAACTTTGATTCCAGTTTCAAAAATTTCTGTTTTCGTTGACTGACTAGTAAAGCTTGGTGCATCTCTATGAATTGGAGATCTTTGTTCGATTTCTTTTGTATCTTCCAATCCATCAATTGGATTTCCCAGAACATCATACATTCTTCCAAGAACTTCTTCTCCAACTGGCACTGAAATTGGAGCTCCAGTATCTTCTGCTTCAGTTCCTCTTTGAAGTCCGTTTGTTGATCCCATAGAAACTGCTCTTACTCGATTTGCACCCAAATGCTGAACTGTTTCAAGTACAAGTTCATCCTCATCTGATGTTTTCGTTTTGATTGCATTATATAAAGCTGGAAGTTGGTCTTGAAATTCAATATCAACTACGGCTCCAATTATTTGTACAATTTTTCCTGTGTTCATAAGTTTATTGTTTATATAGTTAATGTATTTAATTATTATATCTAGTATAAATTTAAAAAAGATTTGCAAAGAAAAATTTATTATTTTTTCTTTGCAGCTATTAATTCTATTAATAGACCTTCAATTGTAGCATCAATGTCTTCCATTACTAATTGACATTCGCCTTTTAGCTTTCTTAATTCAGTTAGATCTTCTTGAATTTCTTTTTCGCTTCTTACCATTAGCGCTCACCTTTTTATTTTTGTAAATTCTAATTAGAATAAATCTATAAATTAGAATTTGAAAAAATATGAAATAGAAATTATTATTTATTCTATTTCTAATACTGAATATTTTTTAGGTATTGTATATTCTAAAGTCATAGTTTCCGCAAAGAACCTTCCGACTTTGATTATATCATTTTCCGTAAAGTTGGATGAAAATATCGGTATAAGATAAATGTCGAATACAGTATCATTTTCTAGATTGATACTATTTGCAGTAAAATTAATTATAAAAATCCCGATATTTTTATTTTTAGCGTCTAAATACTCTTCGGTAGCGTATATTTTTTTTAATTTTGGCCATTTGTATATGATTTCTGTCATTTATATCCCCTCGTATAATAAAGTACTTTCATACTTTTTCAAATTTTAATTTTAATTTTCAAAGAACATCAATGATGTCATTGTAAAACTCAGAGAGTCCGTGGCAATCCCGAATTTAGTTTCACAAAACTTGATTATTATGATTTTAAGTGAATAATAGACTCGGGATTATTTCGGTCATTGTATGATTGTGAATAAGAGAAATTCTTTTATTGTATTTCAGTCTAAAGGACAGATTTATTCCTGTGCGGCGACTCCGGCTGAAATTTCACTAATTTCCTGAGTAATTTTTTGTTGTCGGATGTAGTTATATAACAATTTCAAATCAGTAAGCATTTCTTTGGCATTGTCAGTGGCATTTTTCATAGCTACCATTCGAGCGCTGTGTTCTGAGGCATTTGATTCAAGCACAACATGATAAACCTGCGTTTCAACAAGATTTGGCAGTAAGGCACATAAAACTTTTGAAGCAGATGGCTCAAATGTATAATCAATCCCATTATTTTCTATATATTCATTCTTAGTTAAATCCTGGATTTCCTCAACAGTTTCCTCTAGACTTCTTCTTGTTATCGGCAAAAGTTTTTTTACTTTCACATCTTGTTTAATTGTTGAAATATAATTATTATAAACAGCGGTTATTTTATCATATTTTTTGGCTGTGAATTCGTTTATCAAAAGCTTTGAGATTGGAAGTGTTTCGCGAAGTTCAACAGTATCTCCAATTCCATTAAAAACAGCAGAAATTTCGTTTCTCTTTTTGAAATATGTTTCAGCTTTTTTACCTATAGCTATAATAGAGATATTTTTATCCTTGTTTTTATCTACAATCTTTTGTGTTTCCCTTAAGACATTTCCATTGAATCCTCCACAAAGACCTTTGTCTGATGTCACAACAACAAGACATAAATTCTGAACTTTTCGATTTTCAAGCAAGCAGTGTTTTGTTGGTTCGACTGATTCACTGACACTTTGCAAAATATTCAAGGCAGCTTCAGCATAAGGACGTGCCAAAAGAGCGGCTTGCTGAGATTTTTTCATTTTTGAGGCAGCAACCATTTCCATCGCTTTTGTGATTTGCGAGGTGTTTTGCGTTGATTGAATTTGTCTTCTGATTTGTTGTGTAGATTGCATGGTATTGACAACTTTATGAAATTATGATATACTGCATTGTTATGCTGAAATAGCGTAATTAGTGTGTTTAATCCTGTTGTTTATTTAAAAAATAGAATTAACGCCAAGTTCTTTGAAAAAAGAGAGAGAAATTATTCTTCGAGGCAGTAAATCGATTATAAATGTATTATAATTAATTTACTGTCTTGAAGAAGATTCAAAAAGCGTAATCAGAGCTTCTAATGATGGATATAAAGGTGTTATTTATGAATAAAAAGCTAAGTAATCTATTTAAATTTGCTGCTTTGATTGTCATTTTGGCGACAATTACGGTAATAGTATTGACCGACGAAACTCCCAAGCTCATCACAGAGGACGAGTTGCCTGAAGGATATATTCTTCAGGTAGAGACTGAAGATTCGGTGAGAATCAGTCATGGTCCTTATCTCATAAAACTGGGGCAGGTATATGAGACAGATAAAGGAACTGAAATAAAATTCTGTGGAATTTCTGATTCAGAGGAGATATATTTGTCTGTTGACAATGGAGATCTTGTTGTATTAACAGGGTCGGCAGCTGAAATTCAAAATACGGATTTTTATATTTCTTATAAAAATCTGGCAAATGAATCCATCTCTATTAGATGGAGCGTTGATCTTCAGAAGAGTGAAAGTATTATGCTTTCATCTGGACAAATATTGACCTTTGTGGAATTTGTTGATTCTACTCCAATGTTCAAATTGGAATAAAAAACAAGGACTGCGCAAACTTTCTCTCTTTTTCTTTTTTTCCACTTCATAATAAATTGTGAAATGAAAGAAGAGAATTGAAATTTCAATGTTCCAAAAAGCAGTTTTTCAAAAGAGCTGTTTTTTCGTTATCAGAATTTTCAATATAAGATGTTTTTGGAGTTTGGAGTTTAGATTTTAGTTTGCAAGAATGTCTTTGATTTACACTCTAAAGTCTAAACTCCAAAATAATATTTTATATGCGGAATTACAATATACAGTTTTTCAAAATTTCCCACTGAATTCGATCGCTTCGCTCCAGAATCACAGGAAAAAGAGTAGTCTATACCTGCTTTTCTTTGAAATCATTGATAGCATCTTTCAAATCTTTTTCAGTTTCGTCAGAGATTTTTCCTTCTTTAGCAATATCTTCAAGTATATGAGCATTTTTATCTCTTAAAAAATCAAGCATATCTCTTTCAAAATCTTTTACTTTTTCAACTTCAACATTATCTAGAAATCCGTTAATTGTTGCAAAAATAATAGCAACTTGATCTTCTGTTTCCATTGGGTCATACTGTCCTTGCTTCAAAACTTCAACTAATCTTTTTCCTCTTTCAATCCGTTCTTTTGTCTCTTTGTCGAGATCACTTGAAAATTGAGCAAAAGCGGCCAGCTCTCGAAATTGAGCAAGTTCAAGTCGAAGTTTTCCAGCAAC
>JAGLID010000085.1 GCA_023143145.1 Minisyncoccota bacterium | reverse complement strand
ATCTCCAGGATATGCTTCTCTTCCTGGTGGTCTTCTCAAGATCAAAGAAACTTGTCTATATGCCCAAGCATGCTTGCTTAAATCATCAAAGACAATCAAAGCATCTTGGTTTTGATCCATAAAATATTCTCCAATTGCACAACCAGTATATGGTGCGATGTATGACATTGAAGCAGGATCTGAAGCACCAGCTAGAACGATAATAGTATGTTCCATTGCTCCACTCTCTTTCAATTTTGCCACAATTTTGGCAACTTTTGATTCTTTTTGTCCAATGGCAACATAGATGCAAATCACACCTTTGCCTTTTTGATTGATAATTGTATCAATGGCAATAGCAGTTTTTCCTGTTTGTCTATCTCCTATAATCAGTTCTCTTTGACCTCTTCCAATCGGAATCATCGAATCAATTGCTTTGATACCAGTAGAAAGGGGAGTGTCAACTGGTTTTCTAGTGATAACTCCAGGAGCAGTATTCTCAACAGGGTAAAATTTATCAGTTTTAATTTCTCCTTTTCCATCAATTGGCACGCCAAGAGCATTCACAACTCGGCCAATTAGATTTTCACCAACTGGAACTTCCATAATCCTTCCAGTACTTTTGACAACATCTCCTTCTTTAATCTTCAAATAATTTCCCAAAATCATCGCTCCTATGCTATCTTCTTCAAGATTCAGGGCAACACCAAAAATATCATTTGGAAATTCAAGAAGTTCTCCACTCATAACTTCTGTTAGTCCGTCGAGAGTTGCAACCCCATCAGCAATTTTGACAACCTTGCCAATTTTTTCAACTTGAGTTTCTAGCTTTGTTTGAGCAATTTGCTGTTTTAAATTTTCGATAATATGACTATTCATTTTTATTTAAATTATGATTTTAAAATTAAACTTTTGTTATATTTTTTTTGAGGTTCTCAAGTTTCTTTTTTACACTACTATCTATCAAGAGATTGTTGTCTATCCGGAGAACAATTCCACCGATTAGTGATTCATCAATGGTTTCTTCAATCTCAATTTGTTTATTAAACTTCTGGATAATCTTATTTAAAATTTCTGGATTTAATTTTTTGGCACTTGAAACTTCAATTTTTGAAATGTTTCTTTGCTCTCTAAAATATTTATAATATTGTTCAATAATTTTATCAACTAGAGAAAGATCGTTATTTTTTCTCAAAATTTCTATAAAATTTCCAATCCTTTGTTCAGCTTGAACCTTATCAATCTTGAATGTTGATTCATACAAGCTTATTGCATATTGTTTCGGTGTAATTTTCATATAACAAAGTAATAAATATTATTTTATCTTTACTAAAATATCATTTACAGCATCTTTTTCCTTACCCTCGTCAAAATTATTGCCGATAATCTTTTTGGCAATTTGAATGGAAATCTCAGCTATTTCTTTCTTGGCTTCGGCGATGGATGATTCTTTTTCAGCTTGAATTTCATGTTTAGCACTGATAACAATTTCCTGAGCTTTTACTTTTGTTCTTTCAACCATTTCCAGTGATTTTTTTTCAGCTAGTTCATTCGCTTCTTTGATAATTTCCTGTGATTCAAGCTTTGCTTTTTTGATTTCGGCAATTTTTGTCTCTTCGGTATTTCTTAGTTCTTCTTCAATCTTTTTGGCTTGTATTAGGCTCTTTTCAATCTTTTCAGTTCGGTCACTAAGCATTTTCAGGATTGGTTTATATCCAATTTTTTGCAAGATTACAAGAAGTAAAACAAAGTTAACTGCTTGAGCAACAAGTAATTTGGGATCAAGTCCTAATTTTTCAAATATTTCTGGCATAGATTTATGTTAATTTATGTTTTTAGTTTTATAAAGTTTTAATGAAATGACACGGACACCACAGGAATATTCTTGTCATTCCGAGTGATAGTCGAGGAATCCCTCTTAATCACACAAAATAATGTTATCCATGAAATACAATTCAATTGATTTGTTCTGTTAGCTATTAAAGAAGAGCGATTCCTCCACTTCGTTTCACTCTGATTGGAATACAAATTAAAGTACAATTTAATATTCACACCTCAAAAGAGAAATGTTTTCTCTTTTGACCGAATGATTATTAAACGAATTTAATAATAAGAGCAACAACTAGAGCATAAATTGCGATTGCTTCTGCAAAAGCGATTGCTA
>JAGLID010000084.1 GCA_023143145.1 Minisyncoccota bacterium | reverse complement strand
GAAATTAGATATTCTGAAATTTCAAAACAATTATGGGTTATAAATGAATTATCACTAGAGGATTATATAAATGGTATTGCAGAAGCTTTCGCTGATAGTCCAGAAGAATATCTCAAAGCATTCGGAACAATTGCAAGAACTTACGCAATGTATTATATTGAGAAGGGAGGAAAGCACACTGGTGAGTCATTTCATTTAAAGAATAGTAGAAATGAGAATGGAAATGATCAAGTATATAAAGGATATAATTTTGAAATGCGAGCTTCGAAAATCATCGAGGCCAATGAAGCTACTGCAGGTTATATAATTAATTTTAACGATAAACCAATTGTAGCCGCTTATTCATCTGATTCTGGAGGAATTACAAAAAGTGGTTGCGAAGTTTTTAAGTATTGTAGTGCTGATTATGCCTATCTGAGTGGTGGAATAAAAGACCCGACAAGTACTATCCATAATCAAGATAAAATTTCAATAAGCCATGGAGTTGGTATGAGTGCTGTCGGAGCATATCAGATGGCAGTAGATAAGAGTGACTGGATGGAAATTATAGAATATTATTATAATGATGTTAATATTAAAAAATATTATTAATTTTATAATTTTAGGAAATGAATCAATTTAATAATCTAAAATATATTATTTCTTGTTTTATCGTTTTTTTTGTTGAAACAAATATTATTTTAGCTGCAGGTCCTCCTGTTATTGTTACAAATCCAAGTGGGTCTAGTAGTGTTTCAGAATTAGTTGGAAAAGTTCTTGAATGGGTTTTAGGCGTAGCAGGCTCAATTGCACTTTTAATGTTTATTGTCGGAGGAGTTATGTATATAACTTCTACGGGAAATGAACAGAAGATTGGGGTTGCAAAAAAAATTATTAATTGGACCTTGATTGGATTAATAATTGTGCTTGTATCATATTCAGTCATTGCTATATTAGATAATATCCTAACATCATAAACTATGAAAAAAATACCAAATTTATTTTATTGTCTTTTATTGTTCTTATTCGTATCTTTTCAAAAAGCCAGTGCAGTTACTACTATTGATATTCCGAATCCAATTTCGTCGACCGACTTTTCAGAATTAGTTGGAAAAGTTCTTGAATGGGTTTTAGGCGTAGCAGGCTCAATTGCACTTTTTATGCTGATTGCAGGAGGAATTATGTATATAACTTCTACAGGAGATGAACAAAAAATTGCGACTGCAAAAAAAATTATTAATTGGACTATTTTAGGTTTGATTGTTATTTTAGCATCATATTCAATTATTGTCGTGTTAGAAAGTTGGTTAACATAAAAAATAATGCAAAAAAAAGTTCACATAATTTTATTAAATTGGAATAATGAAGAAGATACTATCGAGTGTATAGAATCTCTTAAAAAAATAAACTATAATAATTATAAAATTATAGTTGTTGATAATGGTTCTGAGAAAGAATCTATTTTAAAAATAGAAAAGCAATATTTTGATTTGTGTATTATTAAGAATGAAAACAACCTTGGATTTGCAGGTGGAAATAATATTGGAATAAAATATGCGATTAACAATAATGCTGATTATGTTTTACTGATCAACAATGATACCATTGTTGATGAAAATTTTCTCACTGAACTTGTTGAAGTGGGGGAGACTGATGAGAAAAATGGGTTATTGGGGTCAAAAATATATTTTCATAGCGAAAAAAATCTGATTTGGTCTGCAGGTGGCAAGGTTAATTGGTTGAAAAACAAAGGAACACATATTGGTTTGGATGAAATCGATGATGGACAGTATGATGAAATAAAAGAAGTTGATTATCTAACTGGTTGTTGTTTATTGATTAAAAGAGAGGTTATTGAAAAAATAGGTGTTTTAGAGGAAGACTATTTTCTTTATTATGAAGATACAGATTTTTCATTGCGAGCACAAAATGTAGGATATAAATGTATTTATGTTCCAGCATCAAAAATTTATCACAAAATTTCAAGATCAACAAAACCAGGTTCTGCAAGCTATATCTACTATCATGTTCGCAACGGTCTTGTCATGGCGAAACGAACTGGTTCTTCTTTGAATAAAATTATTTTATATCCGTGTTGTTTGATTTTATTTTTAAAGCAAATAGTAAAAATTATTTTCATACCCCAAAAAAGACCTTGGGCAAAAGCAGTGCTCAGAGGACTTAAAGATTTTTTATTGGGAAGGATGGGAAAGGCGTAATCGATTTATAATTATTAATTATTTTTCAATAATTTAAATTCTCCAATCAGATATCCAACACCGAATGGGCCTTTGTAGCTCATTTTTTGAAATGTATATTCTAAAGACGAAAGTGTGCCGAGAAGTATAATAATAGATCGAAGACCGCATTCTCCAGCGTCTTCAACCAGTTCTGAATTAAGGTTCATAATCTCAGACACTTCATTATTTTCAAGGTATTTGATCAAGAGTTCATCAAATTCTTTTCCTTTAGGAGAATATCCCGAAGGTGCTTCAAGATTAAGTCGATGAGAGAGATCTCCGCTAGCAACGAAGGCAATGTTTTCATTTATAGTCTCTGTCGCTTCATAAATTGCTTCACCAAATTCAAAATGTTTTTCAAAATCAAGATAGGAGAAAGCGATTGAAACAATTTTGATGTTGGGATTATGTTTTTTAAGAAAATACAATGGCACCATTATTCCATGATCAAGAGGAATGTCATCACCTACAATTTCAGTTGTAATGTTTTTTATCTCAGAAATCTTTTTTATATTTCTCACCAAATCGAGATTGTTTTCAATTTTCATCGAAGTGTCGTCGCCAAATTGTAGGAAATTACCTTTCATAATTTCGCTACCATTGATAGACATGGCATCCATTTGAACTGGACCATGAGGAGAAATGATTACGATAGTACTGATTTCTTCTTCTTTAACTCTATTGCCAAGTTCATTCATAGCTCTGATAGTAGATTTAATTTCTGCAAGATGATTCTTTCCTATCGAAGGTATCATAATTGGAGGATGTGGACAAATTGAAGCAAATTTTAACATATATTTTTATTAAAATTAAT
Source organism: Minisyncoccota bacterium (assembly GCA_023143145.1). Classification (GTDB taxonomy): domain Bacteria; phylum Patescibacteriota; class Minisyncoccia; order JAHIHE01; family JAGLIN01; genus JAGLLA01. The sequence goes on along the minus strand of JAGLID010000084.1, from coordinate 18,698 downwards.
TTTGAATTATATCTAATATTTCGTCACATTTCTTACATTTTCCGTTTATATCATATCTATTTACAGAATATCCAATCCTTTCGATTACTAACTCATTACATTTTGGACAATAGGTATTTTCCAGAGAAGTTTCAAAAACATTGCCTCCGTAAACATATCTTAGTCCTACATTCTTTCCGATTTTATATGCTTTTCTAATTGTTTGAAGAGGGGTGTTAGATATATTTTGCATATTGTACGAAATCACTCCTGAAAACGCACTTATGTGCCATGGTGTTTCACTGCCAAGTTCTACAGAGATATATTTTGCTATATTTTCTAGCATTTTTTCATCATCAGAAAAACCAGGAATAATAAGCGTTGTGACTTCAATCCAAATTTTGTTCCTTTTCATCAATTTTAAATTTTCTAAAATAGGGTTAATTTTTGCTCCACAAACATTTTTATAAAATTTATCATCAAATGACTTGATATCAACATTAACCGCGTCAAGATATGGACTGATTAATTTTAGAGTTTCTTTACTCATAAAGCCATTTGTCACCCAAATGTTTTTTATGCCTGCATTTTTCGCAATTTTCATCGTATCTAATGCATATTCAAGGAAAGTTGTTGGTTCTGTGTATGTATATGAAATGCTTTGACATTTATTTTTGATAGCATTATTTACAATTCCACATGGCGATAAATCCTTTCCTACATTCAATAGGCTCTTATCAGTCTTTACGAGTTGAGAAATCTGCCAATTTTGACAATTTCCACATTTCAAATTGCAGCCTACGGTTGCGATTGAAAATGAATTTGTTCCTGGCAAAAAATGAAAAAGCGGTTTTTTTTCAATTGGATCAATGCTATTTGAAATTGATTTTCCATAATTCAAAGCATATAATTTTCCCTCGATATTCTTTCGAACGCCACAAATACCATATTTTTCAGGCAGAATAAAACACCGATGCGAGCAGGTGCTACATTGAATTTTGTCATTTTCAAGCCTTTTATATAGATATGATTCTTTTTGCATAAGCATAAAATATAGATATCTTATTTATATCTTACCATTTCTAGTTTTAGAGGCAAGAAGATGTTTAAATTAAATTTATTTACAAAATACATTTTTTTTACTATAACGATAGTACATTAGTATAAAAATATCTTCTTAGAAAAAAGATCAAAAATCACAGGATTATACAGTATGGGAATATTTTTATTTGATATTATTTTTGAATAAGATAAACTGTATCGTGTTAAGTTAAAATTTATTTTAAATAGGTAATTATTTATTGTATTGGGGCAATTTGCGTAGAGAGGAACTACTCCCGGTAGTATTAATTTCATTGAAATAAGTTGGACGAATTAATATAACCTGTTATAATACAACTATGAAAAAACGAATACTTGTGGTAATTGACTTGCCAGATGAAATCAAGAGAGCACTTTTGCTCAACGAGAAACGTTGGAAGAATCTACATATTCGATGGATAAATTTTTATAGAATACATTTAACTTTTAGTTTTTTAGGAGAGGTTAATCGAAGTGAATTAGATTTAATTTTGTTGGCGATTAAAGAAGTTTCTTTGGGATTAAGTGCATTTGAAGTTTCTCTAGATAAAATATGTCTAGGACCAGATCAAGCTCATCCAACAATGTTTTGGGCAACAGTTAATATTGACGAAAATTTGCTAAAATTAAAAAAGACAATCGATAAAAACCTAAAACTTAAAGGTTTTGAGCAGGAAAAGTGTGAATTTAAGCCACATATTGTAGTTGCTCGTGCGCGAGGAAATCAGCTTAAAGGGAAGCAAACAAATATACCATTAAAAAATATGAAATTCAAAGTTGAGAGCATAGACGTAACGGAAAGTCAGCTTCAACCAAGTATTGAAAAATTTAAGCTCATAGAAAGATTTGATCTAAATGCATAAATTTCAAATTTATAATGTGATTGAATCGTATTATTAAATTTATATGAAAATTGATGAAATAGTGGATATAAAAATTGATAGAATAACTACCAGTGAAGTTCTTGAAGAAATCAAGATTTTTTTATTGTCTGAAAAACAGCATTTTATTGTAACTCTTAATCCTGAAATGATAATTGAAGCTCAGGACAATGTTCAATTCAAGGATGTAGTTAATAAAGCTGATTTGGTCATTTCAGACGGAATTGGGATATTGTGGGCGCTAGAATTTTTAAAAAAGAATAAGTTGTTTTCCATTAAGAGCAGAAATATTATAATAAATATGTTTTTTATAAAACCATTATCATTGATATCAGTTTTATGCAATTTCTTCTATACTTTTTTAAATTTATTGTTTAATTCAAATCACAGGAAAAATATTTTGAAATATAGAACTCACGGAATTGATTTAATCTATCAAATATTTGAGTCTACGTATAGTAGTAACAAGAGAATTTATTTACTTGGCGCGGGAGAGGGCGTAGCAAAAAAAGTTTCTATTAATTTGAGGAGACAATATCCCAATGCTAATATCGTCGGGGCTGAAGAGGGAATAAAAAAGAATCACGTTTCAGAAAGTTTGAACTGTAGTTTAATTCAGCGAATAAATGAAGTAAAGCCTGATATTTTGTTGGTTGCTTTTGGAGCCCCAAAACAGGAAATTTGGATTAATGATAATTTAAAGAAGATGCCTAGCGTTAAATTGGCAATTGGAGTTGGAGGTTCGTTTGATTTTATATCTGAGAAAATAAAAAGAGCTCCAATCATTTTTCAAAAAAAAGGATTAGAATGGTTCTGGAGATTATTATTGGAACCGAAAAGAATCAAGAGAATTTATAATGCAGTAATAAGATTTTCTTTACTTATATTAAATTATAAAATAAAAAAAAATAAACAATGTATCTAAAATTGTTAATTTCAAATCAGGTGATAATAATATAATTGTATCAAAAAATATACCATTAATGATAAACTAAAAGAGTATCTGTTGGTGATTTTAGGCTTTACTACGATAACTTTTATTGTGTTTAATAAGTTATTACTTTCTTTTAGAACTGCGATTCTTGGAGATGGCGGAGATGGCGTGTCGTTTCTGTGGAATTTCTGGTGGGTCAAAAAGAGTATATTAGAGTTAGTTCAGAATCCTTTCTATAGTGATTATATGTTTTATCCTAATATGATGGATTTGCATTTGCATACTCTCATATTGGGTCCTGCTTTAATGGTTTTGCCAATTCAAATCTTTTTCGGTCCAGTAATATCTTTAAACGCTTACGTTTTGTTGTCATTTATTCTATCTGGAGTAGGCGCTTATATGCTTATTAAATTATTTGTTTGTCAAAAATATATTGCTTTTTTTGGTGGTATAGTTTTTTCATTTAATACATATGTGATTTCTCATGCCTATGGTCATTTCAATCTTACTACGACTTGGCCTATACCATTCATTATGTATTTCCTAGAAAAGCTTAATAATACGAAAAAGACAAAATATGCAATGTATAGTTCAATATTGTATATCTTTTTGATTTATTCAGATCTTCAATATGCAGTTTTTACATTTATGTTGGTTATATTTTGGATTGCCTGGAAAGTAGCGAACGATATTTATCATAAAAAAGATTGTTTACTTTTGGTAAAACCGCTTGTTTTATTTGCTGCGTTAATATTAGTGGGTTCTATCCCATATCTCACAACAGTTAAAAGTGGATTTGAAAAAAATTTTTCGAAACCAGATCAGATAGCTGTGGAATTTTATAGTCCTCAAAATATATTGTCATACGTAATTCCACCAGAAGGAACTGTAATTAATCAACGAATTGCCAAATATAATAAGGAATTGGCAAAAATAAGTACAAGTTCACCAGAATGGGCAACTTACTTGGGAATTTCTATAATTATATTGATACCGTTTATATTTTTTAGATTAATTTCAAAAAGAGAAGACCATTATTTATTTTGGATATGTATATTTTTATTATTTTTCGTATTAAGCCTAGGACCTAAAATAAATATTTCTCAAACATTAACAATTGTATCGCCACTTCAAAGTATCTACACCCTTCCTATAATTGACATGACAAGGGTGCCGATAAGGATGTTAATAATCGCAATTCTGGCCGTGTCAATATTATCATCAATCGTTTTGTCAAATATAAAAAATAATAAAACAAAACATGTTGTTGTTTTAATTTTTTCTGCTATATATTGTTTTGAAATATTTTCTTTACCTGTGTCTATCCAGAAACTTGAAACGCCAAAAGCTTACCCGTTTTTAGAATCTCAAAAAGATAATAAAGAAGATAATCAAAAAGATGAATCAATTATTGAATTCCCATTATTTCTTACTGATAGAATGGATATTCTTGGTGAAAAACATAATAATATTTTATATTATCAAACAATTCACGAGTACAAAATGATTAATGGATATTTATCATATACGTCTCCAGGATTCCTGAAAAAATATATTGATATATCGGGAATGCTTTTTTTAATTGAACCGTCAGGTTATAAAACGCCAGAGAATGAAGACCTTGATGAGTTAAAAAACTACTTATTTGACAAAGGTCAATTAAAATACGCTATTCTTCATAAGAAATATTTAACTGAATATGATAGAAATTGTCTTTATTCTTTTATTGAGAACGATCTGTCTGGAAAAATTAAATATGATGATAGTGAGATTGTGATATATGAAGTTTATAAATAAATTATGTTTTACGGAATAATGTTTTTTTATTATAGAGATAAATGTTAAAATTATTTAATTTTGATAAGCTTCATATTTATGATAAAATGATTATATGAAAGAGACTATATATTTATCAGTAATTATACCGGCGTATAATGAAGAAAAATTAATAACGAGTACAATATCTGATATTGAGCAATATTTACTTCAAAGAAAGTATAGTTTTGAGATAATAATTGTTGATGACGCTTCAACTGATAATACAGTAAACCTGATAGAATCTTTGAAAAAAAAATATAATAATATTAGTATAATATCTAACGAAAGAAATCAAGGAAAGGGATATTCAATCAAAAAAGGAATGGAAATTGCAAGGGGGACACTTAGACTTTTTATGGATGCTGACAATTCAACTGAGATTAATCATATTGATGAATTCATGAAATATGTGCATGAAGGGTATGATGTTGTAATCGGAAACAGAAAACTAAAAGAAAGCAAGATAAAAAAAAGACAATTTTTGTATAAAGAAAAGCTTGGTGATTTTGGAAATATTTTAATACGATTGTTTGCTGTTCCCGAAATTAAAGATACGCAATGTGGATTTAAGTTATTTTCCAAAAAGGCGGTCTTAAAAATATTTCCAAGATTAACTATTAATCGCTGGGGTTTTGATATCGAAACATTGCTAATAGCTAATAAAAATGGTTTGAAAATTAAAAGTGTTCCAGTCTCATGGGAAAATAGAGAAGAAACAAAGGTTAAATTATTAGATTATATCAAAACATTAAAAGAATTATTTAAAATAAAAATAAATCAAATAAATAAAAAATATGACAACCGAGAATAAAAGAGAGAAAATCTTTTCGCAATTACGAAAAGATCTTGTAAGCGGAACGTGGGTTTTATTTTCTACGAAAAGAAATAAGCGACCTGATTTTGCGCCTAAAGAAATAAAAGTAGAATCAAGTGGAGAAGATGTTAAAAAATGTCCATTTTGTAAAGACAATATTCAAAAGCAAGAAAAAGATGTTTTGATTTATACGAAAAATGATGGTGACTGGAGCTTGAAAGTTTTTCCAAATAAATTTCCTGCTTTATCGTCTGAGTATAAGGATGTAAATACTAGAGAGCATGGACCGTTTGAGGTTGTGGATGGCGTTGGATATCATGAAGTTCTTATAACAGAAGATCATCTCAAGGACATGGCTGATTTAGAAATTTTACAAATTGCTGAAATTTTGGACGCTTATCAAGAAAGATATATTGCGTTGATGAATAAAAAACATATCAAATACATTTCTATATTCAAAAATTATGGTTATAGTGCTGGAGCATCAATAGCTCATCCGCATAGCCAAATAATAGCAATGCCAATTGTAGATCCTGATGTGTTTCGAAGTTTAGTTGGAAGTGAAAAATATTTTAATTCTCATAACGAATGTGTTCATTGTGTAATGATTGAATATGAACAAAAAAGCAAAAAAAGAATGTTATTTGAAAATGATGAATTTATTGTTGTTTGTCCATTTGTTTCAAGGGTTTCACTGGAAATGAGAATTTATCCTAAGAAACATTTATCATATTTTGAAAGAATTACAGATGAGCAGAAAATTCAGTTAGCAGAAGCAATGAAATTTTGTCTTTCAAAATTAAAAAAGAATCTTAAGGATCCTTCATATAATATGTTTTTACATACCGCTCCGTGTAATGGTCAAACTTATGAACATTATCACTGGCATTTTGAAATATTTCCTAAAACAAACACTTGGGCTGGGCTTGAGCTTAGTACTGGTATTGAAGTATGCTCGATAATTCCCGAAGAAGCAGCCGAAATATTAAGAAAATAATATAATATAAAAAAATGGATTTTAATTTTCTTTCTGAATATTTCTCTCCTGAAATGGCGACATTCATTGTCTCGATGCTTCCTGTTTCCGAGCTTCGCGGGTCAATTCCGCTTGCTATAGGATTTTACAATATGGATCCTTTGAAAGCATATTTTATCTCGGTTATCGGTAATATCATACCAGTCGCCATTGTCTTGATTGTTATTGAACCCGTTTCGAAATGTTTGATGGAAAAATCAAAAATGTTTAATAATTTTTTTTCATGGTTTTTTGCAAGAACTAGAAGAAAATATAATAGTAAATTTGAAAAATGGGGAGCACTTGCCCTTATTACATTTGTTGCTATTCCACTTCCTGTAACGGGTGGATGGACTGGAGCAATTGCCGCATTTGTATTTGGAATTCCAATCAGAAAAGCATTGCCATTGATTACTCTTGGTGTTATGATTGCAGGGGTAATTATGACTGGACTGAGTTTGGGAGTTTGGCGATTTTAGCATTATTATTTATATTATATGAAAAAATGGGAATGTCAAAAATCAGAATTAATTCTTAATAGAAAGTATTTTAAGGTAAAAAAAGATACAGTTAAATTACCGACGAATGAAATTAAAAAGTGGATATATTGGGATAGTAAGGATTCGGTAATGGTTATTGGAATAACTAAAGATGGAAAATTAATTATGATTAAACAATATAGATATTTAGTTGGATCCGAGGTCATTGAATTTCCATCGGGAGGAATTCATGACAACGAAAGTATAAAAAAGGCAGCGAAAAGAGAATTCGAAGAGGAAAGCGGGTTCAAGTGCGGTTCTCTTGTTAAGCTCGGTTCATTTTATGAAACTTATGGTCAACTAAATAGAAAAATTCATATATTTTTTTCAAACAACATAACTAGGTCTAAACAAAACCTAGATAATGGGGAAAGGGGATTCGAAGACATAAAAGTGGAGTTTGTAGATTTTGAGGAAGCAGTAAAATTAGCTTCGGAAAATAAGATTCTAGCAATGGGCTCTTCCTTGGCAGTTTTGTTATTAAAAGAAAAGATTAAAAGAAAAGAAATGATGATTAATTGAATAATATGAAAAATAAGAAAAAAATCATAAATAACTCAAAATTAATTTTATACATTGCTTTGTTATTCATGTATAATATAAATAATACCGTAGCTACGACTATTGCTATACAAAATGGTCCCAATTCTGTGAATTTTAATGAAATAGTTGTTAAAAGTTATTTACCCTGGGTTTTATCAGTTGCAGGAATGTTGATATTCTTGGCATTTATTCTTGGCATAATTATATATATATTTTGCAAAAAGAACATAGACAAAAACAAACAAAAAATCACTATAACAAAGAAAATTATTTCATTGTCTTTAAAAGGTCTAATTTTAATCTTTGTGTTATACTTATTTATTACTATTTTTGAATATGAGTTAATCAATGTTTTTGATAAAATTAATTAAATATAATGAAAAAAATATATTTAGATTATGCGGCTAGTACGCCGGTTGATAAAAAAGTTCTTGACGAAATGATGCCATATTTTTCGGAAAAATTTGGTAATCCTTCAAGCATTCATCAATTTGGACAAGAGGCGACGAAAGGGGTTGATAAGGCTCGCTTGCAAGTTGCTGATTTTTTGCATTGTAATTCAAGCGAGGTTATTTTCACTAGTGGGGCAACTGAAAGCAATAATTTGGCCATTAAAGGGGCAACTAAGGCGACTCAAATCGAAAATCCGCATATTATCATTTCTGCAATTGAACATCATTGTGTTTTGAATTCTTGCGAAACAGTTCAAAAAGACAGATTTGCGGATATGTCTTTTGTAAAAGTTAACAAAGATGGAATTGTCAATCCAGGAGATATCAAAAGCATAATCAAAGAAAATACAGTTTTGATTTCTGTGATGTATGGAAATAATGAAGTTGGAGCAATTCAACCGATTGCGGAAATCGGAAAAGTAATTAAGGTAATTAATATTAAAAGAGAAAATCAAAAACTACCAAAAGTATATTTTCATACAGATGCTGTGCAGGCGATAAATTATCTTGATTGTGATGTTGAAAAACTTGGCGTTGATTTTCTTTCTTTTTCTGGACATAAAATCCACGGACCGAAGGGGGTTGGAGTTCTTTATGTCAAACGCGGAACAAAAATCAAGTCAGTTCAGCAGGGAGGAGAACAGGAATATAATCTTCGAGCTGGAACGCACAATGTTCCGGGAATTGTAGGGATTGGAAAAGCGATTTCACTTGTTCTGGAAAATCGAAAAAATATTGATGAAATAAAAAAACTTCGAGATTATATGATTGAGGAAGTATTGAAAAATATTCCAAATTCAAGACTGAACGGTTCCAAAGAATTCAGACTTCCTCACAATGCTAATTTTTCTTTTCAGGGAGTTGAGGGAGAGAGTTTACTTATAATGCTTGATCAAGAAGGAATTGCAGTTTCAACTGGTTCTGCTTGTTCTTCTGCCTCCCTTGCGCCCTCACATGTTCTTTCCGCCATGGGAATATCACCAGAAATTGCCCACGCCAGCATCAGATTTACGCTCGGAAAAGAAACCACAAAGGATGAAATTGATTATACTTTGAAGACTTTGGTTGAAAAAATAAAAAGATTAAGAGAGATTTCTGGGATGTAGCTAATGCGTAATTTTGAATTTAGTTCAGGAAAGAATTGATTTCTAATTAGACTGAAAAATATAATCTATGAACCAAAAAGAAAAAGTTGATATAATTTTATATAATGGAGTTGTTTTGACCATTAATTGTAGTGATGAAATTATTGATTATGGTGCTATTGCGATTAAAGGAAATCGAATTATTAATTTAGGAAAATCTGAAGATATAAGAAATAAATATCAGGCTGAGAAAGAAATTGATGTGAATCGTGGAGTAATTATGCCAGGACTTGTGAATACACATACACACTTAGCGATGAGTCTATTTCGAGGTTTAGCAGATGACTTGTCACTTGATAAGTGGCTTAATGAACATATTTTTCCCGCAGAAGAAAAATTTATTAATAAAGATTCGGCTTATTGGGGAAGTTTATTGTCATGCGCAGAGCTCATTCTTTCAGGAACTACAACTTTTTGTGATATGTATTTTTTTGAAAAAGAAACTGGTTTTGCAGCTGAAAAAGCTGGTGTTAGGGGTGTTATTGGAGAAGGGATTGTAAGTGAATTTGGTGATGAAAACGAGATATTTGCTAATAAAATGGAATTAACTGCGGAGCTTTTAGATAAATTTGAAAAGAGCTCTCTTGTATCAATTGCCATAGAGCCACATAGTTGCTATACCTGCAGTAAAGAAATTTTGATAAAAGCGAAAAGATTTGCTGATGAAAATAATCTGCTTTTTGTGACTCATCTTTGTGAAACAAAAAAAGAGGTTGAAGGTATAAAAAATAAATTAGGGATGTCGCCGGTTGAATATTTAGATGAAATTGGAGTTTTAGATGAGAGAACACTCGCAGCACATTGCGTCTGGCTTTCTGATGCTGACATAGATGTTTTGAAAAAGAAAGATGTAAAAATTTCTCATTGTCCAAACAGTAATACGAAACTTGCTTCTGGAATTGCACCAGTCGGAAAATTATTAGAAAAACTCGTAATAGTAGGCTTAGGAACGGACGGTTCGGCAAGCAATAATAATCTCGATATGTTTTCAGAAATAAGTAGTGCTTCTAAATTATCAAAAGTTTCGACTTTAAACCCAGAAACATTGACAGCTCGAAAAACAATAAGGATGGCAACAATTAATGGCGCAAAAGCTCTTGGCATGGAAAGGGAAATTGGGAGCTTGGAGATTGGTAAAAAAGCGGATATAATTATCTTAGATTTTAATAAGCCGCATCTTGTTCCTATTTATAATTATTATTCGCATTTAGTATATTCTGTTTCAGGAGGTGATGTTCAATCTTGTATAATTGATGGAAAAATAGTTATGGAAGAGCGAAAAATATTATCTTTCAATGTTGAAGAAGTTATGCAAAAAGTAAATGAAATCGCTCGAAAAATAAATGTACTCTAATATATTTTAATGATATTAGCGATACACTTTACATAAAGTATTATTTGTAGTAATATACCTAGGTAAAAAATATAGTCACGGGTAGGTACCAAAGCGGTCAAATGGGACTGGCTGTAAACCAGTTGGCTCTGCCTTCGGGGGTTCGATTCCCTCCCTACCCACTATCTTGGTTTTGGTTAAACTGTCAAAATCTGATTTTGTATGTTATTGACCGTTAGAGATTTGTATAATTGAAATCATTTTTGAAAAAAAATATAGAAATTATTATTTTAAAACAAAAATATTCGCGAAAGATTAGTTTATAGAGATTCAGATGGTCTTGAAAAATGAAAGACATGATTATAATAAAAGTTCAGTTTAAAAAGAGATAATATTTTTGAAAAGAATGTAAGAATTTTTTGTTTAAAATTATTTTTTATGAATCTGTTAAAATATTAAATAAATCGAATTTGACAATGGATAAAAATAAAAATTTACCAAATCATATCGCTATAATACCTGATGGAAATCGAAGATGGGCTAAAAAGTACAAGCTTGAAGCTTGGCTTGGTCATAAAAAGGGAGCAGAATATATTGAAAAATTGGCAGATGTTTTGATTGAAAATGAAATTCCGTATTTTTCTTTTTGGGGATCTTCAAAGGATAACCTAAAAAAGAGACCAAAGAAGGAGGTTGATTTTTTAATGAAGTTATTTAAAGAAAAATTTTTGATACTTTCCACGAGTGAGAAGATTGTAAATAACGAAATGAAAATCAACATTATTGGCGATTGGAGAAATCAGTTTCCAGAAGACGTTAAAGAATCATTAAATCAAGCTATTGAAAATACAAAAAAATATAAGAAATATTCTTTAAACTTTTTTTTAGCATATAGTGGAACAGAGGAAATGGTAGATGTTTCTCGATGTATTGCAGAGAAAGCACGAAGAGATTTTTCTTTAGAAATTAATAAGGACTTAATCAAAAGTTGTCTAGTTACTTCTGATTTACCTGCGGTTGATTTGGTAATCAGAACTGGAGGGGAGCCTCATCTGAGTGATGGTTTTATGATGTGGGAAACTGCAAATTCACAGTTGCACTTTTCAAATAAGCTTTATCCTGATTTTAATCAAAATGATTTTAGAAAAGCGATTGAAGATTACTCGAAGAGAAAGAGAAGATACGGAAAATAATATTTATAATTATTTTTGAATAATTAAAACAAAATATGCAGCAGCTTATTAAAGACTTAATTGAAAAAAAGTATTTAATAACGCCAAATATAATTGACGCTTTTGTTTCAATTGACCGCATTGATTTTGTACCCGAAAATTTAAAAAATCAAGCATATTATGATATTCCTTTGCCGATTGGCTATGGGCAGACAATTTCTCAGCCACGTACAGTAGCCTTTATGTTAGAATTGTTAAAACCAACTGAAGGAGATATAATTCTTGATATAGGCTCTGGCTCTGGTTGGCAAAGTTCACTTTTAGCTCACATTGATGGTGACAGCGGAAAAGTTTTTGCTATTGAAATAGTCTCTGAGCTTTCAGAGTTTGGCCAAAATAATTCAAAAAAGTATAAATTCAACAATCTAAAATTTATCGTGGGAGATGGATCAAGGGGTTTGGAAAAAGAAGCACCTTTTGATAAAATTATTATAGCTGCCTCTGCATTTAAAAAAATTCCTGAGGAATTATATAAGCAATTAAAAATCGGTGGACGGCTAGTAACTCCAGTTGATAATAGTATCTGGCTTGTTATTAAAAGAAGCAATGATAAACTTGAAAAACAAGAATTCCCTGGTTTTGTTTTTGTTCCCTTGATTGAAAGAGAAGAATAAGTAAGCAAAATGTTTCAATTATATTTTAAATTTAAAAAATGAAAAAGAAAATTGTTATTTCGTTTGTAATTTTTAGTCTGATTTTAATTTTAATAGGGCTATTTTCTTATATTTCAATCCAAACAAAAATAATTAAACCATTTAATGTTCAAGATGACATTAAGAAAGAATTTGTAATTGAAAGCGGAGATAGTGTGAAGAAAATTGCAGCTAACCTAGAAAGTGAAAATTTAATATTAGGTAGTGATTTTTTTGAAATATATATATGGCAAGAAAATTTGTCGAGTAAGCTTCAAGCGGGAAAGTATGAATTATCGCCGGCAATGACGATTTCGCAAATGGTTGATTTATTTATTGGTGGGAAAATAATTGATAATCAAATTAAGATTACTATTCCAGAAGGATTTCTAGTTGCGGAAATTGATCAAAGATTGGCAGAATATGAATTGATTCAAGAAGGGGAATTTCTTGAATTTGATAAAGTTCAAAATTTTGATATTTCAAAGTACGAATTTTTAAATGATTTGGACAAGGACAGTAGTTTGGAAGGATTTTATTTTCCAGATACATATATTTATTATGTAGATGCATCGGTTCAAGAAATTGCTGAGAAAATGCTTGATAATTTTGATAAGAAATTATCAATTGATTTGCGCCAAGAAATTGAAAGGCAGAACAAAAATATATTTGAAATTATAACCTTAGCCAGTATTATCGAAAAAGAAGCAGGAAGTACAAAAGATATGAAAGAAATTGCAAGCGTATTTCAAAATAGATTAGATATTGACAAAGCTCTCGAATCTGATGCGACCATAAATTATTTCGTTGGCGAGAAAAGAGCTCAAGCAACATATGATGATTTGAAAATTGATTCACCTTATAACACCTATCTTTATAAAGGACTGACTCCTGGGCCAATTTCCAATCCTGGAATTTATGCTATTGAAGCAGCGATTTATCCCGAAGAAACTGATTATTTTTACTTTCTCTCGAAAGACACAGGTGAAACTGTTTTTTCGAAAACTTATGATGAACATTTAATTAATAAGAGAAAGTTTCTTGATTGATTTTATTAGTATTGAAAAATTATGGCTCAGAGAAAAAGACTAGTGAGTAAAAATATTTTAATGATTATTGCGAGCAAAAATTTTCGTGATGAAGAATATTTTATTCCCTTTCAATTTTTTCAAAAAGAGGGAGCAAAAATTATTACTGCAAGTTCAATTGAAGGAGATATTATGGGAGTTCATGGAGGAGAAGCAGTTTCAAATTTGACTTTGCAAAAAATTGAAATGGAAAATTTTGATGCTGTCGTTTTTGTTGGAGGTGGAGGGGCTAGTGAGTTTTTTGAAAATGGTGATGCTCACAGAATTATCAGTGACACAATAAAATTATACAAAGTGCTAGCTGCAATTTGTATCGCTCCAGTTATTCTTGCTAAAGCTGGTGTCTTGGACGGGAAAAATGCAACTGTATGGTCGAGTGCGCTTGATAAAAATGGTAAAAAAGAACTTGAAAAGGCTGGTTGTAGTGTATTAGATAAAAATGTTGTTGTTGATGGTAATATAATTACAGCTAATGGACCAGCTGTAGCTGAGGAATTTGCAAAAGAAATAACAGAGGCTATTTTTATGAGATCTGTTTCCTAGGGCGTTCTTTTGAATTTAGTTCAGAATCCTTTGGCTTGTTTGTAGGTTTATGTATAAATAAAGTACCAAATACTACACAGGATAAAAAATAAGCAACATAGCTTGACACATTTTAGATTTCATATATAATGAATTTATTGATCCATAGACAGTAGGCAAGCAGATAAGACCTATCGAGGAGAAAGCATTTAACTGCTGTTCGTCTATGCAAGATGGAAATATGCGGTTTTTATTTTTTTAAAAATTGATTATGACAATTACAAGACAACAAAAGGAAAAGACAATTAAGAATCTTAGTGAAAAATTTTCAAAATCAAAAAGTATTGTTTTTCTTGGATTTCAAGGTTTAACGGTTAAGGAAGACACAGACTTAAGAAACAAGTTGAGAGCGGAAAATATAGATTACAAGGTTGCTAGAAAAACATTAATTAGAAGAAGCTTAAAGGAAGTTAATATCGAAGGTGTTGACGATATAATATTAGAAGGTCCTATCGGTACAGCAATTGGATATGATGATGAAATCGCTCCAGCGAGAATTGCAAATGAATTTGCAAAAACTAATAAGAAGCTGATTCTTTCTGGAGGATATATTTCAAATAAATATCTTAATGCTGATGAAATTAAAGCTTTGGCATTACTACCAGGAAAAGATCAACTTAGAGCACAATTAATTGGAACAATTAATGCTCCAGTGTCAGGATTTGTAAATGTCTTAAGCGGAAATTTAAGAAACCTTGTAAATGTTATAAAAGCAGTTGGTAACGATAAAAAATAGTAATTTAAATAATTTAATAAATTGATAAAAGAAAGGAAAACTATCATGTCAGACGAAAAAACAACTACTGCTGATGCAGAAGTAAGCGAAAAAAAAGAAGTTGAGGTACCAGCTAAATTCAAAGATTTGGTAAAACAAATTGAAGAATTAACTGTTCTTGAGCTTTCAGAATTGGTAAAAGTTCTTGAAGATAAATTCGGTGTTTCAGCAGCCGCTCCTGCAGCAATGATGGCAATGCCACAAGCTGGTGCAGCCGCAGGTGAAGAGGTAGAAGAAAAATCAGAATTTGATGTTGAGCTTGTTGCGGCCGGAGATGCAAAAATTGCTATCATCAAGATTGTTAGAGAAGTTACAGGGAAAGGTTTGAAAGATGCGAAAGATATTGTTGACGCAGCTCCTGGAATTATCAAAGAAAAAGCTCCAAAAGCTGAAGCAGAAGCTTTGAAAAAACAATTAGAAGATGCTGGTGCAACTGTAAACTTGAAATAAAATTTTCAGGAATTTGAATAAAAAATAGGAGATTTGATTCTCCTATTTTTTTGTGTTTCTTTGGTAAGTTTTTTTCGCACAATAAATCTTATAATTCTAATCATAAATTAATTCTCCAACTGATAAAATTCTATGATATTTCCTTCGGTGTCCCTTGTTTGAAAAATTGAATATTTGTCTATCTTTTTAAGAGGCATAATAATTTCGCATTCTTTATTTTTGATAAGTTTAAGCATTTTCTTGATATTTTCAACCTCAATGTTTGGTATAATATTATTGCCAATTAAAAGTTTTTCATTGTCAATCTTTGGATTAAACAAAAGGAAAGTAAAAATTTCAAAGTCAAACGAGCTTATTCTTTCGTTAAATAGTGATACTTTAACATTAAAAACGTTCTCGTAGAATTTTACTGCTCTTTTCATATCTTTTACGGACAAATAGAGCGCATTAATTCGCGGTTTCATAGTTTTATATTTTAAGAGATCTATATCTTAATTTCTATTTCAAATATCTTATTTCCATTTAATACGTATATATTTTCTTCTTTGTCGTTGATAATAATATTTTTCATATCATCAAATTTTTCGCTTGTGTATTGTTTAATTAACTTGCCATCTATTTTATCGAACAGAATGATTCTCTTATTTTCTGAATCAGTGACGTAAAGATATCTTAGATTTGAATTTGTGTATATTCTCGAAGTGGAGGGGATTGGATTGCTTGCGATTTCAATCGAAAATAGCTCTTGGTTTCCTGTTCTAAACTTATCAATTGATCCATCGGAATTCAATAGATAGATTGACCCATCTATTGCCATTGAAACGGCATTGTTAATGTTAGCTTCTTCGGTAAGCCATTTTACTCCGTTATCGAAGTCATTTGTTAATCTCGCGTATTTATAGATTTGATTTGTTTCTGGGCTTAGGAAATATAAATAATTACTGTATGAAACAATTTCTTTGGTGACAAAAGCATTTTCAGTAAAATTTATATTTTCGCTAGTGACTGTTTTTTTGCTGGGATTCAGAATTTCTATTTCATTTTTACCTCTTAGGAAAATGATTTCCTCAGTCTTTTTCATATATGTAGAAGTGTCTAAATTTTCAATCTTTTCAATGTTTTTAATATCAAGATTACCCACACTTTTTTCGCTAAAAATTATTTCAGAAAATACCTTATTGTCTGGTCCAAGGATAAAATATTCTTTGTTGTTTTCAAATATTTTTTTTGAGTTTTTCATACTTTCGAATTGGTTCAAATCAATTGCAAGAACAGGACTCTCAATCCTTTCTACAAAATCAAGGATGTCAAGTTGGTTTTGTATTTTATCTATTAAGTAATCTGCCTTTTGATTTAAATCCTGATATGTTTCTCCAGCCAGTGAATTATCCTTCTCCTCGAATATTCCTCTTGCTTCTAAGAGATACTTTCTTGCATCAGAGGGACTATTTATTGATTCAAACTCTGCTTGATTTATCTTTTCTTCAACCTTTATGATGAGATTGCTATAATTTTGAAAATTTTCTGCATCTTGCTTCTTTTTATTCTCTGCTAGTAATCCTCCCACCAAGACAAATATAATTAAAATAAAAGTAGTCAGAGCAATCGTTTTTCTTTTTGATAAAGAAGATGATTTCTTAGGTAAGTCTTGGTTGAAATCATCTTTTTTTAATCTCTTGCGAAGATTAAATACAAATTTTTTGATTTTATTTACAACAGTTAATAAGCTTTCCTTATTTATCATATTTTTTAGTTTGCTTGAAATATTATCAAGCAAACTAACATTTGGAATCTCGTCTAATGCTTTCAAAAACTCATCTGTTTCCCTAGTCTCGTTTTTCTTATTTAAATTATTTTTTTCCAAAAATTCGATTTTTTCTTGCTTCTCAACTTTATTTGTGAATTTTGATACTAAACTTTCTGTATGTTTAAATTCATCCAAATTTTCCGTTTCGTATTCTTTTATTATATCCTCTAGACTAATTCTATTCTCATTGACAGATTCATTATCTGCCATTGTCTCTTCTGTGGAAAGATTATTTTCTTCTTGTTTTTCTTCCTTTTGAAGTGTTGGAATAATTTTTACTTTTTCTACTGGAATCTGTGATTTTATTTCAATATGATCAAATCCTTCTTCTTTCTCTTCTCCTACTTTCATTATGAACAAGCCCATTGTATTGACATCTTTTTCTTTTTCAATCTCATCTTGAACTGCTATGGCTAATTCTTCAATATCTAGTGAAGATGAAAGCTGTTTTAATTTTTCTGTTGAAAATACATTAAAAATTTCTGGTGTCGCAAACAGAACTAAATCGCCAATTTCCAGTTCTCCGCTAGCGATATTCGCAAATGTTCTAATAGGATGAGAATTCGATTCAGAAATAACATTTTTACCAATATTAGTTATTTGTTTATCTCTCATTAGTAAGGTTTTAATTTCTCCAGATTGAGAGAGATGAAGTTCATCGTTTTTATATGCACAGAAAATCATATTTAGATTCCCAATCCAGTCAACATTTCCTTGTTCGGTCATATCTGAAAGTGTTGAATTCACTTTATGTAAACTAGCTTCAAGGCTTTCTGTAGTTGATCTTTTCGAATCTGAATAAAATTCTTTTTTGGCGATTGATGCCAAAAGATTAATTAAATAAGATGAATTACTGGGAAAATTAACAACTTCCCCTAATATATATAAGCTTCCAAGTGATTGTTCTTCGATATTTTCTGGTTCATAGATAAAAATATCGCAAAATGACTTCCCTTCTTCATTTGAAAAAACAACCTCTCTTATGTCAATTTTTATTTTCCTCTTCATAGTATTCATTTTTTATAGATAACAGTTTTATTATAATACTTTTTTGTATTTCTGACAAATATATAAGTCAGGTGTATAAAATGTTGAGATAGTAAGTTGTTGCGCATATATTCGCCAACTTTAGTCTAAATATCGAATTTTATGTTTCTAAATCGTCATATTTTAACAATCCCTTGCAATATATTATTGATATGTTATACTTGTTTTTAGCATTAAGGTTAATAGACCTCTGTGTATTTTTAATTTTTAAATTTGTCAGGAATGACAATGTTGATACATTCAAAAGGTGAATATCCTTGTTTGGTATTAGTTGTAATCCCAAATTGATATGTATTTAACAGGAAAGGAAAAAAATGAGCGATAAACAAAATGAGAATTTAAGTATGATGAACATGCTTAAAATGGGAGTACATTTTGGTCATAAAAAAGCCAAAAAACATCCAAAGATGGATGAGTATATTTTTACAATGAGAAATGGTATAAATATATTTGATTTAAGCAAAACAATAGCAAATCTCAATAATGCTACTAAATATGCCAAAGAGGTTGTTTCTAATAATGGTGTGATTCTTTTTGTTGGTACAAAGAAAC
>JAGLID010000083.1 GCA_023143145.1 Minisyncoccota bacterium | reverse complement strand
ATGTCGCATTTGAAAGAGGATAAAAATATATTTCAAAATAATTTGTTTTATATTTCGGTGATTGTTATCGTTGTTTTATATTTTATATTTTTAAAAAATAGTTTATTAATGTTTCAGTATGTAGTTTTAGTATTATTTGTAATCTCTTTTTTTCAGATTATAAATGAAATAAAAAAAAGAATCTTCAACAGGCCGAAGCCGACTTTGAAAATTGTGTTGATTTTTTCTGTAATGACTATATTTTATATTTTGCTTTTTGCGATTTACTGGATTTCTGCCTCTGCGGGGATGACAAAGATAGAAAATAACGAGATAATAGAATATTTATTAGTTATCTATCTTATTACTCCTGCTTTATTTACTATAATTATTTTACTTGTTAATCCATTTTTTGATTTTCAGAAAAAAAGATTAATAAAAAAAGCGACGGTTAAAATGCGTATGCTTAAAAAGATTAAGGTCATCGGCATTACGGGCAGTTACGGTAAAACCAGTACTAAAGAATTTTTATACATGATACTGAGCCAAAAATATAAAGTGATAAAAACCGAAGGAAATAATAATACCAATATCGGTGTTGCTTATGCTGTTTTGAATAAACTAAGCGACGGTTTTGATTATTTTATTTGTGAAATGGGAGCTTACAAACTTGGAGATATTGCTGAAATTTGTGACATTGTCAAACCAGAAATTGGAATTTTAACAGGTATCAACGAACAACATCTTGAATTATTCGGTTCAATTGAAAATACAAAGAAAACAAAGTTTGAATTGATTGAAGCTTTGCCAGAGAGTGGGATAGCGATTATAAATTCCAGTATTAAATATCAAGCGTCCAATATTAAAGTGAGGGATATTAAATATTTCTCAAAGGAAAACACAGGTGACATAAAGTATAATAGTAACCAGGTTGAATTTAAATATAAAAATCAAATATTTAAAACGCGTATTCTTGGAAAGCATTATATCGAAAACATAATTTCTGCTATAATAGTGGCAGAGCACTTGGGAATGAGTTTGGATGAAATTGCAAAAGGAGTCGAAAAAATTGAGTCGACAGAATATATGATGAAAAAATTAGACGGGTCAAATAATTCTGTTTTTATTGATGATAGCTACAGCGCCAACCCCGATGGCGTCCTAGCCGCATTGGAATATTTAAATGAAGCGTATGCCGATTATAAAAAGATTATAGTTTTTCCAGGAATAATTGAGTTGGGCAAAACTGATGATGAAGTACATAGAAAATTATTTGACAGGATTGGAGAAGTTTGTGATGTAGCGTATGTAGTTAGTCAAAAGTCTATAAAGCTAAAAATTCATAAGGTTAATGAAAATAATTGTAAGTTTGTTTTTGAAAAGGATTTTGATAAAGTGGCAGAGATGGTTAAAAATGAGCTTAATGAAAATACTGTTGTTCTTTTCGAAAACAGGGGAGCGGGAGTGGTGATGGGAAAGATAAAAAAACAGTCCAATCAAGATGATTAAACCGACTCATTGTTTTGTTAGTTATTGTCAAAGAAGAATCCTTTTATCCAATATAATGCAACTGATATAAAAATTGCTGTTAGCACAGAAAATATACTACAAATGATCAAGAAAATGATCGTTACATCTGCTGCAAGAAGTAGATATAAAATAGTTCTTACTAATATCGAATAACGAAATTCTTTGTTCTTTATCCACAATACCAGAACAAATAGTGCTATTGTAAGCACAATTAATAGTATTGGGATAATTGGTATATTTATTCCAACTATTTATTATCCTCCATGTATGACAATTTTAACAAGTTTATAATTTATGTCAATATTTAAAAAATTTCAACCAATTGCATCAGCATTTGCACCAAATTACACATTTTGGGATTGTTTGATTGCGGGAAAATATTTATTGCCTTGGAATTGGAATAAGTTACAAAAAGGAAAAAATTATCGGAAGCTAGAGAGAAAATTTTGCGAATATATGCAATCTCGCTGGGCAACTAGTTTTGATAGTGGTAGAAGTGGATTTTATGCAATTTTGAAATGTCTTGAAATCAAAGATTATGATGAAATAATTTTACAAGCATTTACAACCGTTGCTCTCCCTAATGCAATTCAATGGTGTGGGGCGAAGCCTGTTTTTGTGGACATTAAGGAAAACACTTTGAATATTGATTCGACAAAAATTGAAAAAAAAATTACAGACAAAACAAGGGCAATTGTCGTTCAACATACTTTTGGAAATCCAGTGGAAATTGATGAGATTATGGCGATTGCTAAAAAACATAATTTATATATCATTGAAGATTGTGCACATTCGCTTGGAGCGGAATATAAAGGCAAGAAGACTGGAATTTTTGGCGATGTAGCATTTTTCAGTTTTGGAAGAGACAAGGTAATCTCATCTGTTGCCGGAGGAATGGTGGTGACGAATAACAATGAACTTGGCGAAAAAATCAAGAGATTTCGAGATCAAATGCCATATACAGATAAATCGTTAATTGTCAGACAGCTTTTGCATCCGATAATAACCTTCAAGGCTCTAAAGATCTATTATTTTTTTAGTATCGGTAAAATGATGATGCTTGTGATTAATAAATTGATGATATTACCAAAGGCCTATACTAGGCAAGAGAAGAACAGTGAGAAGTCAAAAAATTTTCCAGCTCAAATGTCAAATTCTTTGGCAGAAATTGCATTACATCAGATGAAATTAGTAGGTGAATTTAATAATCATCGCATAAAAATTGCAAATTTATATAAAGATTATTTAGAAAATAATTCAAAAGTGATTTTACCTGAGACAATACCAGAATCGAAAAATATATTTTTATGGTATACTGTATTAGTAGAAAATAAAAAAGAACTAATTGAGAAAGCTCAAAGAAATCATATAATTTTAGGGGACTGGTTTCCGCAAGTAATTGGACCAGCTGAGGTTGATTTGAAAAAATCTGAATATATAGAGGGGAGTTGCCCAATTGCTGAAAATATTAGCTCTAAATGTATAAATTTACCCACGCATCATAATATTAGTAGAAAAGACGTTAAGAAAGTTGTAATGATTTTTGAATAAAAAAGTAGGTAGACTTATTGCCTACCCTTGTTAGGAGAATCATTTTATTTACTCGCCGTAGGTAGTCCTTCTTAAAGGGCAGTAATCCTTTGTGTAATCATATTATATGTTAGATTACCGTTCGCGAGACCTTTACGGCGTTCATTTTGTTCACCCCCCTATCTTTAATTAATTTAATTTTACTATAACATATTAATAAGTCAAACTAATGCAAATCAAAGAAATATCTGATAAATTTCAATGGGAAAACTTTGTGAAATCTAATAAAGAAAGCACCTTTCTCCATTCTTGGAATTGGGGGGAATTTAACAAAAATACTGGAGAAAAAATTTGGCGATTGGGAATTTTTGATAATGAAAAGATTTCAGCAGTCGCTCTTGTTATAAAAGTAAATGCGAGAAGAGGATCTTTTTTGTTTGTTCCACATGGTCCTGTGATAAGTGCAAAGTTCAACGTTCAACGTTCAGAGTTATTGAAATTATTATTTGATTATTTGAAAGATATTGGTAAGAAAGAAAAGGTTAGTTTTGTGAGAATCAGTCCGATTTTAGATAAAAATTTAGAAAATTTAGAAATTTTTAAATCTTATGGATTTAAAAATGCACCGATTCATATGATGCACTATGAAACGACGTTAATTCTTGATATCTCGAAAAGAGAAGATGAGATTTTGAAAGCTATGAGAAAAACACACAGAAATCTAATCAGACGTGCGACAAAAGATGGAGTTGAAATTATTCAGAGTACGGAAGAAAAATATTTGAAAGCGTTTTATGATATTCATATGGAAACTGTGCAACGTCATAAATTCGTGCCATTTTCCTATGACTATATAAAAAGCGAGATTGATACGTTTAAAAATGATAATCAAATAAGTATATTTTCTGCAAAATATAATGAAAAAATAATTTCATCTGCCATAGTTTTATTCTATGGTAATCAGGCTTTTTATCATCATGGTGCGTCTTCATCAGAATATAACAAAATTCCTTCTTCGTATTTGAATTTATGGCATGCAATCAAGGAAGCAAAAGCAAGAGGTATAGAAATTTTTAATTTTTATGGCATTGTCGATGACAAGCCAAATCATCCATGGAGCGGTCTTTCAAAATTTAAGAAAGGCTTCGGTGGTTATAAAAAAAATATATTGCATTGTCAAGATTTGCCCCTAAATCAGAAGTATTTTATGACTTATTTTATTGAATTAATTCGTAAGATTAAAAGAGGATACTAGAGTTTTTGCTGGTGGAATATAATTTCTGTCATTCTAAATCAAGCATTGAATGACAATTAGTTTAATGATAATTTTAATAGATATTTTTAATCAAATCAAATAAAATGAGAAATACTAGAAAAAATAGAAAACCCATAAAACAAAGATATGATTTCAGAAAGAAGAAAAATAGACTGGTTGTGAATTATAAAAAAATATTAATTATATTTTTTTCATTAATTTTTTTATATTTTCTGTTTCTGTCAAATTTTTTTCAAGTAGGGAATATCGAGATTAAAGGAAATCAGGGCATTAAAGAAGATAATATAAAAAAAATTGTTAACAATGAAATACCAGAATTAAGTAAAAATTATTTTTATAAAAATAATATATTTTTGGTAAGTAAAAAAAATATTGAGGAAAAATTGTACCTGGAGTTTTCTGAAATAGAAAATGTAAAAATAAAAAAGATATTTCCTAGGACACTGAAAATTGAAATTATTGAAAAGACGCCATTTATAATCTGGTGTAGATTAGGCCAATGTTATTATTTAGATAATAATGGAGTTGCGTTTACAGCGGAGGCGACGAATTATGAGGATATTGATAGTAAAAATTTTATAAAAATTATAGAACAGTTTGAAATTGAAGAAGAGATTCTAGGAAAACAGAACGGGACTACAGAAGAGAGTGTCAAAAATATAGTCAAATATATTGAAGATGATAATGGAAAATGGGAAGTGAAGGAAGATATTAAAGGAAGAGAGTATTATGAAAATGAAATCGGAGAAGGTGAGACTAATATTATATATCTTGAACAACTAAACATTGATTCGGAAGAAAAAGCAATTTTTGAACAAATCAATATCAATGATCAGGTTTCTGATAAAGATTTTATAGATTTTGCTCTTGAAATTAATAATGAAATTCAACAAATTAATGATCTTAAAATTAAGTTTTATAAAACAAAAGGGACAAGAACAAGACAATTAATTGCTTATACTGATAAAAATATAAGAATTTATTTTAACACGATAAGTTCTGCAAAAATACAGGCTGGATATCTAAAGGAAATTTTGTCAAAGGCTATCAGTAAAAATGAGATAAATACGATAGAATATATATACCTAGAGTCAGGAAACAAAATTTTTTATAAATAATCACGTAGTATTGTGATAAAGCTGAAAAATTGATATAATGAAGTTAAATCGTTACTTTCGTGAGTGTTTTTAATTAAAGTAAAGATATGGATGATCAAAATACAACAAATTCAGATGACTCAATCAGTAAAGATGGTGATGAGATGTCGGAAGAAAATGCAGTCTATTTAAAAGAAATAGACGATTTAGAAAAAATTAAAGAAGAGCATGAAGCAAAAAAGAAAGAACAACTTAAGAAAATAAGAGAAGAAAGAGAAAAAAATAAGCGAAAAATCGGAGAACAGGATGAGACTGAAGAACAAAGAATCGTGGCGGGTCAAGTTGTTTCAGTTAAAAAAAGAAATTATAAGAGGAAAACACAATTGTTCAAACACAAAAAAATAAATGATTTTAGTGGCAGAGGTATTACTAAGATAAACAAGGCTCTTAAAGGTGTTCATGGAGTATCTGCACAGAAAAAAATTGAATTTATAAAAGCTCTTAAGGCATATAACCCTTCTAAGTCGATTTTGAAAAAAGATGATTTTGTTGATTTTACGAGAAGATTCAAATTAAAAAGATTCTCAGGAGGAAAATTTTCAAATGTTGCAAAAAAAGGAATTGATATAAAAGATATGAGAAAAAGATTTGGAAAAAGAGATATTGATAAGTTGACTAGAGGGATTACTGGCGAAGAAGATCCGAATCGGTACAAACCAAGTAGTACGGTTAAAAAAAATTCAGCTTCTTCTTCAGCAAGTGTTAGACCTAGTAGATAAATTCAGCTTATTTATTAAATAATTTATTAAATAATTTATGTTACTATTTTGGATGGCGGTGTTTATTATTAGTATTACGGTTTTAATAAAATCAGCGGATTTTTTTACCGAAAGTAGTGAAAAAATTGGATTGTCTTTGAAAATTTCACCTTTCGTAGTTGGGATTGCAATTGTAAGTGTCGGAACATCTCTTCCTGAACTTGCAACAGCAGTCATTGCGGCGCTTCAAGGGCAAACTGAAATTGCGACGGCAAATGCGGTCGGTTCAAATATTGCGAATATACTTCTTGTTGTTGGTCTCGCATCTGTAATAGCAGGAAAATTGAAGGTCAAAAGAAGTTTAATTAATCTTGATTTACCTCTTCTGGCAACATCGACAACTATATTAGTTTTTATACTACTAGACAAGCAAGTTACTTTTGTTGAAGGTTTAGTTTTATTATTAACATATGGAATTTATTTTTTTTATATAATTTCATCAAATAAAGAAAGAGACATTTTGGAGCATCGTGAGACAGAAGAGGAAAAAAGGGACAAAAGAAGATTTACTTTTCCTCCTACAAAAGCGAGTAGACACCGGTTTATGAAAAAACTTTGGAGTTACAAACCGAAAGTTGAACTTGGTGTTTTTATTACTTTGATAATAAGCGCAATTTTTATATACATTGGAGCAAAATATACTGTGGGGTCTTTGATTGAAATTGCTAAAAGCTTGAATATTGAAACTGGTGTAATCGCGATGAGTGCTGTGGCAATTGGAACATCTCTTCCTGAGCTTATTGTTTCGATTCGAGCGGCTATGAAAAGGAAATATGAGATTGCTTTGGGTAATGTTTTTGGATCAAATATATTTAATGCTTTGGTGGTTGTTGGAGTTCCGGCTATGATTGCACCTTTAACTGTTGATGATAAAACTTTTTATATTGGTGTGCCATTCTTAATTGCAGCTACATTACTCTATCTTTTTTCTGGGATTTCAAAGAAAATTTATAATTGGGAAGGATTAATGTATCTTGTTTTGTATATTTTGTTTATGTTGAAGATTTTTGAAATTGCGTAGAATAAAATGTTTTTTCTATATTATGGGATTATTTTTTGAGCAAAAAGAATGAGCCGAGAAGTATTATCTAGTTTTCTATAAGTTAAAATTGTAGTATATTAAATAGAATAGGTAGGTTTGTGACCCTATTGACAATTATATTAAATTATGATATTATCTAAGGTTTAATAAGATTTTATTAGTTTAAAGATAAAAATATGAATATAGAACGAGGATCAATTAAAGATATACAGTTACGAGAATCTGAAAAATCAACTGAAGAAGAAATTAATGAAATTATATCCTTTTTATTGGGAATTGAAGAAAGTATTAAAAGTAACAAAGAAGAAGTAAAAAAATATGTAGCTTTTGAGATATCTATAAAAAGAAAAGAAGATAACGAAATTAGCTCTACGAGAGAGCAAGAAGATGATGATTTACTTGAGTCCGAAAGAATAATTGATGCCATACTCTTAGTGATTAATTCAGTTAAAGACAAGGATGACAAAGGTGTTAAAAAATATCTAGACGAGTTAGACGAAAATAATATGTTTCCAAAAGAAACTGAGGTAAAGGAATTACTTCAGAAATTCCTCGAACTCAAAAAGGTTCAAGAAGAAGACAGAGTTGAAATTGAAACGGAAAAAGTTTTTGAAATTGTTCCGGATATTGAAAAAAAAGAGGTTGAAAAAATGGATTTTGATGAATTGGCTATGGAAATTGATAATATTAAAAGTTATATTAGTAGAGCTGCGGGTAATGATGAACAGAAACAATTCGGTGAATATTTAGGTTCTTTGGAAAACGAATATAAAAAAAGAGAAATAGCAGATGCGAAAAGAGAAAGGAAAGAAGAATTTGGAGAGAATGAGACTGAACAGCTTGCTAGGGAAATTGGTAATATTAGTGATAGGTTAAAAGATTATAATGTTCGGCCAGAGTATATAGAATCGACAAGAAAAGAAATTGAAGATTATGAAAATAAGATAAATAAGGGGGTTGCTTTTTTAACAGGTGCATTAAAAGATATATATTCTAGAAAAAGCGAAAAGGAGAATGAAAGTAAAGACAACTATTCCTTAGTTCAAATGAAAGATCAATATATTAAACTTCAAGAAGATATAAAAAACGTTAAAGAGCAAATTGATAAAATTTATAAACCTGAACAATCATTGGGGCAACAAGAGAAATTAGAAAAAATTGAAAAAAAGGTAGGTGTTATGATTAATGGTTTTTCGAAAGAAGAAATTAAGAATATACTGGATATTTTCAATTCGGAAGACGAGGATGTCAAAGTCTCGGTTATAAAAGTATTAAAAGAAAGATTCAGTAATTCTGGATTAGATTTAGACGATGAGAATGTTGTAAAAAGTATTACTGCTTTGGCAATCGATTTAGGTAAAAAAAGGTTAGAAGAAATAGAGACTGAAGAGTTGGGTAAGAAATTAGCGGAAGGTGAAACTGAAACTGAAACTACGACTAACTCTAGAGAAGTAATTCAGACGGTCAAAGAGACGGCAAGAGAAGGTCAGATAAGAATTTTAGGTGAAAGAATTAAAGCTCTTGATGTTGAGGGTGGCAATTTTGAAAAAGCACAAACAAGGCTTAAAGTTGCTGAGGAAAAATTAAGAAATTTTCAAGATGAAGAAGGAATGAAAGAAATTATTGAAAAAGCTCACGGAAGTAAAGTTCTTAGTGAAGATGAAGCAATGAAATATAAAGAATATGATAAATTTAACAAAGCTGTCAGTCAGGAATCATTGGGATATGCCCTTGCATACTCAAGACTTCTTTCCTCGGTTGATGCTAAAGATATATATGAAGTTATAGCGGAAGCTCGCAGAAAATCTGTTCAAGAAGTTTATGGTCATCTTCAAATTATCAACGGATTAATCGAAAATCAAGAACGAATATTTGGTGAATGTGATCCAAAAACAATAGAGGCAGTTAGTCGATTTAAAGATGCTGTTTTGAGTGAAGCTGGGCAGGAGGTAAAAGCTGGTTTTACTGATTTAAACAAAATTAAAAATGTAGATGAGTTTAATGCAATGATTCCTGAGATAGACAAACAACTTAAAAGTAGGGCTGGGAAAATGCCGAGTAATAAAAAATCTAGTTCAAAGGCAATTCGGAACAATTTGAAAGATTTTGCAATTATTTCAGAAAATAATCTGACCGATAATGATATACAGGAAATCGTAACTGATATCAAAGGCCTTCGGGAAAAGATAAAAGACAAGGAAAGTGATTATGCAAAATATGCAGATATTGTTTTAACTGTGATGGAAGAATTAATCATTGGAAAAGGGAAAAGAGGTATTATTGAAGTGATTTCGAGCGATAGTGGCGATGAAGGTGAAAATCAAAGAGTCTCTGAAATGGCAGATTTTGAATTAATTAAGATTATTCATGATAAAGCAGGGAAAAAAAATGAAAAGAAAATTGCTCTTGAAATTTCTAAATTAATAAATAATAATTCTAGTGCTCTTGAAGGGAGGGACTTAGAGAGTCTTATCGAAAATGAGGCGGTTGCAAATAAAATATTGAATGAAGTGCTAGTCATAAAAGATAGTGCTTTTAAGATGTATGTTTCTGGAATTATAAAAGAAAAGATTGTAAAAACTACAGCAGAAATTAAAAAATTAGAAGAAGAGAAGAATGCGGAGTTTGAAGGAAGGGATGTTTTCTCTGCTAATGATATTGATATTATTAAACATCCAGTTGGAATTGAAAGCGAAGATAAAATCGTAGAAAATAATGTTGCTACTGGTGGTAATGAAACCGCAGAGGTACAACCAACTAATGAGACAATAAGCACTGAAATACAAAATGTGCTGAGAGATAAGCTGATGGAATTGAAAGAGAATGATGTGAAGAAGTTTAATAATTTACCAGAGCTTATTGAAACTTTTAAAAAGGAGAATAGCTTATTTGAAAAAAAGTTTACTAAAGACTGGTTTAGAAACACATTTTCAGGAAATGAGGCTGGCTATGAAGAACTTAAAGATAAAAAAGTTACAACATTTATGGCGGTTCTGAAAAAAATATATGAAGAAGTAGAAGCAGAAAATGATTCTGAACAATTTGGGGGTGAGATTGATTTAGGTGCCGAAGATTTATCAAAAGAGATCGAAGTGAAAAATAAAAAAATGATGACTAAATATTTGGAAGGTTCTGTTGCGAAGGATTTACAAAATTTACTTGATATCAGAATTAAGAGTACTGTGGAAAGTATTACTGGTGGAAACAGAGAGCTTCAAGGCGATGGTATAGAGGAGATTATTGAGCAGACTGGTATTACCATGGAAGATGAAGATAAAGAGGCTATGGAATCGTTAACTTTCTATGATCTAGAGGAAGTTGTTGAGGAAATTTTGAAGACAAGGACGAGTGAATTGAGTTCTCAGGGAACAGATGATGGGGCGAGAGTAGAAGTAAAAGATAAAGAAATATTTCTGAGTTTATTGGAAAGTCTTGATAAAGATATCTTAAATGAAATACTGATATCTGATTTTATGCTTCATTCAATTAATGAGACTGAAAAGGGAATTGGAGATTTCAAAGATACCGACATAAAAAAAATAGAGGATATTTTACAAAAAGGAGATATTGAATTGAATGAAGACCAAAAAAGTGCTTTGAGGTTAATAACAAAAGACGGTTTAAAATTTCATATTAATAACATTCTGGATGATAGACTAAGGTCTGAGCGATCTTTAGAAAATAATTAAGTAAAAATATGGAAAGAATCTTTTGAATAAAGTAAAGATATTGATTGAAATAAAATCGAAATAAATAAATTTTAATTTATAAGTTAAAATTATGAAATTGATAAACGAAGCAATTATACAAGACTTGAAGCAGTCTTTGGGAATTGAATTATTAGAAGAAGAAAATC
>JAGLID010000082.1 GCA_023143145.1 Minisyncoccota bacterium | reverse complement strand
TGCAAAAAGTCATACTCCTTGAATTTTACTTTTTCTCCGATTAATGAAAAATATATAGCAACTATGCTCCAAAAAATAATGTTGACTATTAAAAGTATTTTACAAAATATCGAAAGCTAGTTATTCATTCTTTGTTATTAAGGAAAGATATATTTCCGATAACATTTTCAATATATTCGAAGCTGCGTAGCAATGTGTATGGAACGAAACGGGACCGCATATACGCTGTTGTACGATGTCGTGAAAATTTTTATCAAATATAATTTCAAATTATTTTTCATATACTCCGATTATGTGTACTTTTGCAAACCGTAAAGGCTTCCAATCCAGTATTCTCTCAAGCAAACAAGCGAACTTAAAAAGAATACTATTAAAACTGGTATATGAAGGATCGCCGTTTAAAACAAACTGAGATTTTTTGAAACCTATTGGCTCAAGCGTTTTGACAATTTTTTTAACTGAATTAATTTTGTATAGTTTTGGGTATGTATCATGCTCTTGACGGTCATAGAGTTTTCTTGTAAAAAAGCTATGAAATTTTTCTGGTATAAGGCGAATAATCCAGACATTGTAATTCCATACGTTTGGTGTCAAGAAAACGACTTTGCCATTCGGTTTTAATACACGAAAAATTTCTTGAAACGCTTTTTGTGAATCTTGTAAATGTTCAAGCACCCATGCAGATACAACAAGGTCAAAAGAATTGCTTTCGAACGGTAATTTTTCAACAGTGCCAACTGTTTTATTTTTTATAAAAGTATTTTTTAAAAGTGCTTCTTTATCAGGATCAATACCATAACTATAAATCGTTTTGTCATGAATTGATTTCAAAAAATCTCCGTGGCCACAGCCAATATCTAGAATTTTAGTCTCTGAATTGGTGTAGGAATCGATAAGATTTCGATATATGACTAAGCTGTCTTGCCAGTGCGGTTTTAAACAGCGATATTCCTGCCTGTAATGTTCTTGCTTGTTCATGAAAAATAATTTGAGATTATCCTTATTGTAAATTTTCGCGATTTCGCCTAACATTGATGACAACCAAAATTCTCTGAAGTGAAGAAGAATTTGGGGAAATACCAGGCTAAAACATTTTCCGATTATCACTTGTTGGGCGAGAATTACTGTAACGAGGCGGTAGCAAAGTGTAGTGCCTCTTTGAGTTGCCAGCCCGCCGTCTCTCTATTATAAAAGTATTTAAATGAAGCTCCCCGCTCCAAGAGAACGAAGTATCTCCTTGTACTACAAATTTAGATAACGCCTCAAGAGGCCGGGAATTATACCAGGAAGAGATTAAAAAAATAGGGGCAAATTTTTTTTAGTTTATGGTTTTGATTTATAAGTTTTTGGATCTACATTTTCTAATATATTTTTCAAATAATATACGTGATTTTTGTCTTTAGAATAATGACTGTCAATAACTTCGAAAGTAGCGACATCAACTCCTGCTATTTTTTCTTCAGCAGCATAAGCATTATTTTTATCTTTTGAGATGAATATGCTTAATGGCTGAAATGTTTTCGGATCAGATTCTTCTATAATTTTATTTAGAAAATATGCGTGATTTTTATCTAACGCATAATGCTCATTGCCAGAAACATTTTGACTAGTCAATGTCGGAATTAATTTAAATGTTTCTGAATCCGCTCCTTCGATTAATTCTATTGAATCTGGATCATTTCTTAGCATCGTCCAAACATAATTTTTATCTTTCATCCAAACATATATTTCGCGTTCATTAAGATATTCAAAGGTATCGGGATCAGCTTTACTTATTTTAGTGTTTTGAACAAACACATTTTCTTTGTCTTTTGCGGCAAAAAAACTGCTTGAAGATGATTCAATGATTTTAAATGAACTCAAATCCGCACCAATTATTTTTTCTCCCTTGAAATAAGCTGAATTTTTATCCTTGGCATAACCATGATTCAATACGCTGAATGTGAAAAGATCAGCCCCTATAATTACAAAATTTGTGCAATAACAATTAATAGAGCAAACAGCGTCTCTTGGAAAATATACATTATTTTTATCCTTTGCGTAACCTGAATTTTCAAAAACTGTAAGCGATTTGGCATCCGCTATTTTTACAAGTGAATCATAGCATGCAATTTTTGTAAGTTGACTATGTATGACAACCTCAGCTTGTTTACTGGGAAGGCAATAAATCATTCCAACAGCACCAGCAAATATGATTATAACTGTGATAGTAAAAGCAATAACGATTTTTTTGTTCATATTAATAAATTAAAAAATAAATTTACCTTAATATAAAATAAATAAAAAAAGATTATTATTATTTCATATAACGTATTTGAATATGAAAAGTTCTGCTCACTTACCTATTATATTTCAAAAAATAGAAAAAGGCAAAAATATGAGTTGAGAAAAACTTGCTTTCCTTTAATTAATAATTGATGCAAATTTCTTGAACTTCATATTCGGTGCTATCGAATATATTTGAAATTTATCTCCCTTCAATAAAATTTTTTTTGGGAATAAATATTTTTGTATTCAAATATGTTTCTATCTCAATTCCTTCATTTGTCCAATTAATTTTTGTATCTTG
Source organism: Minisyncoccota bacterium (assembly GCA_023143145.1). Classification (GTDB taxonomy): domain Bacteria; phylum Patescibacteriota; class Minisyncoccia; order JAHIHE01; family JAGLIN01; genus JAGLLA01. Next base: position 1,178 of record JAGLID010000082.1, on the reverse strand, counting down.
CAATTCCTGCTCGTCAATAACACTAGGATTTGGATAGCTTATAACATGACCATAGCTCGGGTCAACTTCTTTTGCTACCCAAATATATAATTCTGAATTAAGTGCCTGATATTCCTTAGTTATTGAAACACAATAAGAATCATATGAATTATATTTTATACTCTCTGGCTGACAAGATGTAATAAATTCTTTTCGATTCCATGATATTCCTGTTAATTGAGCAAGTATTATTATTCCCAAAAAAAATATAAATATACTTTCAATCAAAATAATTTTTTTCATAATTTTGTTGATGTTAAAATTTTAAATATTTCACACAATATTACGATGACGTCTAAAGTTTTTGTGCAACGATAACGGAACAAAATTTCCTGAATCAGATATGCCGTGTTATCTAATATTATTTTTTGATATTTTTTATTACTTTATATTTCAGCATCAAATAATTTTCTTTCCGTTTCAAATCGACGAGCTTAACTTGTTTTGCTGTCAGTCCAGAAAAGCCTTCTCCATCACACAAAGTTGGTGCAATTCTACCACCTAAAATCAAATCACCAATCTTCAAGTTGATTTCATCGACTAAATCATCTTTCAACAAAGAAAAAATTAACTCTCCACCACCTTCCACCATGATTGATTTAATTCCCAAGGTGTAAAGTTTAGCCAAGGCTCTTTTTAAATTAACCTTTTGCTTCCCGTAAACAAAGATTTCTGCTTTATTACTCAAAGCTTTGATTTTTGCTTCTGATGAGCGTTCGGTTGTGAAGATAATTTTTTTTACATCACCTTTGTTTAAAAAATCGCCATTCATTTTTAATTTCGAAACATCAGAAATAATGCCAACTTTGATAGGTTCCAAGGTTTTTCCTAACGCCAATCTTTGTTTTTGTCTTTGGACAGATTTCACTACTAACCCAGGATCATCTAGAATAATTGATTTTCCACCCATCATGATAGCGTCACACAGTACACGATGGTCATACAAAAAATTTCTATCATCATCAGTCGTTATTCTAGTATTGACACGCTTCGAAGTTGATATTTTCCCGTCCAAAGACATACCCGTGCAAAGGAAAATAAAAGGTTTAATTTTTTCTTTATTACTCATTTTAGGAAAAAAAATATTTAATATATTTTAAAAAAATAAAAACTTTCAAAATGAAGTGCGAACCATTTTA
>JAGLID010000081.1 GCA_023143145.1 Minisyncoccota bacterium | reverse complement strand
TAAAAATCCAAAACTACTTATTGAATATCTCCACCCTATATCATCCAGTTATCAACAATGGTCCACTGAACACCCGGGTCAAATCTAATATTTTTATTGAAGAAAATATATTCATATCATAATTATTTATAAATCTTTTTCGAAGCAAGGAAAACACTTAGTTCTCTCTCTAAAATTAAAGAGAAAGAAAAAAAATTGCAATTAATAGGAAGAATAACAAAAGAAACACAGAAAAACTATACGAAGATATTATAACACCAAAATTTTTGTATAGAATCGTCGGCAACAACTTTTGGAAGCCAAACAGAGGACCGACTAGAAGATTTCTTTTTGCTATCCCATCTAAAATAAAATATTTTATCAGTGCCACAAGAAGAGTGATGCGCAAGCGCCATTTTTCCTCTTTTTTTATTTTGAGCTTATTTGTATTCTTTCTAATCCTAAATCTTTCTGGCAACTTCATGCCCCGCTCTTATCGCTCCTTCAAATCCTCCGCATGGACGAGTCCATGCAGATGCAAAGTATAAATTTTTTAACGGACTTTTATTTCCAAACCTATCAAATCCCGCTTGTCCGACTTTTTGCGAAAAACCATAAACAGCGCCAAATTTATTCCCGGTATATCTCTCCATTGTTTTTGACGTTCCAAATTCAATTACTTCAATATATTTTTCTAAATCAGGCAAATAATCCTGCAAGAGATTGAATATCTTTTCCAACTCTTCACTCTTTTTCTTCTTGTATTCTTCTTTTGGCAGATCCCATCTTTCATAATTATCCAAAAAAGTTATACAAAGCACATCTTTTCCTTCTGGCGCCGCAGATATATCCATATGAGAATGAAAAGCAAGGATTATATCTTTGTAAAGATCATCTTTCAAACCGTTGATAAAAACCAAGTAAGAGTCTTTGAATTTTTTATTTATCTTCTCAATATTCGTGTTAAGTCCAATGTAAATTTGAGAAAGCGTTGTTCCAACTTTCAACTTTTTTATCTTTTCCATTTCTTGCTTGCTTCCAGACCAATCTTTTAATAATTCTCCATAAACAATGAAAGGAGAAGCACTGGCGATAATTTTTTCGCCATAATAAACCTGTCTCTTTGTCTTAACTCCTATCGCTATTTCATTTTCTACCAAAACCTTTTTTACTCCTGAATTGTTCAGCACTTCGCCACCATTTTTTTCAATAACTGCTTTCAAGGCAAGAGCGACCTTTTGCCCACCGCCTTCTACGTAATATCCTCCATCAAAATAATAACTGTAACTACCGATAAAAGGAATTTGATATGCTATTTCCAGAGAATCACCATAATATCCTTTAAGCTGCATAAGCGCTGATTGTAATTTTTCATTTTTCGTGCAAAAATTGAGTATTCTTTGCAAAGAGATCTTATGAGAAACCAGCAGAAAGGGAATAAAAAGCGGAGCAAAGCATAAAAATATCGCAAAAAATATCTTATTAGATGCAGCCGCCTTATCCCACCAAAAAAATTCGCGCCCAATTTTCCAGACAAAAAAGAACCAGAGATGAATGCCGAATTTTTCTTTTGGAAACTGTTCTGTCAATTTCTTTTTCAGGTCTTTTACAGATCCGTTTTTTACTTTAAGCTCGTAATCAGGATTAATCGCCTCATAAAGATATTTATGCTTTACAAATTTTAATTCATCGTAAATCCCGCATTTTTGAAGTATGTCTTTGTAGAAAGTTTTATTTATGCCACCCGTCTGATGAAGCGCAATGTCAAATTTAAATTCTTTTCTTTGAAAACTTGTTGCAAATCCGCCTATCTGATAATGCTTCTCTAGTACCAAAACTTTCTTTCCTGTTCTGGCTAAAATTGCCCCGGCAGTTAACCCACCCAAACCTGAACCAACTATAATGACATCATATTTTTTCATATTTTTTAAATTCAAATATTAGATCTTTATAAATAAAACTCGTTTATTTATAAATTATGGAAAAATGATTTTTAAACTAGTTTTAAAAAATATTTGTTTCAGATTGGAAAATATCGACCAACAAATTTTTACACAAATATTTTCACAATTTTATTTTTAAATAACCTATTTTCCATCATTTATATATTAAGATCATTTCGTAACGAAGTAAAGAAAACACCAATTATCCACTTTTTTTAGAAAGACTATCTTTACTATTTCTCTAAAATAATATTTTTTGAAGTGCGTATAATATCGCGATTAAGAAAAGTTTGCGGAACGAAGCGGAGCAAATTTGGGAAAATTCTGCAAGAATTTTCCTCTTAATCGTTGTTATGTGGTAAGCCTGCAAGACAAACGACCGAAAGGACAGTTTGGAAACCTACCGTTACTTCAATAAAGAATCTCCTTTTTGAAAATTAATCTTAAACACAATCATCTTAAATTCCTTTTCACTTTCATTTCTGAAACCATGACTTTCGTTTTTATCTACATAAATCATGTCTCTTGGTCTTACTTTAAATTCTTCATTATTGACTATCATAATTGCAGAATTTTCTGTTATGTAAAAGATTTCATCAGTAAACTCATGACTGTGACAAGGAATTTCTCCTTTTGGAGATACAATAATATCTTCAATAAGATTAATTTTCTTTTTTAAATCTTCAATTAGGATTCTTTTTTGATAACTTTTTCCTTTGATCCAGTTATTGTGATTTATTTTTTGCATAAACAAGGATAAATGATTATATCTTAAAAAGCTTTTGCTTTAGACAGGTTTTCAAATTGCACATAAAATCAGAGACAAAAGAAGTTTTCGGAGCATAGCGGAAAAAATTTGCGGAAATTGCGGGCTAAGCAATTTCCCGTTTATTCGGTGTTAAGTGACTCGATTGGAGTGAAGCGGAAGAGAAAGTTTATATTATGTAAATTTCTGGAACCGCATATGCAGATGTTGTGCGATGTAATTAAAATTAAAAAATATTCATTTCATTAAATTTTGAATATGTTTTGGAATGTTCATAATAGAATAAAAGATTAAGATACTTATTTAAAACTTTTACCTAAATTAAATCACTAAAGCTTTTTTGAACCTCATATACTTTGTTATATAACGTACTACCCATTTTCCTACTCAATTTTTAATAATTTTTATTTGTAGCTTAATGATAAACCAACACCAACTTCTTTTAAATTTGCTACTTTTGATAAAGCGATTTTTGAATCTAAATCAACACAGTGACAAGCATGTAGTTCATTCGATTGTAGTTTTTGAAAATACTCGAGCGTACCTGAAAGTTGCTTTTGGGAAGGTTTCATCAAATGAAAACCTCCGATGACATCAATGACTGCATCTTCTTTACAAACCTTCTTGGCATACTCAATAATATTACAGACACCAGAATGAGAACAACCAGTGATTATTGTGAGTCCATTTTTACCTTTGTAAGCTAGTGCAGTGTCGTCCAACAAATAATCAGGCTGCGTTCCTCCTCCGCTATGGGCAACTCCAACAGGTTCTTTATTCTCGAAATCATTGGTTCTTTCTATTTCACCAAGAAAAACAAGTTTATCTGTAAGCCAAAAGGGTTTCATTTTTAGCTCGACACTAAAATGCCTATCAAGTTTTGATTGAGATATCGTACAACCTATCTCCTTTAATTCATCTGCTGACTTTGTCTCAAAAATCGCTGGATGAGCAATAAGTACTGGTTCCTTATAAGTAATTGACCCTATTTTTGCCTCGAAGTAAGTTTTTAGAAGAGGATCAAGCCCCCAAGTATGATCTAGATGCCCATGAGAAAGTACAATAAAATCGCTTTGTAGCAAATTCAAATTCAACTTTTGAGCATTTATAATAAAAGCATTCGAATAACCAACGTCAAATAATATTTGTTTTGAACCATCTTCGATCAAGTAGGATACTCCAGGTTCACCGAGAAAGTATCTATCTATTAATGTATTGTTGTCAACTAATACTGTTAATTTCATATTTCTGTCTTTAAAAAATTATTCAAAATTATTTTATCTGTTATGAGCAATATTTCATATAACGTTTCGGTATAATGAAAAATTTCTATAACAGCACATGCAGGTGTTATCAGATGTAATGAAAATTTGTTATTAATTATTTTATAGAGAAATAAATAAAAAATGAAAAGCTATGAAAAGAGCGCAACAGGGCGCGATTAACAAGGAGCGAGTTTTGTTTAAAAATATCTACTTTATTATAGGATCACTTTTGAAATCTTTTGGTCGTGGGCTTGACACGTTAGTGATTTTCTACTTTACTAAGGTAAACGCCAATTATTAGAGGAGGATAGTAAAGTGTACACATATGCAAGTGGTAGATACGATTTCTCCACAAATCTAAAATGCCGAGCTCTTATCGATCTGGGACGAAAAAACAAAGGATATGAAGGTGGAAGATATACATTTGCAAATGATCTAAAATACATGGCAATCATCGATTTAATGCGAAAAAAATAAACAGTCGCCAATTTCTAATTTGAGTCATTCTCTAATTTGAGTCTGGCTTTTTTATTTTTCAAAAAAAATAAAAAAGAGCTCAATAAAAAATGGAAAGATATTTTTGAACAAAATTTCGTCTAACGTCCACGCTTGATGCGAAGTGGACAGATCAAGACAAAATTTTGTCTAACTCATTTATATGCGAATTGCCTGTTTGCTAGTATATTCTACTTTGTATATTATGCGAATACATGATAATATATTCTTAATGACTTAATTATAGTCAAAAATTTATGAATTTGCAAGAAATTTTGCAAAAAATTGAAAACGAAATAAATGAAGGTAATTGCCAAAAGCGTTGATTTTGCATTTCCAACCTGAATCAAAAGTTTCTATAATTTAATGCTCAATAATAATGTGCTAAGAAACAAAATAATGCTAAATTTATTTCAATGCAAAAATGACAAAAACAAAGTTTTTCAGAGATTTCTTTATATTAACATTGTCGAATCATATATTTTATATAAAAAGCCCTGACAAGCTCATTGCGACACAAAATGTGTAAATCTATAAATAATAAAATATTTCATAATTTCTAATATCAAAAAAATGGAAATCATCACAACTCCAATCCAATGGGAAATAACTGAATCACAAAATAGCAACAAAGAAAAGGCTTATCTTCTCTCCAAATCTTCTGGTCTTATTTTTATCATAATTTTTATTATGTTTTCTTCTTTAGGATTCCTTTTGATGCCAATTATTATTTTGGGAACATCATATGCTCTCTATAAAAATAATAAACTTAACAATACTACAAATCAATCATCAAATATCTCCAACAAATATAAAATAAGTGAAAATGGAATTGAAGTATTAAACATTCTAGAAAAAAAACAATCAACATATTTATGGGAGAACATACAATCATTCTACGCCTTTTCAGAGACGGGACCTGTTGGATATATAAGTAATTTATTTTTAGGAGATGATTTTGTAATTATAGACAAACAAAAAAATAAAATAATTCTGAAAACAAACAAGATAAATTCATCAACCGTAAAAATAGCGCTATTAAAGAAAATAAAAAAGAAACCCCCTTCTCAAACAGAAAATATATTTTTTTCAATTACCTCAAAAAAGTTTTCTTTACTTAAACCCGCTACATCAAATTCATTGACCGCACCAACTGCCCCTCAATTCAAAAACAAAACCTCTCAAGAAAAGAATATCGCTGAAAAGAACTTTTACGAACAGCAAAGACATTATAAACAAGGAATGCAAAAACAAAAAGATTCCCTTCAAAGAAATATATTAATCTTTATTTATATAGCATTAATGATTGTTGTAACTATTATTTATTTGATGAAAAACTAACTTTATTATGCGAATTCAAGAATTTAATGCCC
>JAGLID010000080.1 GCA_023143145.1 Minisyncoccota bacterium | reverse complement strand
CTAAAAAGCTAGATAGCCTTGACATATCTCATAAATCAAATATAATGTCATTAGCACTCAATAAGGTAGAGTGCTAAAAAAATCATTATTTAATAAATCTAATAATTTGTTTGTTTTATATTTATTAAAGACAAGCAAAAAGAAAGGGTAGGTTCTATGAAACTAAGACCTCTTGGGAACAAAGTTATTTTAGAGGCGGTCTCTAAAGAAGAAACAACAAAAAGTGGAATCATTATTCCGGATACAGTAGACAAAGAAAAACCAGAGCAGGCAAAAGTTTTGGCAGTTGGTCCTGGAAGAGCTCAAAAAGATGGAAGCAGAGTTCCAATGGATGTTAAAGTTGGTGATACTGTTTTATTTTCAAAATATTCTCCAACAGAAATCAAATTAGATGACAAAGAATATTTAGTTGTGTCGGATGAAGATATAATGGCGATTATTGAAGAATAATAAATAAAATTGTCATTTTGAAACGGGTTTAAGATGACAAGTTAAATAATAAATTAATCAAAAAACAATATGGCAAAGGATATAAAATTCAATGAGGATTCTCGTCAAGCAATCAAAAGAGGAATCGATGAGGTTGCTGATGCTGTGAAAATTACTCTTGGACCAAAAGGAAGAAATGCAATTATTGACAAAGGATATGGAGCTCCCACAATTACTAATGACGGAGTTTCAATTGCAAAGGAAATTGAATTGGAAGACAAGTTTGAAAACATTGGAGCAGAATTGGTGAAAGAAGTTGCTTCAAAAACAAATGACATTGCTGGAGATGGAACAACAACTTCAACAGTTTTAACGCAATCAATTATTAGAGAAGGTTTGAAATTTGTGGCGATGGGAGTAAACCCAGTCGGAATCAGACATGGAATTGAAAAAGCAGGAGTAGAGGTTGTCAAAGAGTTGAAAGCGAGTGCGAAAACAATCTCAACCAAAGGAGAAATTGCACAAGTAGCCACAATTTCAGCTGAAGATAGTACTATTGGAAATATTATTGCTGAAGTAATGGAAAAAGTTGGCAAAGACGGTGTTATTACTGTGGAAGAATCTCAAACATTTGGAATGAGCAGTGAGGTTGTGGAAGGTATGCAATTTGACAAGGGATATATTTCTCCTTATATGATTACTGATACTGACAAGATGCAAGCTGAATTTAATGACCCATATATTTTGATAACTGATAAAAAGATTTCATCACTAGCTGAAATTTTACCGATTTTAGAAGAAATTGGAAAACAAGGGAAAAAAGATATTGTTATCATTGCTGAAGAAGTTGATGGTGAGGCACTTGCAACATTGGTTATCAATAAAATTCGAGGAACATTTAATGCTTTGGCAATCAAAGCTCCTGGATTTGGAGATCGCAGAAAAGAAATGCTTTCTGATATTGCAACTGTCACTGGTGGAAAATTAATTACAGAAGATCTTGGAATTAAACTTGAAAACACAACAATCGAGATGCTTGGAAGAGCAAAGAAAGTTATTGCTACTAAAGACAATACAATCATTGTTGATGGAAAAGGGGAAAAATTAGAAATTGATTCTAGAGTTGCTCAAATTAGAAAAGCGATTGATGCTAGTGATTCTGATTTTGACAAAGAAAAACTTCAAGAAAGACTAGCAAAGCTTGTTGGTGGAGTTGCCGTTTTGAAAGTTGGAGCAGCAACTGAATCAGAACTGACATACAAAAAACATAAAGTTGAAGACGCACTTGCTGCGACCAAAGCAGCTGTGGAAGAAGGAATTGTTGCTGGAGGTGGAACTGCACTTGTCAAAGCTGGTGTTGCTGTGAGAAAAGCTTATGAAACAGGAACAATCAAAGTTGCGGGTAATGATTTGCAAACAGAAGTTGATGCTGGATTTAAAGTTCTTCTTAGGGCCCTTGAAGAACCACTTCGACAAATTGTACAAAATGCTGGACAAGAAGAAGGCCCAGTTGTTGCAAATCTTGTACGAAAATCTGAATCAAAAACAAATGGTTATAATGCAGTTACTGGAATGATGGTAGATGACATGATTAAAGAAGGAATTATTGATCCAGTGAAGGTAACTCGATCTGCAATTGAAAACGCAATTTCAGTTTCTGCCATGCTTTTGACCACAGAAGTTGCGATTACAGATCTACCTGAAAAGAATCCATCAGCTGGTGCTCCTGCAATGCCTCCAATGGGTGGTATGGGAGGAATGGGTGGTGGAATGATGGGAATGTAATCGTGAAGCGTATAACCTGTAATTAAAAATTTGTTGGCTCCAGTCTTTATGACTGGAGCCTTTTGGGATTTTTATTATGATTCAATTCAAAATCTTTTATAAAATTGATTGATAGAATTATAAATTTGTGTTATTATTTCATCAAATGGTTATTTTAAAAATAATCAATGATTGTCTAAATTAATTAATAAAAAGAAAGGAAAAACATATGGAAACAATTCTAATTATACTTTTAGTTATTGTGGTGGTGGTTGCAGTTTGGTTCATTGGTATTTATAATGGACTCGTGAAATTAAGAGTTCGAACAAATGAGGCTTGGAGTGATATTGATGTGCAACTTAAAAGAAGATATGATTTAATTCCAAATTTGATTAGCACTGTCAAGGGTTATGCTACTCATGAGAAAAAACTTTTTGAAAATGTAACCGAAGCCAGAGCAAATGCTATGAATGCACAAAATCCTGAAGAAAAAGCAGGAGCAGAAAATATGCTTTCTGATACTTTGAAGAGTTTGTTCGCTGTCAGTGAAAACTATCCAGACCTAAAAGCAAACACAAATTTTCTTGAATTGCAAAGAGAACTTTCTGACACAGAAAACAAAATCCAAGCTTCCCGAAGATTTTATAACGGCAATGTTCGTGACCTCAACACTAAGATTCAAATTTTTCCAGACAGTATTGTGGCTGGAATTTTGAATATTCAAAAAAGAGAATTTTTTGAAATCGATGAACCAAAAGAAAAAGAAACTCCAAAGGTTGAATTCTAGGGATTGGCGAAAATCAGTAGACATTGGAAAGAATATAAACAGTAGTTATTTTGGTTTTGCTGAATATAAAATTGATATTGGCTGTATGAGAACATATCTAATAGTTTGTTTTAACTAATAAATTATATAAAAATTGAATAAATTAAAAACAAAAATATGACACAAAGACACATAGAAACTTTTTTTGGCAAGCTCAATGTTTTTAGTAAAAAAAATATTCTGTTGTTGTTTTTTCTTTTCTTTTCTTATTTGCTCCTCTTTTTTGTTTCTTTTCAAAATATAAATGAGGCAAAAATATCTGTTCCTTTAGCGATGGCGCAAGAAGAGGAAGGAGGATTTTATTCCTATTTTTCTTTCCAAAGTACAACAGAGAGCACACTAGCTACTCAGTTTTTGGCTCAAGATGCTGATCCACCTTGTGTTTGTCCATGTGGTGGTTGTACAGGAAGCTGTGGAGCTTGTAATGATCTATATAGGACTGTCGGTGGATATGTTCAACATAAGGTGAAAAACTGTGTAGGTTGTTGTCCCAAGCGTTGTGTTAGCGGGAGTTGGCATTATCACGAATGGTGTGGAGATAATTCAACACAAGGTTGTGAAACTTGTGATGGAACTAGTACCGCGGCTCCTTCATGTATTGCTGCAGCAGGATATGACGGATTAAATTTGTGTCAGCGTTGTGATTGGCAATATTCATTTATAGATGCCATTGATTGTTCAGCTAATGTTCCTTATGTGTCTTATTCTTGTGGTAATTGTACATGGGAAGCAGCATGCACAGCAATTGATTGGTGCGGAGATGATATAATAAATGGACTGGAAGAATGTGATGGGTATGATGGGGATCCTTTGGTATGCGATATAGCAGAAATTGTATCTCCTAATGACGGGCTATCAGATACGGTGAAATATGCTGCGTTGGGATTATGCAATAAATGCGATTGGCAGTCATATGCAGACAGAGATGGTGATCCATCTGATTCTGAGGTTTGCGCTCTTAGAACGACTTGCGATACCTCTCCTTTTTGCGGGGCTCTTTCATTACCTTGGGATCAAGATGCGCTGGAGCCCACGACAGTAACTGGTACATGTCTATGGGATACAGCGCCAGAATGTACACCAACTGACTGGTGTGGAGATGGAAATATAAATGGACCAGAATTATTTTGTGATATACATGCTGCTACTGGAACAGTAGATTTCAATGGTAGGACATGTGCAAGTAAGGTTTGTACTGATATTGATGCGACAGACGCTGAAGACAAAAGTTTATATTCAAAAAGTCCTGGTTGTAATGCAGCAATGGCAACAGTCGGTGCGGGTTCATTGACATGTGTGAACGATTGCAGACACATATATGCAGTTCCTGGTTGTGAGTTCCCATTAAATGCCACTGGTGTTGATTTGTCTGGAGCATATATATATATTACGGATTCTTCTTTATGGAGTCTTCAAGTATTTTCCGTTTATACTCCACCAGTTTCTCTCATTAATTCACAAAAATTAAAAGTAATTTATTATTTTGACTCAGAGCCTTTGAGCGTTGATGTTGTCGGAAACTATGCTTTTGTCGGTACTAAAGGTCAGTTTTCTGTTCTCAATATTAATCAACTTAATAAGGCAGATGAATATCCTGACACAGTGGTGCACACTCCGCTTCCTCCTTTCAAACCAAAAGGTGTGCCTTATCCATTCCTTGAAGAGCAACCTCCTACAATTGTAAGCATCGCGACTTTGGGAGAAGTTAATGATGTTCATGTTGTCGGAAATTTTGCATATTTAGCAATTGGAAGAACAGATGCTGCTGGTCCAGCAGCTATACAAGTCATTAATATTTCCAATCCTGCTGCTCCTTTTGTTTCTAATTCTTATTCATATCCAAACACAAAAGGTGGTGTGCGGAGTGTTGATGTTAAAGGAGGTTATGTTTACGCATCTTATAATAATGGTTCTGCAGGCTTGGCATCTTTTGACTATTTTAGTTCTGCTGCTTTAACTTTGCAGAAAAGCATCCCAATTGGTAACTCAACAAGTAGTATTGATATTGCAGTAGATTCCTTCGGAAATGATTTTGCTTATATAGACGGTCTTTCTACTTTTCATTCTGTTGACATTAATACTCCTAATATTAGTCCATCTGTGGTTACAACTGATAATATAAATCTAGGGGTTCCTTCCAATGAAATTTTTGCTATGGATATAAATGATGCAGGAACTTTCGCTTATGTTAGTGTGCAAAACATAGGACTTCGATCAGTTAATATTACCGATCCATTACTTTTCGATTATGGAGATACCTTTGCTGCACCAACTGCCACTTCAACAATTGTGGACATGATTGTTGATCCTGCTGGTGAATATGCTTATACGGCTGGTCTTGACTTAGGCCTTGTAATATTTAAACTTGATGATAGTTGCGGTGATGATATAGCCAATGACTTTGAAGTTTGCGATGGAACGGACTTAAAGGAAATGCTTTGTTCAAATATTCCTCCTTATGTGGAAGGAGATTTGGGTTGCGGGCCTTTCTGTAATGAATTTGATGTCAGCGACTGTGTTGCCTGTGTGACTGGTGACTTTTATTGTCCTGAGGGATGTACAAATCCTCCCGATCTAGATTGTCCAGCTTGCATTGGTGTCATATGCGATACTCCAGGACATTGTGAAGCAGGAACTGGATCATGTAAAAGTGTAGGTGGACTTCCAGTATGCGTCTATGCTGATGATCCGAATGCTTGTACTACTCCTGGAGTTTGTCAAGTAGGAATTGGAAGATGTGACAAATTAAATGGTAATTGCTATTACGATGATTCTGCTACTTTTTGTGATTTAGATGCTGATATTTGTACTGGTGATGTGTGTGTTTCATCTGATGGTGGATTAACCAGTACTTGCAGGGCAGGGGAAAATATTTGTGAAGGTTTAGTACCTTGCGGAAGAATGGTTAACAATCCTGCAACTGCTTGGGATGACACTGATTCATGTGATTTCTGTTATGGAGTTTTACTGCTTAATCAGGGAATGAACTTTTTGACTGCAATAGCAGGCATAGTGGCTACTTTAGCTTTAATTATAACAGGACTTTTATTTATAACTTCTGCAGGCAATGTTGAAAGAAAAAACAGCGCAAAAACAATGTTTAAAACAGTTCTAATTGGGTTTATGATATTGTTTCTTTCTTGGTTGATTGTTGACTTTGTTTTATCTGTTTTAGGATATATAGACCCCCTAGGCGGAAAATGGAATGTTACTTGTGAATAGTTAGTAGCAAGAAAAGTCATTAGCAGAATGTAAATCTCACCTTATAAATTTTCGAATCAGAAAGTTTTTTGTGGTTCTTGCAAAGACTAGAAGTTAGAAATTAATAGATATAAACTTATTAATATAACAGAGTTTGATTTATACAATTTGATAAATTATAAACATTTCTAATAAATATATGTCAAGTATAGTAAAGAAAATTTTGCTTATAGTTTCTGTGGTTTTTGTTTTTCTATTTCTATTACTGATAGTCTCACCTTTATTTCTCAAAAAGAATGATAAAGACATTACTGTCCAAGATAATAATTCTCAAGAAATTCAGAGATTGGCAAATCTTGAAAAAGAAGAAGAAATGGAAAAGGAAGAAATAGCGAATAGTCTCGAAAATTTTGTGATATTTTATAATTCTTATACTTGGGGAAGTTTTTCAAATATTGAGTCGCAGTACAATTCTATGTCAGAAGAAATGAAAAGCAATGAACAACAAAGAGTTGAGCAGATGAAGAAGAATATTGAAAATCAATCACAACAATATGTTTCTGCAAGAGCAAGTTTGATAGATTCTGAATTTTTATTGTATGATGAGAATGAAGTGGAGATGATTGTAAGTATTAATATTGAAAACTATGCCGGGGCTGTTGTTCAAGGAGAAATTGTGATGATTTGGGTAGATTCCGAAGGAAACCCTTATGACAAAAATTCAAAATCATTAGTGACAAGTTCAAATAACAAAAGAATTAAAATTTGCTGTACTAGAGTTGATGGGAATTGTATGGTAAATAAAATGGAGGATTTTTTTGAATAAATCTTGATTTTTTTGAAATAATAAATTAGTCTAGGACAGGTTATGAAAAAAATAAAAACTTTAAAATATGTCATAATTTTTTCCGTGTTGTTTTCTACGTTTAATACTAATTTCATTAATGCTGCTTTTCCCAGTACGGCAGTATGTCAGGCTCCAGCAATCGAATTTTCAAATGGTGAAATTTTTTTTGATGTTGCATTCCCACCTGGAGGAGGAACGACTTGTTTGACAACGGGAGAATGTCCCAAAATTAAGGTTCCTGCGGGATCAAATATCTATAGCCTTAAGGTTCGTTTAAGACTAACTGATCCATCTGCAGAGATTAAAACTCCTTATATTTGGATACCTGTTGCATATAACTCAGCGGGTACATTATATGAGAACAAACTTAAACAGATAGACACAAATGATTGTAGTGTGATTGAAACATATAATGTTATTGATGCACCATCTCGTACTCATGTTATTCCTGGGGGAGCTGTTTGGGTTGCCAGTAGAGATGGATTTGCTGAGGTTTCAAAATTAATTCCTCTTCGCGGAAATGGTGTTGCTGGTGAGTATTGTGGAAATGATATCTGCGGAACAGATGAAGATATGTATTTTTGTCCCGGAGATTGTTATGGGAATATCTGTGGACCTGCTGGCAATCAAGATTGTAGAAAATATGAAGTTTTACCAGGTTCTTTTTCTACTTCTCCTGCTGTTATTGATGGAATAAGGGGATTAACTGGTGATACTAGTAGAAATGTTTGGACGGGAAATTGTGCAGATGGTACAATCTCAAAATTAGATGGAGAAATTTGGCCAACTTCAAAATTGGGTCCTGACATAGCTGTTGGAGGTTGTCCTTATGGCATGATAGGAGATTCGTTCGGTCACATTTGGATTTCTAATCGCGGAAGTGGCTCTCTACAATGCGTAGATATTTCAACTAATTCTGTTAAAACTGTTTACTCAACAATCGCTCCTGAATTACCTTATGGAATAGGTATAGATTTAAATGACAATATTTATCTTTCTTGTTATGAATGTGGAACAGTCTTGAAATTTCCTGCTGTAACTGGAAATTGTCCTAATGCACTTGCTCCTTCAGTGATTTATGATACTCAAGTGAAAGATGGACCTGTTGGAGTGGCTGCTGATCAAAAAGAATATGTTTGGGTCGCTAACATATTTGATAATGAGTTATATATATTTACTGGTCCAACTGATTGGTTTAATGTTCATCCTGGCGGTGGTAATTTGCTTGGTACAGCAGTCGATTTTGACGGGAATGGCTGGGTGGTGAGCTTTGATGATGAATTAGTATATAAATATGGGTTTAATGATACTACTTATTCATTTAATAAAATGTGCGAGAGTATAGTTCTTGGGGGAAAACCTTTAAGTTATTCAGATATGACTGGTCTTACAAGAACTACAAAAATTATTTCAGTACCTGGTATAGATGATTTAACTGTCCCTTTGGATGGCATTGTCACTATATGTTCAGATGGTACAACTACATGTTCAGATGCAGCACCCTGTGCAGCATTGACCGCAGCTATGGCTGGTTGTACTCCAGATGCTATTGGTGATTGTGAATTTGATCTTGAAATTTATTCTAAGCAAGCTGGAAATTATACGTTAGATAACCTAGAAATAATATACGGTAAACAGATTCCAGTCACAACTGGCGGTATTATGCCTTGTGGTAGATCTTGGGATGACCCTGCAACCACTTGGAATGATACTAGTTCTTGCACATTGTGTCATCTCATAATTTTGGCTTCTGAAATCATAAATTTTCTAATGGGATTAGTGGCCTTAGTTGCTTTATTAGCTTTGATAATTGGAGGACTAATTTATGTAAAAACTGCTGGCGATGCAGGTTTGATTATGGCGGCAAAGCAGAATGTCAATAAAATATTTTCTGGGTTTGTAATCATTTTTATTGCTTGGTTGATTGTGAATGTTGTTATGGTGTTATTTGGATTTACTGATCCGTTAGGCGATGCAAGCTGGAAAATTTTTAGTTGTAACTTATAAATAATGGATAAGTTAAGATATTAATAGATTCGGAAAGGTTACTTGTATTTATAATAGGTTTGAATAAACTTCATAAATGTCATTGAGAAGAATGATTTTAAGATTTTTAACTTTCCTTAACAAAGATTAGAAATAGAATATATTTTTATAGCCCTTTTCAGCTTTTTGTTGTATAATTAACAATAATAAAGCTGTTTTTTATTAAATAAAGTTAAACTTATGGCAACTCTTTATACGCAATCAGACAGGAATACTCGCAATACATATATTCTGATGTCGGTTTTTTTGATTTTTGTGATAGCAGTGGGATGGGTTTTTTCAGAGGCAATGGGGTCAAGCGCAATTTTGTGGTTTGCTGTGATTTTCAGTATTTTGATGAGTATGGGAAGCTATTGGTATTCAGATAAACTGGTCCTTAAAATGAGCAAAGCACATCTCGTGGAATTCGAGGACAACAAAGAGCTTTATCGCCTGGTTGAAAATCTTTGCATTACTGCCGGATTACCTTTGCCTAAAATATATATTATAGACGACACCGCTCCAAATGCTTTCGCCACAGGTAGAGATCCTGAACATGCTGTAGTGGCGGTGACTAGTGGGCTTTTGCAAAAACTTGATCGCAGTGAGTTGGAAGGTGTCATCGCTCATGAACTTTCGCATATTGGAAATCGCGATATTTTATTAGCGACTGTTGTAGTTGTTCTGGTCGGAATTATTGCTCTCCTTGCCGATTCTTTTAGGTATTCTTTGTGGTTTGGGGGAGGAAATCGAGATAATAATAAAGGAGGAGGTTGGATAGTAATTGTCGCAATTTTACTTTCTATTCTGGCTCCGCTTTTTGCGTTACTCATTCAACTGGCAATATCTAGAAAAAGAGAATTTTTAGCTGACGCTGACGCTGCGCTTTTAACTCGTTATCCCGAAGGTCTTGCTAGCGCTTTAAAAAAAATTTCTTCAGATCAAGAACCGCTTGAAGTTGCCAATCGTGCTACCGCTCATTTATATATTTCCAATCCGTTTAAAGGAAAAAAAGTAAGCAAAATGTTCATGACTCATCCGCCAATGGAAGAGAGAATTGCAGCTTTGACGGGAATAAATCTTCAAGATGTCGTCAAAAGATAAAATAATTAATAATAAAAATTATGGAAAATAAAACATTAGCAATTTCAGTTAGCTTGCTTCTTATAGTTTACATGATGAGTTTTCTTTTCAATGTCAAATTTTTTATGCAAAATGAATATTTAAAAACACAAAATGGCTTGTTAGTTCAAAGCGATGATTTACTAAATGAAGAAAATGGAGCGTTACGTCAAAAGATTGATTCACTAAATCAGGAAATCAGTAAAACTGAAATTGAAATGTATGAGCTAGAAGGAACTAAGCAAGGTAAAATTATGTCAGAAATGAATTATAATTGCAAATGGAATTGTTCAAACTATTTAATTCAAAAAGATTACCAGAACAAGACTAATTTTAACAATAGCTGTCACGAAGATTGCCGGCGTGAATTAGATAGAATTGCTGCTGGAATTCGCATTAGTCCGAATATGGACTTGGAAGCTGAATATGACATTAAATTTTTTCTTAATTATATCAAAGAAGATAAACCAATTACATTTAAACTCATTAATCAAGATTTGGGAAACTTGATTAAAGATAGCGAGTATGATTCGGTCTTTGCAAGAAGCGTATATGAAGTTTCTAATCTAGGATATCGGGTTGTTCCATTTCCATTTATTGAAGAAAATGGCGAAATAGAAGAGCTAAATAATTTAAATGATTTATATTTTAATAAAAATGGGGATTTGGTAGATTGTGAATCAAGTGCAATTAACGTTGAGTTGTGTAATACTTTGAAAAAGATAAGTGCGAACGACAGAGCAGAAGGAATGCTTCTTGATTGCGGATCAAAGCACTGTAATTTCTTGGAAGCGATCAGAACAAAAAATATCAAGCATTGTTCTGATATAAGTAAATATTCTTTATCGCCAAATGATGGTGAATGGATTCAGCTTTGCGTGGAAATGATTAAAGAATTAAAAGAATAGCAAAATTAAAACAAAAAGTCACTGAATATCAGGCGCAAAATATATTTCGATATTTCTATGATAGATGATTTATTTTAATATTTGTTTTTGTTGTCATAAGCGACATTTCGAATTTGCAGAGACATGAAATTCGGGATTATATATAATTTATAAATAATAAAAATCTATGGACCAATTTGATGAGATAGATTTAAGAAATAAGAGAATAATAAAGATAATAATAGGCTTGGTTTCTTTTTCTTCCATTATCGTTTTATTGCCTCTCTTATTTTTTATTTATGCGAATATCTCTTTGAATAATATTATGGCGGATGTTGATTACGAGTTGATTGAAGACGGAGAAATTTCAAAAAGCGGTGGTATTGAATATGCAAAAAAGCTGGAAAACATTCCTTTGAAATTTATTTTTGAAGACCAATATCAATATAATTATTATTTATCAGAAGCTTATGATGCTGCTGGCGAATATGAAAAAATGATTATTAGCGCTCAAAAGATGGTAGAAAGTGGATATGAACATCCTGTCTCGCATTATTATCTGGGATGGGCTTATTATAATAGTGGCAATTATGATGACGCGGAAAAAGAATTAGAAAAATCTATTTCTATGATGGATAATTTAAGCACGGAAGATGATTATATTTTTTATGAGCTTGATGTACTTTTTCTAGAGGAAGAGATAGAAATTCACAAAGCATTGGCATATATAAATATTAAAAATGGTAATTTAGATAATGCTAAAACAGATCTTGCGTTTGCAATTGATGGTAGAATATATTCTTTATCCAAAGAATATATAGATAGCTATAATGAAAATCTATATTATAATTATTACGGTAGTAATGATTTAATACTAAAAACAAATGAAATGTTTTTAGATAAAAAGAAGGAAGCTGTCATAGCAGAGTTTGCGGATGAAATCGCGAGAGAGCATAGTAAACATTTTGACGGAATTGTGATTATAAGAACAAAAGAGTCTGTCTATCTGGTTGATACTGATGGTGATGGGCTGAGTGACAATTTGGAAAAAGTGATTAACACGAGTGAATTTGAAAAAGATACAGACAAGGACGGATTTGATGACAAAAAAGAGCTTGTTGGCGGATATAATCCGCTTATAGAATCTCCATCTGACGAAATGGAAGGTGTTGATTATTATAATTTGTATTTTAAAATTATAGATTTATAGTTTTGCGCTAAGGAATCTGGACATCGCTCCTTCTCCGATAAAGGGATCTTGCTTGCTGATGGGTAGGGCTGAGAGGGGTTAATGAAAAATATCAGAATTATAATTTGAAATAAAAACATTAAAAGTACAAGAGATTTAGCAAATCGTTGTAAGCTATAAATATGAATTATCAAAATGAGAATAAAATTTATGAGGGTTTCATTGTGGAAGGGAAAAATGATAGCTTCGTTGTTTCTAGGAATAACAAAAGAATCCCTGTCTTTGTGGGATTATGCGCGGTTTTAATAATTTTGGGAATAATTCTTTTTTTAATGCAGTTAATAGATTTGACGGGATTTGTTATTATGCTATTTATTGCTGGTATGTTTATTTATATTGGACTAAGGAATAGAAAGAATATTTCCGTAATATTTCCAATTTACAATAACCGCATTGTAAAAATAGAAAGTATAAACAATATTGAAGTAAAAACTGAAACAAGGTTTTCTTTTAATTTGCTTGGTTTATTTATGTCGTATCCATACAGAATTATATTCAATCTAAATAATGGATCTTCAATTGATGCTGGAATCAATTTTGGCTTTGAAGGTAGTGCAAGGAATTTTTTAGATTTTTTGAAAGAAACTTTAATGTTGAGAAATATAGAAATTAAACAAGAATATAATTTTCAAGAGAAAATTTCTAGAAAAACAGCCATCATTTTTCTTATAACGGGGTTGGCACTTGTCGGTATTAACTATTTTGTTCTAGTATATGTAGGTTATGTAATTTTGTGGCTTATTGTTTTAATGTCTATGGCTGTTCTTTTGGGTATTTTTGGAATAATAAATCCAAGAATGATAAATTTTAAAAATTCAAATACAAATTCAAATTATGAATCTAGCAGTACTGTTACACTCGCGGTAAGTATTATTGGAGCGATAATAGGATTAGCAATTTATTATTTTTTCATTTATTAACAATAATTAAATTAAATCTATAACCTCAAAAATATGACCACAAAATTTGCCAGTTTGATAACGCTTGGAGCTATTGCTTCTATGGTTTTCACGATTTTTGCAACTGTTGCTTTTTTGTTGGATTATGCAAATGTGCAGTTCCTAATCGGTTTTACTGTGGTTATGAATGTGATTATGTGGTTAATATCTCCAATTATCAGCGATTGGATGTTCAAGATCTTTTATAAGATAAAATTCTATAGACAAGAGGAATTTAGAAGTTTGTATCCAGAACTTGCTGATTTCATACACAAGACTTGTTTGAATAATAATATAAAGTTTCCAAAGATCGGGGTTATTAATGATGAAAATCCAACCGCTTTTACTTATGGCTCTTTGCCTTCAAATGCAAGAATAGTTTTCTCAAAAGGAATTTCTACATATCTTAACCCAAATGAAGTTGAAGCAATTATAGCACATGAGATTGGACATATTGTTCATAATGATTTTATAGTGATGACTGTTGCTTCTACTATGGTACAGATTCTATATGAAATGTACTTTATATTTTATAAAAGAAATAATAGCGGGGGAAGAAAAGATAATAATATATTTGCTGTGATTGGAATCATCTCTTATGTTTTTTATATCATTGCCGGTTATATTCTTTTATTCTTAAGCCGCACCAGAGAATATTATGCTGATGAGTTCTCAGCAAACACAACGAAAAGGCCGAATGACCTTTCCTCGGCTCTTATAAAGATTGCTTATGGTATGGTGACAAGAAAGGGAGGTGACAGCACGAATAGATTAATGGAAAGTACAAGGTCGCTCGGTGCCATGGATCCTCATTTGTCAAAGGGAGTGGGAATGGTTTCGGAAATATCAGGAAACGATAGTTATAAAATTGGACAAGTTATGGCGTTTGATTTTGTTAGTCCGTGGGCAATTATCCTAGAGTTAAGCTCTACTCATCCTCTTACTGGAAAGAGGATAAGAAAGATGGACGTAATGGCGCAGAAAATGGGGCAAGAAAAGCTTTATGATATAAAGAAAGTCATTAATAGTATGGTTATTGATAGAAGCAGGCTTTACTCAGGATTTTACAAGGGAGTCGCAATTTATTATTTGCCATACATCGCTGTATTTTTTGGGTTTTTATTAAATTATTTTTTTGGTAATCTTATTTATATCTTTGTATTTTTAGGATTGGGAATGATTGGAAAAGCTTTATATAAATTTCCCAATTCTTCTGCCGAAAAAGCTTCATTACTGGATCTGATGACGGATATTTATGCTTCTCCTGTTCAAGGGAGAAAGATTGCTATTCAAGGAAAAATAGTTGGTAGAGGAGAAGCTGGAGCTCATTTTTCTGAGGATTTGATGTTTGAAGATAACACGGGAATCATCTATCTTGATTTTAGTTCAAAAATAGGTTTCTTGGGCAACCTATTTTTTGCTTTGAATAAAGTTGGGAGAATTATTGGGAAGAGTATATCCGCTGAAGGATGGTTTTTTAGAGGGAAATATCAAATGATTTCATTAAAGAATTTTAGAACAGGTTCTGAAGAATTTAAAAGTTATCCTAGACTGTGGTCATTGTTGGGCGGGATTGCTCTGGCTGTTGGCGGTTTCTTTCTTTTCGGAGTAAGTGAAGAAGTGAGTAGTATTTTTATAATGCTGGTTAGTTTTAGTGTGATGATATTTTTTGTTATTTATGCATTCCGTAAATGGATGAGTTTGAGAGCATTGAAAGGCAAGAGCTTTACGGAAGTTGCAAGAGACTTAGAAATTGATCAGATTATAGAAGAGGAAATTACAAACAATGAGAATGTGCTGTTATATTTTTTAAGCGAAAAACTTCCGTTTAAAAGTGGAGTTGGAGAAAAGATTTCAGATAAGAAATCAGAGAAGTATAAGCAAAAAATTAACTCTTTAATTAAAGAGTTAAAGTCAGAATATAATTTATCGATTATTGTCTTAGATCCTGCAAATAACATTGGATTGAGTCAGGAGCTGAAATTGCCGATTGATTCAAGAATGAACCCAAATATTGTTTTCATTAAGAATGGAACGATTAGGTACATCGCAACTGGCTATCAAAAAAGTCGCGGTTTTTTGAAAAAATTCAATCCGGGAAAGTATAAATAAACATTGTTAAAAACTAAAGCATTTTTCTATGATTGGTGATTTAATTCTCATTTTCATATTCGCTATAATTTGGTGGAAAATTTTAAAGCTCAAAAAAGAAAATTTCAGGGAGTTTATTTTTGAGCTCTCTATTTATATTTCTGTATTCGTAATCACCATAATACTTTATAAGTTTTCTTCTTTTCTGCTTTCTTTTGTTTTTGATTTCGGACTTTTCCCAAGCATTGTTGGTGTTTTCGCTTTGAACTTTATGATTATTTATTTATCAATCAGATTTTTTATATATTATCTTTCCAAGAAAAATAAATTAACGCTAGAGAAAAGAGAAAAAATAATTAGAAGCGAAATAAAACTTATCGAGTTTATTTTACATAGCTTTGAAGATTTTCAAAAAGCATTTGTCATATTTTTTACAATTAACTTAATTATTATTTTCACTTTATTAAATAGCGTTGTTGATGTCTTCACACATCAGAAAATTCTAAATTACGAGAACAGTCAAAAGATTGATATTAGAGCTGAAAAATTGATTTCAAATACCAAGGGGTCTGCCCAGGGAAGAGATAATCTTTCTGAAACAATTCATTTTTTGAGAATTGTCGACCCGAGAGCTTATGAAAAAATTGTTGAAAATACAAATAGTTTTGTTTTCTCATCAAGAAGCATGATGCCAGTTTTGGCTATGGCACATATGCCAGATGATTATATCGAGATTGATCCAATCTTTGCGAAGCCTTTTAATTCTCTTGAAGATAAAATATATTTTGCATCGCTTCTTGTTCACGAGTCAGAGCATTTGAAGAATTTTAGGCACGACGGCGGATTAATTGGTAATGCATTAAATTATGCTTTATTAGCAGTAAAATGTAATCCTTTAACTAATTATCAATATTTTTCTGACATCAGAAGATCTATGTTTATGTTCGGCGACGAGTGGTGCGCGCAGGTAAGCGAAGTAAAATTTTATAGGCAATTTAACATTAACTACAAAGAAGACTGGATAAAACATTTTGAGGATAATTAATTTTTAATGTTTATTTTTATATCTCTTGGTTATTCAAGAAAACTGGTTTTGATTCCGTTTGTTTTAGATGTAAAAATAAAAAATCGTTTTTTAGTAGATATAATAGATCTTCTTTTTGAGCCTATCAATCTTATTCTTACTCCACTTGGTTATCTGGTCGCGCTTTCCGGTCCGATGATTATTCTGATGGGACTCCTTGTTTTCTTAATTGGTTTTATTTTATTTGTAATTGAATCATATTTTCTTTCCAAGCTTATAATATTTATTTTCAAAAAAGCAGTGCCTGAAAACTTTTTTGAGAATGTTTATTTTATAATTAGAAAAAAGATAAGTGGCAGTTACGATAGTCGCTACGGAAATAGTGAGAATTCTAAAAAATTTGAAAAAATATTTGTTCCTAGTTGTATTTTTTATTATTTTAGTTTTCGTTTTATATTCAGTTGTTTCAAATCTGTCTAATAGAGAAGAGAGAGACATAGAAAAGCAAAGTGATAGTTTGTATAGTCAGGCAGACAGAATTGATGATAAGATTGACGGCGACGGCGATGGACTGGGGGATAAAGTTGAATTTATTTTAGGAATTGATCGGTACGCAAAAGATTCAGACGGCGATGGGTTTTCTGATTATGACGAGCTTAAAAACGGGCATAATCCTTTTCTTATTTCTCCGCAGGATGAATTAAGCAACGAGGTGAAAGTTGAAATTCAAGAAGTTTTATTTAGTGGTAGAGAAATTGATTTTTCAAAATTAGAGCCTATAAGAAATGAGCTAGAGAAACAAATATCAGAAAAGTTGTGCCAAAATGATAGTTCTTCTTATGAGAATTTAAGTGATAAAGATAAAGCGAGAGATTCTATAAAATTAAAAAATCCTTGTTTGTGTTCAAAGGTAATAAACATAAAAGATAGAAATGATTGTTTTTCTGTTTTAGGCGCTTTGGTTAATGATGAATCTTTATGTAGCTATATTTCAGAAGAGGGAAGAGAA
>JAGLID010000008.1 GCA_023143145.1 Minisyncoccota bacterium | reverse complement strand
CACGTTTTCAAAAATGCTGTCAAAGAATGATTATGCAGTTTAACATCTTCTAGAATATCACACCATTCATCTTTGACAAGGTTTAAGCTTATATCGTTTATTGCATTTTCTCGCTTTTCTTCTTTCTCATTTTTAACTTCTTGAATTTTTTCTGTTTCAGTAGACTTAGTTTCTGTTTCTGCTTCTACCTCTTCGTTTCGATTTGAAATTGCATCTCTAATAAGACCTTCTCCTCCTTCAATACCTTTCTTGATAAAATTTCCAGACTGCTTTACTGATTTTGAAACTTGCTCCGTAATTTTCTTGATAGGCTCGGAGATTTTTTTATTATAATCGTTTTTATTGTCACCTGTCAATGATTTTTCATCTCCATCTTCAACTGTAATTTGAGCAATCGCCAGTTCAAGCGGAAGCTGAGGGATTATTGCAGACTTGACTCCTTCTTTCGCCTTGATAAACTCACGAATAATTTTTATGATTTGAGATAAAGTTGCGACAGAAGAAAGATTCTTAAGCTCTGAAATCTGCTCCTCTGTCATTTCCGAAGAAAAATGTTGTTCCATTTCTGGACTAATTTTTATCAACAATAATTTTCTGGCAAACTCGATAATCGAAACTGCAAATTGCTCAATATCATATCCACTATCCATCGTTTCGTCGATATATTCAATTGCCTCGGAATATTTTTTTTCTAAAATCAAATTCACCATTTTAATTGATATCGAAATATCAGCAACAGAAAGAATTTCCTGTACATCTTCAAGAGTTATCTCGTCCCCACTGACAGAAAGAATCTGTCCCATCAAACTTTCGCTATCTCTCATTCCACCATTAGCATTGATAGCTATAAAATCCAAAGCTTCTTTGGAAACTTTCACCCCTTCTTTTTTGGCAATATCGGTCAAACAGTTTGTGATTTCAGCAACTTTCAATCTTCGAAAATCAAATCTCTGACATCTAGAAATTATCGTTGCTGGAATTTTATGTATTTCAGTTGTCGCCAAAATAAAAACCACATGACTTGGTGGTTCTTCAAGTGTTTTTAAAAGAGCATTAAAAGCTCCCTTGCTAAGCATATGAATTTCATCAATGATATAAACTTTATATTTTCCGAGTGACGGAGTAAAATTTATTCTGTCTATTATATCTCTCATCTTATCAACCTGCGTGTGAGTTGCAGCATCAATCTCAATCATATCTAAAAACTTATTCTGATTGATACTTTTACAAATTTCACATTCATTGCATGGATTTGAATCTTTCGGATTTTTACAATTTATAACTTTCGCAAGTATTCTAGCAATAGTCGTTTTCCCAATCCCCCGCGAACCTGAAAATAAATAAGCATGAGCAACTTTATTATCCCTAATAGAATTTTTAATAGTCTTGATGACATGCTGTTGTCCAACAACATCATCAAAATTAAGTGGTCGATATTTTCGATATAAAACTTCAGTCATATAAAATTAGATTTGTTTTAAAAATAATTAATTGAGACAGACTTTCTACTCCTTACGTAAATTTCCGATAAGCTAATAAATTTCCCCCTAAACCTTGGATTCTCACCAAGACCTGTGTAAATTTGGTTTAATGTGGAAAATTATAAAAACTGCATTTTTTGAAAGTTCCTGACTAAAAAGTAAAATGTTCATTAATCCTCTTTATCGTAATACACAAAAGATTCTGAACTAAATTCAGAATGACAATAAAATTATTGTTCAAATAATTCTATTATTTTACTTTGTGAAAATTTTCCCATATCCTTTATGACAAATCATCTGAAATTCCATCGTCACTCTCGTCATGATAATTGAAACCAGCTTCTTTCTTTATTTCTTCAACGCTGGGAGTCCATTCATCTTCAATAAGACCATCGCTTGGTTCTTCTTCCTTAGTTTCTTCTTTTTTTTCGACTGAATCTGGATTAACATGATTTTCTCGTAATGCATTACCCGATGAGCTTTCCATAACAGCTTCAATCGCAGCCCACTGACTTATCTTTTCTTTCGGAACAACCAGAGTAACTTCATTTCCTTCTTCAGCCTTGAAATATGTCAAAGACGCTAAAAGTACATTATATTTTCTTCCTTCAGAAAGTGCATAATATTTATCATTTGCATCTTTGAGAATAGTTCCTATAATTTGCCTCCTATCTGCTGGAGAAATTTGTTTATAAAGAAATCGTCCATCTTCAGTAATTGTTAACTTCAACAAATCTCCCTCAATTAGCTTTGATTTACTGGCGTAATTCACTGGAACTGGATATTTCTTTCCATCAAGTCCAATCATTTTTTCTCCATCAAAAGTTCCTTCGATAACCTGGCTTGCTTCAGAACTAGAAACTTTTTTAGCAGAACTATCATCAATTTGAGATAAAATTTGTTTTGCGGCAATGATATTTCTTTCAGCATTTTCAACCATTTGACGCAAAAGCACGATTTTGTTTTGTTTTGACTCATTCATATCTTTTATTTTTATTTTATTATTTTCGACATTTTCAATACTATTAGTATATCAGATTGTTAAAATTTGTAAAATATACATAAAAAACGAGAAATGTAGCTGTGGATAACATTAGATACTAATCTATTGACACAGTTTTTATGAGATGATATATTAATGTCACTGATGCTGGTTAAAAAGTGAATATAACCCTCTGAGTGAGACAGAAAAACATCAGAAGACGGCGGTAAAACGGAATGTCCACAATAAAGCAAAGGACAGTCAGCGGGCCCATCATAAGGAGCTAAGCTGGCAAGATGAGAGGGAGAAGATAAACTCCCTCCATCTCAATTATTTTTATATGAATGCTTGTTACGAAAAGACTTTTTTGGGTCTATTTTTTTTATCTACAAAAACCGTAAAAATTAAATTTCTATCATAGACACAATAATACCTGATATTTTTAATAGTTTAATGTTTAATATAATGTATAAATACTACATTTCACTTGCTAACTCCAAGAAAATAATATACCCTTATAAAGTAACCAACTAAAAATATAAATATGTCAACAATTGCTTTCAAGGAAATTAAGAAAGGTACTACAATTTTGATTGAAGATGAACCCTATGAAGTCGTTGACCGATCGTTTCGTGCGAAGCAACAAAGAGAAGCAATGGCAACTGTTATTATGAAAAATCTTTTGACTGGAAAAGTTTTGACTAAAAATTTCCAATCTTCAGCTCAAGTTAAAGAAATAACTCTTGAAGAATCAAAAGCACAATTTTTATATAAAGACAGGAACGAGTATTACTTTATGGATCAAGAAACTTATGATCAATTTTCATTAGACGGATCCCAGCTTGACAATAGCGTAAATTATTTGAAAGAAGAACTTATAATTAGAATAAAGAAATTCAACGACAAACCGATTGATATTATTCTTCCCGCGGAAGTTAGTTTAAAAGTTGTTGAAGCTCCTCCTGGGGTTAAAGGCGATACTGTACAAGGAGGCTCTAAGCTCATCACGCTTGAAACAGGAGTGAGAATTTCCACGCCGTTGTTTGTGAATGAAGGTGATAATGTATTAGTTAAAACGAAAACAGGGAAATTTGATCGGAGAGAATAAAAAATAAATGATTATCCGCTTTATTTTAAAAGTAAATCTAAATTTAATTAAAAATTCGTTACTTCTAACGGCAACGGTTTTATTTTTGGCGCATATTTCAGAAAGACTTCTTTTTGATACTGGATATGATTCCGGAATGTTTAATTTAGATGTGGAAAAAAATATCCCCTCAATTTATTCCGCTTTGCTTCTTGCTTCAAGCGGATTTTTATTATTTCTAATAGCGGTCAAAACTAAAAAGTTAAAGAAAAAGTTTGCGACTCATTGGCTTTTTTTAGGAATTGTTTTTATATTTTTAGCGGCTGATGAGTTTTTTGTTATTCATGAAGACTGGGTGGAACCTATTCGTGAAAATCTCAACACTTCTGGTTTATTATATTTTGCCTGGATCATTCCTTAT
>JAGLID010000079.1 GCA_023143145.1 Minisyncoccota bacterium | reverse complement strand
AACATTTTGAAACTCCAACTCCCGTGCCAGCAGTTCCTATGCTCATAACAACCATATCAACTTTTCCTTCGGTTTGCGCGAGAATTTCCTTGCCCGTTATGCTATAATGAGCCAAAACATTAGCCGGATTTTTAAATTGATCAAGATCGGCATATTTCACCGGATCTTCAGCCACTAACTCTTTTTTCATTTCAGTAGCGCCATCAGTACCTTTTTCTCCCGAAGATAAAATTAATTTTGCTCCATAAGCTTTAATTAATTTTCTACGTTCAACGCTTACCGATTCCGGAATAATTATTGTAATTTTATACCCCTTAACCGCAGCAATTACTGCCATTGCAATACCGGTATTTCCCGAACTTGATTCTATAATAACTTTGTTTTTGGTTAATTCCCCTGACTTTTCGGCAGTTTCAATCATATAAAGAGCCATTACACTTTTTATAGATCCTCCTGTATTATACTCCTCTAGCTTTGCCAAAACCATAGCATCATTTTCTCCAGTTAATTTATTTATCTTTACAATCGGCGTGTTGCCAATGAGACTCAAAACATTTTTATGGATCATTCTTTTAATTAATTTTATTAATTTTTCACAAACAAAAATCAACCTGCGCAGGTTGATTTTTTACAAATAATAAACAAACTTTCATCATCCAAAACCAACCTGTTTTACAGTTTACAACAATAGCAACAATAAATTAATCGGCTTTTGAGAGTTTTCATATATAATATAATTCATTTATAATAGAATACTAGCATTTATAAATTTATTGTCAAGCAAAATTTCTACTTATCAAACCTTATAACTTCACCTTCTTTAATTTCTATATCACTGCCTTTCTGAACATGATCATTCTCCGTATTCTTTCCGTCTTCTTTCTTATTATTCACTAAGTTAGGCACCTCATTTTTAATAATATCTTCACTTGATATTAAATCCTCCTCAATCTCATTTTTTTCTTTTTCTTCAATTATAATTTGTTTTTCTTCTTTATCTTTAATAATATTAACAACTGGCTTTATATCAACTTTCTTTTCTACAACCAAAGATTCTATCTTCAAATTTTCTTTTACCTTTTCCCCATCTTTCATTGTCTTTCCCTTTTCAACATCAACCTCTTTCAGTGCTTTTTCTTTCTCTTTTTCTGAAACCTTAGTAACAGGCTCTATGTCAGCTTTTTTTTCAACAATCGGAGCCTCTGTTTTCACAGTTTCCGTTGATTTTTTTCTAACTTCTACAAGACAGCTCTTACAATATATTGCCCTTTTCGGATCTGGCTCAAATGGAACTTTCACTTGTTCTTTACAAATTTCACATGTTGCATCCCATGTTTTCCTGTTATCAACTACTTCTCTGTTTTTTTGTAAACGATTCTCTTTGTTACTATCATTACCACTCTCATCTTCAGTCTTCTCATCCATTCCCGACCATCTTGAAATTTTTTCTTCTACAACTTCTCTTTTATTAGAGTATCTTTCTCTTGATACCTTGATTATTTTTTCCGCATGACTCTTTTCAGTAATATCTCCTGGTGGTAAAGTCGATGCACTAAAAGCGTCTCCCGTAACACCATTGATCATTAACTTTAAATAGATGTCATATTTTGCAAGATTTACTAAATCATTCATCATGAAAATAGGCTCGAATTCTTTTTCCAACCATTCTGCATCTGCCGCTCCAACCCTAAAAGAAATCAACGTACCGACATTCCCAAAAATAGCATCACGAACTTCCTCTTCAAGTTGACCAATATATTGATGAGCGATAATTAAATCTAATCTATATTTTCTCGCCTCAGAAAGAATACCTGCGAATGACTCTGTGGCAAAATTTTGAAATTCATCGACATATAAATAGAAATCTTTTCTCTCTTTCTCGGGAATGTCTGCCCTACCCATCGCAGCTAATTGAATCTTTGTAATCAGCATCGCACCCAAAAGCGCACTATAATCCTCCCCTATTTTTCCTTTCGCCAAATTGACAATGAATATTTTTTTGTTATCCATAATCTCTCTCATATCTATCGTGGAATGAGTCTGAGAAATTATATTTCTAACAAGGGAGCTGGAAAGAAATTGACCAACTTTATTCTGAATTGGAGAGATGGCATCGACAGTAAATTGTTGCGAATATTTTGTAAATTCATTAAGCCAAAAAGCTTTCACGACGGGATCAGTTACTTTATTAACAACTTTCTTTCGATATTCTTTATCAATAAACATTCTTGGAACTCCAAGAAGAGTACTTCCAGGATATTCTAGAAGTGCCAAAATAACATTTCGAAGTAAATATTCAAGACGAGGACCCCAAGAATCGGCCCATATTTTTTTAAAAACACCAATCAAGCCCGAAGCAACAAGGTGCCTATACTTTGTATCAACCTGTTCCATTACATTAAAAGCAATCGGGAAATCCGTATCCGCTGGATTAAAATAAACCACATCGTTAATTCTTGATGCTGGAACAAAATTCAAAACCGCTTCTGCTAAATCCCCATGAGGATCAATAACAGCAACACCTCTTCCTGACTTAATATCAGAAATTATCATATTTTCTAAAAGATTCGTTTTACCCATACCAGTTTTTCCAATCACATAAGTATGCCTTCTGCGATCATCTTCTTTTATACCAAAAACATGATCCGTTCCTCTAAAATTTGTTTTTGCAAAATAAGTAATATCTTTTTCCATAACCGTGATATAAATTAATATTTCACCCAGCTTCAGCTGAGAATTAATAAAACTTTAGTTTCAAAATAAATTAGAAATACACTACTCAACTATAGAACATTGCTTTTCATACCAATTGGGTCTTGTTACTGTAATCATTTTCAGACACCTAGCTTCAATGTATGATTTTTTATTTGTTTCAATTATAACAACATCACCAACACGAGCATCAAATTGTTCGTCTTCTATAAAAAATTTTCCTTGACCACTTATTATATAACAAATTTCATAGCATTTAGTATTTTTATACCAATTATTATCAGGTACTCGTCCATCTAACTCTTGAAAAGCTATACCGACTTGTTCTGATGGCATTGGATAGTCCCAAACGTTGCTCCTGAAAGATATTTTTTCGATTTTTGAATCTGCTTTTTTAATTATCATGTATACAATTTAGATTTATTCGTAATTTTAGATATACGAATCTTAAACTGGTAAACCTGTAGGAGGTTTACCTCTTTTGGCATCAATTCTTGGAGACATTGGAGCGACAACTTCAAATGTTGGGAAATGATACATAGTAGCCAATTCTTGTGTATTAAAAACATAACCTTTCTTATCAAATTCCCTTCTTTTATATTTTCGAAGAATAGCTCTTTTCCGAAGAGCCTTTCTGTAATCCGTAAGAAAATAATATGCACTTGTTTTTGTTTTTTTGTCAGGAATTAGAAAATTTAAGTCTTGCGAACCAAATTGCGACAAATATGAAAAAACAATTGCGTTGCCCTTGGTCTTATTAAATATATCTCTCTTGGCAAGATATATCCAACGAACATTAGATTCAAATCCAGGTCTTTTCGTGCTTTCCTCAATCGCTGTCACAACCTCTTTTTCTCCAGGAGACAAATGAAGCATCATACTTAAATGTTCTTTTTCCTCTTTATTTTCCCCTTTCTCAAGAGCTTCTTGAGTAGAAAAAAAACCATGTAAGGTATATCTTCCTATGTCTACTATTTCACTTAATATCAAAGAGAAAATACCCTCTTTTTTATCCTTCTTACTTTTTCTTCCAATAAGACTGAGAACTAATTCTTCGGCTTCTCTTTTCCAAGTATCGTCAGCCGCCCTAACCAAAATCTGCATCCAAATCTGTTCTCCTTTTCTAAGCTTACTAACACCTTCAATAAAGTTTGATATTGGATCGACAAACTCTCCTGAACCTATATCTTCATAATCTTTATAAGTCCGAAGAGGATAAGCATCTTCCCTGCCCAAAACCATGTCAGTTCCCCAAAGTTCATAATCCTTACTTGGTATATCGTCTGGAATGTCTGTTACATAATCTTCAACTTCTTTAATTTCCGCTTCAGGATATTGAGCATATATTTGAGCTTCTATCATTTCCTTGCTTTTGTCTGGAGTTCTTATATAAAAATGAACATCTCCTTCAATACTCACAATCTCAAAACTAAACCAAATGTCTAACATTCCAGCTAAATAAACATCAAAAAGAGTATCGATTACCACGTCCCTTGTACTATAAATAGCCGAAAAAAACTCGTCCATAGTCTTTGGCCTTTTCTCAGATTCTTTTGAAATTTTTATCTCTAGTAATTTCCACTTGATGTTTCTTATATATTTTTCTTGAACATAATTAACCCAAGCAAGTTTAAAAATTGGCCACAAAAGTAATGGAGTGAAAAACCACCACCATTGATAATAAAAACCAACAGACTCTTTAAGGGATTCAATTAATACAAAAGAAGGTGTTAACATATTTTAGTAATAAATTGCTATTTAGGAATTCCGCCTAAATATGGAGATTTTGAATTTATTTATTTTTCAACCTATAAATCTTATTAGGTAATTTTACAAAATAATCTTTATTTTGCAAATTGAGAATAATTGTATTGTTTTTTACTTTTCTTTTTTTCAAAACTTCTAAAATTATATCTTCCTGGATTATTTCTTCTTTGCTACTTTCTTTGAATACTTCTATTATAACATCTAAAACGGTTCCAGGTCTATATCCCCATTCTTTCAAGGCATAAATTCCCCTGCCTACAAGTATGAACCTCTTGTCCTTGATAAGTTCATTGTGCACGGTTTGACTATTCGCTCTTCTTTTATCCTTCCAAATTTCGTTAATACTGTCAGTAATTTTAGTAAAATGAAGTGGATTTTTATTTTTCTTCAAAGCCAAATATGATTTATCTCGAATGCTCTTTGGATTTATGTGTGGCCATTTTTCATGACCCCAATCTCCAATTATATTTTTCAGAATAACTTTATTTAATTCTAGATAAGATTCAACATGCTCTTGAAAAATATTATTATCTTTCTCTTGTTTATTAACGCCAGACACTAAAAATATAATATTATCAAAATCTATATCCTTTTCATTTTCGCAAAGATGCTCCTCTAAAATATCTATCATGTCCTTTAGTTTTTCTACATTACCTCTTTCATAAAAATATAATTTTTTATGACGCTTTGTTTCTTTTTCTTTTTTAATTCTATCATCTAATGACAAAATTAACAAAGAAATTTGCTTATTGATTTCTTCGTTTTTCCCCTCAAACAAATGCGTCACAATTTTATCTTCACTAATAACTCCACCATGTTTTTTAATAGCATTTTCTATAAATTGAAAAATATTAGTAATATTATGATTTTTACCAATCTTTTTTAATTTAGTTAAAGCCTCTCTTTCGATCTGTCTTACTCTTTCTCTAGTTATATTGTATTCTTTCCCAATACTATCCAAGGTTTTTAATCCTTTTCCATCAAGATTAAATCTTTTCTCAATTGTATTCTTTGATCTTTCTGGAAGTTCTTGAACCATATTGAGAATAACTTTTTTTATGTCCTCTTTCTTGTTATCTTTAGTCATATTCTTGTATTATTATTATTGTAAATTATCTTTTTTAACTCAAATAGTATATCATATATATTAATATATGTCAACAATTTATATCTGCAGAATAAATAACCTACATATTTATAATAACAAAAAAAACAAGCTCACATGAGCTTGCTTAGAATAACTTAATTTATTGAATATTATCTTTTTCTGGCGCTCCATTTTTGCCAAGTCACAAGCAATGGACTAGCTATAAAAATAGATGAATAAGTTCCGAAAGCTATACCAACAATAAGAGCGACAATGAAATATTTGATAGTTTCTCCACCAAAGAGAAAAAGAGTAAACAAAACCAAGAGTGTCGTGAATGAAGTACTGATTGATCTGATAAGAGTTTCGTTAACACTTTTATTGACTACTATTTCAAAATCATCGTCTCTTGCTTTCAATAAATTTTCACGAGTTCTATCAAAAACGACAATGGTATCATTAACTGAATATCCTAATATTGCTAGCAAGGCAGCCACAAACGATATTCCCACTTCCACATTATAAAAATGTCCCAGCACAGCAAACACGCCCAAGGTAATCAAAATGTCATGGAAAAGAGTCACTGTGGCAATAATTCCATATTTAAAACTTGAAACTGGCTTAGAAACTTTTCTGAAAGCCCAACCAATGTAAAGAACGATTGCGATTAGAGCAATTGCAATTGCCAATTTAGCGGTAGATTTTAATTCATTGCCAATAACAGGTCCGATTATATCAGCTCTTTTTTCTTCGATATTTTTCTCTTTGATTTCCTCTTGGATTATATCAACATTTTCAATACCTTCCTCTTCTATTGATTCGACTTGCATACCCAATTCCGAATTTTCGGTGCTCACAATCACATTATCTTTCGTCTCACCTTCAGAAACAACATCAACTTCGTCTGCCGTCTCTGCAGTGTTATCTATTATCTCTTCATTATTGATTTTTTCTGCACCGTCATCTGTTTGTTCTGAATTCTTTTTCGCAACTGCATTTTCCAAAGATTCTAGAATTTCTTGATGAGTGTCTTCATCAATATCCCTTAGTCTCAAAATAACATCTTTCTCTCCAGAAAATTGGACATTGATACCTCCCAATTCTAATTTTCCTAAAGAATCTTTGATTTCTTGACTACTCAAAGTTTGATTCTTAAAACTCAACTCCATCAACGTTCCACCAGTAAAATCGACACCATACCTTAAATCCCATTTCGCTAGAGCAAAAACACTAGCAAGAATCATAATTATAGAAAATCCAAACCAAATTTTTCTTCTTTGAACTATTTTTATCATAGTCTTATTATAAATTAAAATCTTAAATTTATTTCTTCACCCCAAAAAACCACAAGTTTCGAAGTGGCCTTATCATAGCAACAACCTTGAGAAGGTTTTTTGTGATAAATATTGCCGAGAACATACTGAACACAACTCCAATTCCCAAAGTAATTGCGAATCCTTCAATGATACTCGTACCAAAATATGCCAAAATCACACAAGTTATAATTGTTGAAACATTTGAATCAAATATTGAGCTCCAAGCCCTAGCAAAACCTTCATTAATAGCAATCGTGATTGGCTTTCCTTTTCTAATTTCTTCTTTAATTCTTTCAAAAATCAAAACATTAGCATCAACTGCCATACC
>JAGLID010000078.1 GCA_023143145.1 Minisyncoccota bacterium | reverse complement strand
CCCGAGCCACGCTAATAATCGCTTATACAAGCGATTATTCTTATGCATGTAGATATGTTTTGGAATTTATTGTGTGTATTGTACAGACCTTGAATGAAAGAATGTAGGATACTAGGATTGTTTTTTATTGTTTTTAATGATAATATGTAAATGTCGTATCTAATAAATGGGATTTGTTTGTAATAAACAAAAGGAGAAAATAAAAATGAAAAAGACTTTATTAGTTATAAAAAAGGGATTGTTTCTTGGACTTATAATTCAGCTAGCAATTGGACCAATATTCTTTTTTATAGTCAATTTATCTCTTCAAAAAACCCTCCTTGATGGTTTGATGGGGGTTTTGGCTGCAACGGTTGTTACCTATATTTATATTGCTCTTTCAGTCTTTGGTATAGGTAAAATACTTGAAGAAGAAAAATTCAAAAAGATTTTCGGAATGATTAGTTCGATTGTTTTGATTATTTTTGGAGGAATTATTATAAATGGAGCGATAAATAGCGGGGATATAGAAATAGCAGTAAATACTTCAAATCTCTTTGCAAGTTTTACATCTGTTTTTTTACTTGCAATTTCCAATCCATTATCAATTGTTTTTTTCACGAGTTTATTTTCAGCGAAAGCAATTGAGCATAATTACACAAAAAATGAATTATACTTTTTTGGTTTCGGAACAGGATTGTCAACCTTTATTTTTATGGGCGGAGCAATTTTACTGGTTTCGTTTTTGAAAGAAGCAATACCAATAATTGTTATGCAAATATTGAATATTGCTGTGGGAGTTTTGATAATCGGATATGGAACGATAATATTAAAGCTCACAAAAAGAAAGAATCGGCTTGAAAAATAAAGTTAAAATTAAAAAGAGACAAAATCGCGAAAAATGATCAATGATATTGGAAAAATAAATAAGTGAAATAGACATATATATAAAATTGTTCAAGTCGATACTTGGGCAATATTTTTTTATATTTTTATTGATGGAACAATTAAACTAAAGCCAACGATTTCTTAATATTCATTATTACTAGCTCTGGCACAGGCAAGGCTTTCTCCTAATCAAAGGTTCGAAAGTTGTCCCGCAAAGCGAACAAATCCAGAATAATCGCTTATTTGAGCGCTTGTTTTTATACTCCCAGAGGGACGGTAGAACCTTTAAACAAGAGAGTTGATAACTTATTGTATTTATATATAATACAAAGTAATGCATTATTTTGTTTTAATTGAAAATAATTATAATTGTTTTTAATTAAAACCAGTTAATCTGGTATATGAACACTGCAGGAGAAGGACTTATGAATAAACAAGATTTTATTAAAACTGTAATGGAAGTAAAAGATGGGAGAGCTAATATCGTAGCTCTAAGCGAACTTCTTCCACACTTGTCAGAAAGGGATAGGGAGGAAATTATAAATTGGAGTTCGATAACTGGCTTAACAAGTCGATACACTAAAACGAGATATATAGCGTTGCCATTACATGGTATTTGTCTGAAGTTAAGACAACCCGCTGATTCTTTTGAATATGAGGATGTTCAGGGAGACCAGATGATTGCAATGGATAGCAATATATATCCCCTACAAATGAAAATTTTGGAATCAGATGATGTCAGAGGGACAATCGAATTCCAAATAGAAGCAAGCCAGCTTATTGAATGACTGGAAACCATTCCGTGTCCTGTTTGCAAAGGAAAAGGGCACACAAGCACCGTTATAGGAGCACTAACCGTAATCTCCGATTGTAAGCATTGTAATATTTCGGGGAAAATCAGACAAATAAGCAAGGATAATGCACTGAAGCTTCTTGGGAAGCTATTAGGAATAAAAACATATATCGCTGAAAATAATGAGAATATATATATTCTCAAATGATTGACCTACATATTTAGTCAGTCAAAAGTAAAAATAGAGCAGTGAGACTTCGGTCAACATCTGCTCTTTATCTTGAGCTTTAATTACACTTCAAATAAATACGAACATCGTGTACCCAGAGGAGTAAACAAAAACAATCGATAAACTAAATCTGACCCCGTGTGGAGAGGTTTTGGATGTATACATCCTCATCTAATTTATATAATAAGTGTTATCTAGTGACTTGAGCTCGGGAACCCTTGCCACCATTGACTCTTAGCTTAGGGTCTGTTATGCTAATTTTAGTTATGATTGTAATAATCATAACTAAAATCAAGAAAATAGTTGTTGTATTTAAGGAGGCATATAATGACACTAATTTTAGATGAAAAAGGAACGAGTCCGGCAATTATGATTAAAACTAACGGCATAGGAGATGACGTAGTGTTCTTAGAAGATTGTACAATTTCGATTGATGATTTTCTCGATGCTACGATATACGTATTAACGAATACAGACCTTAGAGACAAAGATCCTCGCTTGGAGTTTATAGAAAGAGTGAGGGATGCAAAAAAAATAAAAGAATATAATGATGGAGGAAAGAGGCTCTCCGTTTAAGAATAAAATAATCGTAAAAATGTTAAACAGCCTTGACTTATGACAAAAAGCTAGGTTCTCATTTTTTTCTTAGAACCAAAAAGAATAGTTTTTTAACCGCATTTTTATTGCATATCATACATTAGGAAATTATACATCTTATAAAAGCAGTTCAGTGTATTTTAGCTTTACAATAATATTTTTTAAAATCTAGCTAATAAACCAAATATGACTCTGCGTGGAGAGGTCGGGGATATAAACATCCTTATCTAATTTCGCAAAAATGGTTCTAACATCGTCCACGATGCAGAGCAGACACTTCTTTTGTTGTGATTTAGAGGGGGGTTCACAGCCTTCTTTATATTTTATTGCCTGGGTAATTGGATAATTTTAATATTAAATAGTATATGACAGTTGAATGTAAAAAATGCATTAATAACACAAATAATCCTTCAATCGTGATTAATGATGATGGTATTTGTAATATTTGTGAATCGTATGTTGCAAATTTTAATAAAGCAGCACTAGACGAAGAATTATTATTCTTAAAGTCTTTTATTGCAAACAAAAAATATGACGCAATGGTTGGACTATCTAGCGGAAAGGATAGTTCAGCGACTCTTTATACGATGAAAAAATTAGGGTTTACTCCCTTGGCTTTTTCTTTTGATATTGGTTATACCAGACAAGATATGTTTGCTAGATCAAAATTAATTGCCAATAACATGGATATTGACCATGAAACTATTAATATCAAAAATTATGTAGGAGAAAATGATAAAAAATCGTTTATGAGAATGGCGGAACTATATGACAAAGAAGAGAATGACGATTTAAAGAAAGAGTTTAAAAAATTATATTATGATAGCAGAAAAGTATACTCAACCAAAAGTGATGTAGAATTTCCATTTGTTAGACCTTGTCAGATTTGCAGAAAGATTGTAATAAAAGCATATTATGCAGAGGCTCAGAAAAAAGGTATTCAAATAATAGCAGTTGGTTTTAATGAGTGGACGGGCTTAAGTAATAAATCATATTCAGCTATAAGAAAAATTCAGTATATCAAGAGTAAGCCACCTATCTATATTGTTCACTTGCCATATTTATTGCAAAGAAATCTGGCTGATGTGTCTAATATTCTAAAGGAAATAGAATGGGAGAAGTCAAGTGATGAAAAGTTTATTAACACAGGGAGCGGGTCTTGTTATCTTGCCAGGGCTTGTGAATACAAGGCAAAGTGCATGATGGATTTTAATATGGACACTACTAGATTGTCGCGAGAAATTACGGCTGGTTTTCTTACTAAAAAGCAGGCCAAAACCGCCATACATGATACCAGAAAGCCTGATAAAAGCGTCCGCAAAGTACTTGAAGAGGCAGGACTTATCTAATTTTATATTGAACTAAACAACGAATGATATGCATGAATTTTGTAATTTTGGTTGACCAGAATTAATGTTTTTGGTAAACTGTAATCAATCTAGTTAAATAAATTTTAATAAAAGAGGGTGGTATTATGATAAAGTTATACAATACGTTAACAAGAAATAAAGAAGATTTCATCCCTATTAATGAGGGTAAAGTAAAAATGTATGCTTGCGGAGTTACTCCATATGACGAAATTCATATAGGACACGCACGACAGGCCGTGGTTTATGATGTCATAAGATCCTATTTTGAATATGCCGGGTATGAGGTTTCCTACGTAAGGAATTATACCGATGTAGATGACAAAATAATTGATAGGGCAAACAGAGAAGGGAAAAAAAGTACTGAAGTGAGCGGTCATTTTATGAAGGAAAATTCACGCGATTTGGATGCTCTTAAGGTGCACCGAGCAAGTCATGAACCAACCGTAACTGAGTGTATGGATGATATTATTGATTTCATTCAAGTGCTCATCAGTAAAGGATTTGGATACGAAGTTAATGGCGAAGTCTTTTTCGATATTGATAAATTCTCCAAATATGGTTGTCTTTCAAATCGAAAAAGAGAAAACCTGATTAACTCGGAAGAGTCACCCAACAAGAAAAATAATAATGATTTTGTTTTATGGAAACCTCATAAAACAGGAGAACCATTTTGGGAATCGCCATGGTCAAAAGGACGACCAGGATGGCACATTGAGTGCTCTGTAATGGCCAAAAAATATCTTGGCGACTCTATCGATATTCATGGTGGAGGTCTCGATTTATTATTTCCTCATCATGAGAATGAAATTGCTCAAAGTGAAGCCTATTCTGGAAAACAATTTTCCAAATACTGGGTTCATAATGGATTAGTTATGATAGACGGAACAAAGATGAGCAAAAGTCTTGGTAATTTCTTGACAGTCAAGGATGCGCTAAAGGATTATTTTCCTGAGGAAATAAGATATACCATTTTGACTCATCAGTATAGTTCTGCTATCGACTTTTCGAACCAGCTTTTCCTAAATGCTCGAAAGAGACTCCATTATTTCTATTCTACCTTGCTTAGAATGAGAGATCTAATAGATGGTGTGGAAGTTGATTCCGAAACTTCAAAAGCTCCTGAATATATCACTGGACTAGAGGCTAAATTTGTTGAGTTTATGAATGACAACTTCAATGCGCCTAGGGTAATTTCCGAACTAGCCGATGTCTTTAAAGAGTTAAATAAGATTCTTGTGTCCAGCAAATATTCTTTGGAGGAAAAGACTGGCATTTTCAATATCTTTTTCAAAACTTTTAATGATATATCGTCGGTACTGAGACTTTTTGAAGAAAAGCCACGAGATTATATATCAAAATTGAAAGACAAAATCTTAAATGAGCGAGAAGTGACTGTTGAATACATTGAAAATAGATTGAAAGATCGTCAATCAGCCAAAATTACCAAAAACTATGAGAAGGCTGACAGTATTAAAAATGAACTGATGCAGAAGGGGATTTCCATCCAGGATACTTCAGGTTTAGTCGGTTGGGATATTATTTTCTAAACCTATAAGTAATATTCACTATGACGAAAAAATAGCATATTGCTTCCGTCATCGCTGTCATTATTTTTTCAACATCATAATTTAAATATCATCCAGATAGTTTCGAATGTCGGACACCTAGAAAAACCATTAAAATATTGATTTATTTAAGCGGTTATTTTTTTATTGTATATACTATCGACATTTTGTTTATTTTCTGTATACTGTAATTCAAGAATCGAACACTTAATAAAACAAATTGTTATGCTAATATAAAAAGTCAATTTGAAAATATATCATTTTAGATTGCATTAATAGTATATTATTGGAGGAATGAGAAATCATGAGAAAAGCAGAAGAAGTACTTAACGGAACGGAAGAATTAGACAGAAATTTTTTCCTAAGATTAAAAGATAAACAATGTGGGGCGAATCCTTTCATTGCGGCATTCGTGTCTGAAGAGGTGTTAAAAAATATAATAGATAAAGAAACACAAACAAGACTACTTCAAGTAACATTATTTGCACTTGAAATGCTTGGAGCTGGAGATAAAGAAAACATTGATTACGTAAAAGTATCAAGAGAGTCTATCGAATCTGCAAAAAATCAGGAAATCATTTTTGACATAGAGGAGATCCATGCCATAAAGCCAAAATTTGGTAATGCAATTTTCGAAGCCAGATTTTATGTAGAAAATTTGAATAGAACTTTCAACGATTTTTATGGAACAAAGATTCCTTTAGAGGAACTTTTACAAAGAATGGATATTTTCCTGAAAGCTTACTGGATTGAAATCCAGAAACAGAAAACCATCTGTAAATAAATATCGAGACTTGATAGTTACTCACCAAAAACTATCATTTTTTTTATTCAAAATTTTCAGTTAAGAACTTATAACGTAGCAATTTTAAGATTAAGATGTAGTCAGTAATATCGAATGACAATTACAAGCTAAATCTGTCTCTACGCAGATAGATCCAGCATATAAATATATTCATCAGTATTCTGCATTTATAATTCTAACATCGTTTACGATACGGAGCAGCGAAAAAAGCCTTTATCTAAAAGGCTTTTTTTATAACCTAAATACAATTTGAACTTATGAAATTTCAAAAAACAGCTTAATTTCTTTATTGTCTAGCGTGTTTTTGGAATATTCAATTAAACTATTTTTTTTGAAAATATTTTTCCGAGTTCAAATGTAATAATCGCAATGGTTGCATAGACGAAAATTACAACCCAATCAGAAAGTACTAAAGGTACCGTTGAAAGGATTCGATTCATAAATTCTGAATATATAGCAAAAAGGAATAGACCAAATCCGATGAGAGTTGAGATCACAAGAAATTTGTTTCCAAGTGGATTGACTTGAAGAACTGATTTTCCGAGACTTCGAACAGAATATATTAAAAACAAAGTACTCATTCCCAGAGCTGTAAACATTACAGTACGGGCCTTGTCTATATCGCCACCGACTTGCCAGTACAGATAGAAAATAGTAATGGCGAATATATCCATAATAATTGCATAAAAAGCAATGTTAACTTTGAGGTTTTTGCTCAACAATTGCTCATTTCTCCTTCTCGGTTTATCCTTCATGACATCAACTTCTGCTTTTTCAAATGACAAACTAGTAGCAGGCAGCGGACTTTCAATTAATTTAATCCAAAGAATTTGAACTGGCAGAAGTGGCAATGGCCAGCCGGCAACAACCGCCGTACCAATAATAATTAACTCCTGAAAACAGTCTGTGAAAAGATAGACAATGACTTTTCTGATATTGTGAAAAGTTGTTCTTCCTTGTTTGATGGCCTCAACCATCGTCATAAATCTACTATCAAGCAAAACCAGATCAGCGACCTGCTTAGCAACATCAGTACCATTGCCCATAACCACACCAATGTCAGATTTTTTCAAAGCCGGTGCGTCGTTTATGCCATCACCAGTCATGGCGACAGTTTCGCCATTTTCTTGAAGTAGTGTCACAATTCTCAATTTATGTTTTGGTTCAACGCGAGCATAGACAACAATGTCGCTGATGCACTTTCTTAATTCATCATCACTGAGATTGTCGATTTGGCTTCCTTCCAGAACGTTTTTCGCAGAAACTTTCAGTCCTAATTCACGTGCGATTGCAATGGCAGTTTTTGAATGATCTCCCGTAATCATTGCCACTTTCACTCCTGCTTTCTCACACAGGGCAATTGCTTCTTTTGCATCAGTTCTGATTTTATCTTTGATGGCAAAAATCCCCACAAATACCAATTCATTAATATCGTCAGAGTGAATTTTGTTTTTTCCATCTAGCCCTTTTTTCTTATAAGCAACTGCCAAAACTCTTTGTCCCTGTTTTGTAATAGTATCAATTTTGTTTTCCATCTCTTCTAACTTTTCTGCATCAAAATCAATTTCGTCATTATTATCGAGCGCTTTTTTACATAGAGGTAAGATTTTTTCTGGTGCTCCTTTAACATACATAATATTTTTATCTTCAACGTCATGATGCAATGTTGCCATTATTTTATCCTTTGAAGAAAAGGGGATTTCTGCTATTCTCTTTTCACTGAGCTCAAGATTATCGCGAAAAAAATCATAAATCAATCCGACTTTAAGCAATGCCTTTTCTGTGACATTACCGATAATAACATCATTACCAGTCTCATCTTTTCTTTCAATTACAGCATTATTTGACAAGACACCGATTCGAAGAGCAGTCAGGACCGAATTGTCAAAATCTTTGTTATTTTTGTGGACAGAATTGAGTTTCACATTTTCAGAAGTTGTGATTATACTGTTCACAGTCATCTCTCCTTCGGTCAAAGTTCCAGTCTTGTCTGTACAAATAATTGTTACTGAGCCTAGAGTTTCTGCAGAGACCACTTTTCGCACTAATCCTTTTTTCTTAATTAGTTTTTGCATTCCTAAGGCGAGGATAATTCCCATTGCCGGTATCAAGCCTTCTGGTACAGCTGAAACAACCATGACAACTGATATCATAAACATTTCAAAAGGATCCCGACCTAATATAATTCCAATTCCAAAAATCACAATATTAACAAGTACCAAGAATATTCCTAGCCATTTCCCAAAATCATTTATCTGTTTTTGAAGGGGAGTAATAATTTCTTTTGTGTTTTCAATCATACTGGCAATTTTTCCAATTTCTGTATTCTCTCCTGTTGCGACAACAATTGCCCTTCCCGTACCTTCGTTAATTGCCGTACCTTGATAAATCATATTTTCTCGATCAGCAAGAGGAGCATCAGTTTTTGAGGTTCCTACAAATTTTTTGGAAGGATAGGACTCTCCTGTAAGTGAAGCTTCGGAAACTTTCAAATCATTAGACTCAATTAATCTTGCGTCAGCAGACACAATGTCACCTGGAAAAATTTCGATTATATCACCGCAGACGATTTCGTCTTGTTTGATAATTATCAATTTTCCTTCTCTAAGAACGCGAGCCTTGAAGACAATTGTTGAATTAAGTTCTTCAAGGGCTTTGTTGGCTTTGAATTCTTGAATGAAACCAACAACATTAGTGACAAATATTACCAGGGCAATAATCAATGCATCGCTAATATGACCTGTCAGAAAACTTAATATCATAGCAAAGACTAGAATATAGATAAGGGGATTCTTGAACTGTTCTATAAATAAAGAAAGAGCCGAATATGGTTTCTTCTCAATTAATTTATTTAGACCGTCTTTTTCGAGACGTTTTTTTGCTTCCTCGTGATCCAGACCCTTGGAACTAGTATTAAATT
Source organism: Minisyncoccota bacterium (assembly GCA_023143145.1). GTDB lineage: Bacteria > Patescibacteriota > Minisyncoccia > JAHIHE01 > JAGLIN01 > JAGLLA01. The sequence goes on along the minus strand of JAGLID010000078.1, from coordinate 3,212 downwards.
CTTTTAAGATATGTTCAATCGGGACATCATGATAGAGTTTTTCTTCTTCGATAATTTGTTTCATTTATTTTTCGATAATTGTTTATGTGTCTATTCTATCATATTTGAAGCTATGTTTAAAGAACTATATTTTGTATCGTTTAAGATATTACTGAGTTTCAAACCAAAATCAACAACTACCGAATATTTCTGATAACCAATTCTGAAACAGGAAGCGCTTTCTCCCAATCAAATGTTCAAAACTGTCCCATCCGAGCAATCAAATTATCGCTTAAACAAGGGATTGTTTTTTATAAACTTGATGAGTGTCTGAAATAGTATTTACAAATAAATATAATCTATATATACTTTAATAAACTAAGATTACAATATATTTAAATATATATATTTTTATGAAAACAAATAATTTGAATAATGATAATAAAATTGAGGAAATGACCGATTTTTTTAATCTGAGAGCTAGAAGTTATGACGATCATATGAAAGGAGTTATAGCTGGTGATTTTAACAATTTTTATAAAACCATCAGTTTTCCTATCCCAGACACGAATGATATCATAAACATCCTTGATTTGGGTTGTGGAACTGGTCTCGAAATCGAAGGCATTTTTAAAAAAGCACCTAATGCGATTCTCACATGTGTTGATCTTTCAAGTGAGATGCTGTCTGAATTGAAAGAGAAATATTGTTCTTATGATGAAAATATTATAACGGTAGAAGATTCATATCTAGAATTCACATATAAACCGGATAAATATAATTTTATTGTTTCTGCTATGACTATGCATCATCTGGAGCAAGATGATAAGATGAAAGTTTATAGCTCTATCTGTAATTCATTGCAAAAGGGTGCTTGCTATATCGAAGGTGATTATGTGGTAAAGAGAAAAGAAGAAAAAGAAATTTTTAACGAATATTTAGCTCTAAAGAAAATTCATCCAGAAATTGACAATGGAACTTATCATATTGACATACCGTTTTCAAAGGAAACACAAATGAAACTTTTTCAAGATGCAGGTTTTTCCAGAGTGGATATAATATGGGAAAAAGAGAGCAGTGTTATATTTGTAGCACATAAATAAAACTTACAACTTGAAGAAACCTAAAACTATATTCTAATTAAATTTTCAAAATCAGAAACTACATATCATTCAAATAGTTTCAAATGCTCTGACACCCAGCAAAGCCTACAGAGCATTTTTTAAAAAAGATATCCACCCTTGACAAGTTTTTTATAAGGAGGATAATTACAATGCTGGTGGGTTATATGACAAACAAATTCAATTGTTATTTTAAGCAAGATTAATAACTTTAAACATTATGTAGCAGTATAAAGATTGAAGAGAGGATAAAATTTAAAGATTTGGATGATTATCAATTAGTTCTCCGTATTAAGTGAAACTAAAGAAATAATTCCGAACAGAAACACAGCCGTAAAAAATTAAGCAGGTTGTTTTTTATGCGATAAACACTGTTTATTGATAGAAGAAATTATCAAAATAATTATTATATTTATGATTTAATCGAAAATGTTCAACTTATAATAATAAAATATTTAAAGGTCGAAATTTTATTATTATAAATTTCTATATATTAATCAGTTAATTTTGAAATAATTAACTAACGATAAATATATGAAAAAATATAAAATAATTATTTCAGCTTTTTCTATTGTCGGTTTAGTCTTCTCGAGTTTTGCCAGCATCACCGTTGCAAATGGTGATAATCCGGTTGATCCACCAACGATAAATGAGACTTTGGCGGTGGGCGAATCAATGGTGATATCTAAAACGGTCACTACGCCAGTTATTCCTCCTAAAATTGATGTGTGTTTATTGGAAGATGAAACAGGATCTTTTATAGATGATATTGGCAATCTTCAAATAGCCGCTCCAAGTATTTATGATAATGTTATAGCTGAAAGTCCAGATGCTCAATTTGCGGTTGCGGGTTTTCGTGATTATCCTTTTGATCCGTATGGCAGTGATGGTAGTTATCTTCCTAAAGATTGGGTCTATCGTTCATTAAGCACTATGAATTCATCGAAAATAGCTTGGCTTACTGGAATAGCTAACTTATCTGCCGGTGGCGGGGGTGATGTACAAGAAGCTCAATATGACGCTATCGTAGCTGCCGCTGGTCCTGGGGATTTTAATGATCCTACTCTTGGAATACAAGAAAATTGCGGATGGCGCGATGATCCAGATGTAACGCGTGTTCTTATTGTTGCTACTGACGCCCCTTTTCATGGTCCAGACGGAATGCATATGAATGATCATAATTCTACATCAGCGGTGCTTAACGCGCAAAATATTATTATTATTGGTTTGAAAGCAACAACTGGTTCGCCGGGTACTGAACTTGATGCTTTAGCAGCTGCAACTGGCGGTTCTGTTCAGGCGTTAAGCTCAAGTGGTGATAATATTGCTGATGCAATTCTGCTGGGATTAGGCAATCTTCCTATAACCGTTACCCCTGTTCCTGTTGGATGTGATCCTTTAGAAGTAACTTTTGCTCCCACATCGCAAACAGTAACAAGCGGAGAAACAACAAGTTTCACTGAAACAATCACTGTGCCGAGTGTCCCATCTCTTGCGGGGTCTTCAGTATTATGTACTGTTGAATTTCGAGATGATAGTGGAGTGTCTATTGGCGAACAGGAAATTTCAATTGAAATACCAATTGCTATTGACTTGAATCCAGACACTGCCATTAATGAACTTGGCACGCCAGAACAAATGCATTCCGTTATTGCTTCAGTGACATCAGACTCCCCGTTAAGTTCTGCTGTCATTTCAGACGCGCTTGTAAGTTTTGAAATTGTTTCAGGTCCGAATATGGGTGCGATTGGTTCTGGAAATACCGATAGCGCTGGAAACGCTGGGTTTACTTATGAAGCAGAGCAGGGTATTTTGGGATTAGGTATGGATGTTATAAAAGCTTGCGTATTCGGTAAAGATGGTAGAGTAGTTTGTGATGAAGTTACAAAAGAATGGGTAGATACTACACCACCCGAAGTTTCTTGTGCAGAAACGGTTAATCCTTCTGGAAAAAATGTTCCTCCCGCGGGAAGTATTCCTCCTCCGGGTAGTAAGAACGGGCAGAACGAGGATGGCTTCTATCAGCTTTTAGGGGAAGATGCTGTTTCTGAAACTGAAGTTTGTGTTGTAGATGAGGGAAGTGGATATGTTATTGGGTGTTACGCCAGCGGA
>JAGLID010000077.1 GCA_023143145.1 Minisyncoccota bacterium | reverse complement strand
AGCTCTTTATCAACCATAATAAATATTTCCTCTACTCTGGCTTCAATAATTTCTGCAATATATTTCCTCGTAAATATACCTTCTTCATCTTTACTAATCTTTGATAAATCTATTCGATCTTTTTTATTCATTTCCTTAACAAGTGTGGTTCCATATTCAAGCTTTATCTTTTCAGCAACATCGATTGAAGTACGAAGTCCAATGGCTATGTCATTAGTTATATGACCAGCTCCGACCGGCACAACTGCAGAATGTATTATACCACCATCTTCAAAAACAGAAACACCAGTAGAGGTTTTTCCGATATCAATTTCAACAACTCCAAGCTCCATTTGCCTTTTTGAGAGAACAGCTTTTGAAGCCGCAAGAGGAGCAAAAACCAAATCATCCACATCAATTCCACATTGCTGAACGCATTTATATAAATTTTTCATATAAGGAGCCATACCTTCTATTATCAAAGCATTAATTTCCAATCTAACGCCATTCATTCCAATAGGATCTTTAATCCGCTCTTGTCCATCTATCGTATAACCACAAGGAATAACCGCAATTATTTCTTTATTATTTGGCATTGATATGGCCTGAGAAGCTGTTACAACTCGACTTATATCTTCTTCACTAACTTCACCATCTGCTCGCGAAACAGCAACAACTCCCTTTGAAAATTGAGAAGATGTATGTTTACCATTTATACTAATATAAGCATGTTCAATTGGAATACCAGCCGTTCTTTCTGCAGCCTCTTTTGACTTCGTAATAGCCCCAATGGTTTCTTCAATATCAACTATAACTCCATTATTAATACCATTTGATGGTGCCGTCCCCACTCCCAAAATCAAAGGCTTGCTGTCACCTTCTTGCTTTTGAGAAATAATGGTTCTGATGACGCTACTTCCAATATCTATCCCAATTAATATATCTCCTCTTGCCATAATTTTTAATTAAAACGAAATAAACAAAAAATAATAAAATATATGATAAACATTTCACAAACAGAAAACAAACACTAATTTATATATAATCTTATTATAATACATTTTTAAAAAATATCAAAGCTTTTATGCTGAAAATTATATAATTCTCCCAAAATATGGCCAAAAAATCAAACATCCAATAATCAATGCGCCTAACGATGCTAACAAAACTGCCGCTGCCATCATATCTTTTATATTTTTTGCATATGGATGGACTCTGGGTTCAAGGATATCAACAATTCTTTCAAAAATTGAATTTATAATTTCAAGAACTAAAACCAAAATAATCATCATTAATAAAACTATTGTCTCCCACAGTTTAAGATGAAAAATTATCATTAAAAAAATGACGATAATTGCAAATAATACTTGAATCTTAAAATTTTGTTCCTTAAAAGCACTTCTTATTCCTCTACTAGCATATGAAATACTTTTTACAAATCTTTTAAAATGAAACATTATAATTATGTCAAAATTTAAAATTAGACATACTATGCACAATACCAGGTGATATCGGAAACGACAACCATATAGTGTCGTTTACATTCGGAGAAATATTAAAATTTATTCTCTACAAAGCATCAAAAACCATTACTTCTAGCTCCTTCATCTCCGAATTCTCGTAACTTTCCTTGTGATCATATCCAATTAAATGTAATATACCATGAATTAATAAAATTGAAAACTCTTTCTTGCAGGAATGCTTCTTTTGCTTTGCCTGCTTTTCAATTTTAGGATAACAAATAAAAATTTGTCCAAATTGTAAAATGTCTTCAGGTGGAATTATAAATTTTATAGTATCATTCAAATCTTCATTTCCAAACGACAAGACATCAGTGACTTTATTAATTCCTCGATATTTTTTATTTAAAGATTTAATTCTCTTCTCTCCTGTAATTACCAAGCTTATTTCAACTGGAATTTTTACTTTAGCAACTTTCAAAGTTTCCTCTGCAATTTTATCTAAATATTTCTTATTTATTTTTTGTTTTGTAAAATTTTTTATTTGTAAAATCATAAAATGCTTAATAAATATATATTTTATTCATCTAATTATTAAATCAATATCAAAAGAAACACCAATACTAAAATGACCATTGTTCGCATATTAATCATTACGATAAGAAACTTACTACTCAGAACCTATTTAAAGTTTGTTATCAGCTATCAATTAATTTATGTTTATATTAAAAGATCATATGTAAAATCACTTAAAAACATTATCAATCTAGCAAACACTAAAAATCACAGAGTTGTAACGTAATAATTAAGATTATATGCAACATAAAGGCGTATATAATACGCCCTTATAAATCAAAAAAAAACAAAAATAATCGAGGACTTCTATTCATTCAGCTCCTCTTTGACAATTCTACTAATTACATTTCCGTCAACTAATCCTTTTGTTTCTTTAACTGACATGCCAATTATTTTTCCGAAATCAGAGGGACTTGCTTCTCCAAATTGTTTAATAACATTTTGAACGATTTCGCGAATTTGATCTTCACCCATTTGCTCTGGCATATATTTTTCCAAAATTAATAATTCCTCATTTTCATTTTCTGCCAAATCTTTTCGACCTCCCATTGTATATTGCTCAATCGAATCTTTTCTTCTTTTAACATTTTTTTTTACAATCGCAAGAATATCATCATCATTTACTTCCATCTTTTTCTCAATTTCGAAATTTTTTATATCAGAATTTAACATCCTTAAAACTCCACGGACTTTTACATCTCCGCTTTTCATAGAATCCTTGAGGCTAGAATTAATCTTTTCTTTTAAATTCATTTTACGATATTTAACAAAATTAATTTGATCGATAATTTGTCTTGTAATCGTCTTCTAACTTACCAAGTTTTCTCAGTTTTTCCTTTTCACAAACAATTTCGTTTCTTCTTAAAGCGCCTTTTCTTCTTTCTGTTCTACTTGGAGTTCTTTCTCTAAATCTTGAACTTCTTGCTTGTATAAGAAGACCGCTTTGCTGAACTTTTTTCGAAAATCGCCTTAAAAGACTTCCAATACTCTCATTGTCTTTTTTCTTAACTTCTATCATCTTTTATCACTCTCACTTTCTATTTATTTTAATTAATTTGAAAAACCTCACGAAAATAGTATAGCACAAAAAAATATTTTGGCAAGAATACTGCTTATAATGTTTATTGTAAAGATAAATAACGCTTCTCTTAACTTAAACTAGTCAATTTCTTTCCACCGATTAAATGCAAATGAATATGCTGTATTTCTTGTCCTCCGTCTTTTCCAACTCTAATGAGAATTTTATATCCCGTTTGTGAAACACCAAAATCACAGGCAAGTTTCTTAGCTACAAAAATTAACTTGCCCATCAAATCTGTATCTTCAATTTTTATATCAACAACAGAACTTATGTGTCTTTTCGGTATCACAAGAATATGAACTGGAGCAATGGGATTTATATTTTTAAATGCAAGTACAGTCTCATCCTCAAAAACAACATCAGAGGGGCTTTCTTTGTTTATAATTTTACAAAAAATACATACCATAAATTAAATTATTATTACATTTATCCTTTTAACCTCTTCTTAACTTCTTCAATAACACTGTCCATTACAATAACTTCCTGCATTCCGCTTTCCATATCCCTGATAATAACTGTATTATCTAACGCCTCTTTTTGACCAATAATCAAAGCTAGTTTTGAATTGAATTTGTTTGCCATTCTTAATTGAGACTTAATACTCCCTCTACCCAAAGATTCACCAACAGTAATATTACTGTCTACCAGTTTATCAAAAAGTCGTAGTATTTTTTTTCTGGCCTTGTCTCCTAACTGAATTAAAAAAACTTCCTTTTTGACATTATAATTTAATTGAATTTCTTTCTTAAGTAAACTCTCTACTACTCTCTCGATTCCAAAAGAAAATCCAACTGCAGGAGTTTCCTCTCCTCCCAACATTTCCACCAAGCCATCATATCTCCCACCACCACCCAATGATGACTGTCCTCCTTCAGAATTATTTTCCCAAACTTCGAAAACCGTCTTTGAATAATAATCTAATCCTCTGACCAATCTTGAATTGAGGACATAAGTAATTTCAACTTCATCTAAAAATTCCAAAACACTTCTGAAATGATCATGACAAATCACACATAAATGATCTATAATTTGAGGAGCAGATGTTGCAACCTGCATACATTTCTCTTCCTTGCAATCCAAAAGTCGCAAAGGATTGCTATCGAGTCTTCTCTTGCAATCAATACATAGCTTGTTAATTTTCATTTCATAATAGTCTTGAAGCAATTTCTTATAGCTTGATCTACATTCAGCGCAACCAATACTATTAATTTGAATATTTATGTCTTTAATACCTAATTTTTGAAAAATTTTCCAGGCTAAATATATCACTTGAGCATCTATTGCTGATCCTTCGTCTCCAAAAATTTCAAATCCAAATTGATGAAACTGTCGATATCTTCCAGCTTGCGGTTTTTCATAACGAAACATTGGACCTTCATAATACAATTTTACAGGCTGAGACCACTTACTCATTCCGTTTTCAATATAAGCCCTAACTAATCCCGCTGTACCCTCAGGTCTCAAAGAAATTCTGTCTTTCCCTTGAGTTTCAAATGTGAACATTTCCTTTTCAACAATATCAGTATTATCCCCAACTCCCCTTTGAAATAATTCAGTTTGTTCTACAATTGGAGTTTCAATTCTTCCAAATCCAAAATCCTTACATAATTTTCTACTATTTTCAATAACATAATCCCAAAATAGTTGTTCAGGAGGCAAGATATCCTTCATTCCTTTTATCACTTGAACAGAAGTCATTTTTTTTCTTTTTTTCTTTTTTACCTCTTGCAACTCCTTTTTTATTCTTGGCATAACTTTAAATATAAATTAATAATTAATTTTTACCTATTATATTTTTTATAAACTCATCAATCTTTGCAATCTCTTCAGGTTTACTTTCAACGTCCTGATCGTCTTTTGCAATAAAGCTTAAATCGCCTACCACAATCATAGAAACTTTATTTGCAAATTTTTCGAAATAACCAATAGTGCTCTCAATAGATTTATTACTCTCTTGCCCGACAACAACAAAAGCAATTTTCTTTTCTTTTAATTTGTCTTGAGCTAAGAGTGGTTCAAGTCGATCGATAAAATTTTTCATCATTCCAGTCACATTATCAAAATATGTCGGACTTCCCAAAATAATAAGGTCTGCATCTTCTAGTTTTGAATATATCATTTGCATATCATCTCTAATATTACATAGTCCGGTTGAATCACAAGTCAAACAACCATTACAAAATTCAATCC
>JAGLID010000076.1 GCA_023143145.1 Minisyncoccota bacterium | reverse complement strand
ATTATCACCCAAAACATAATATTCATCATTCTTCAACTCTTTCGAGTGATTACCAGCAATTATCTTTTCTGATGGTATATATAGATTCTCATTAAGCTTCAGACCACCTGGATTTTCGGCGTTAAATATTGTAATAACATTATCCTCGATTTCAATCTTTTCTCCTGGAAGACCAATTATTCTTTTTATATAAAATAATCTTATATCATTTGGATAATGAAAAATAATTGTATCACCTCGCTCTGGATCTCTAAATCTATAGCTGACCTCATCAACAATTAAATAATCTCCATCATGAAAATTAGGCTCCATACTTTGACCACTCACAAAAAATGGTTGCATAACGAAAGATCTAATTCCTACAATGACGATTAAGCTTAAAATCACTACTTTAATTGTCTCGAAAAAAAAACTTTTTACTTCAGAAAAAAAACTTGACTCAGATTTATTATTATTTGAATCTTCTGTTAAATTATTGTTTATCATTAATTTATATAAATTATCATTTAATTAAGTTAAGAATACAACTTTTAAACTAAGAAGTCAAACATCAAAATTCTTCTTCAATCACATCCCAAAAAACCTTCCAGTACTATAATTATACTTCTGTTATACTTTTTACAATAGAACACAAAAACGAACACTACAAATCTACCCAATAACATAAATTATGCAAAGACTTGCCAAAATGAAAAATATCTGTTAGAATTTGCTTGCATTTAAAAAATGTAAATTTTAATTATATTTCAAAAAGAAAGTATGAAAAAAGATATACATCCAAAGTATGAAGAATGTAAAGTAAAATGTGTTTGTGGAAATACTTTTGTAACGAAATCTACCATTGATGTTATTAGTGTTGAGGTATGTGGTGCATGCCATCCAGTTTATACTGGAAAGCAAAAAATGGTTGATTCTACTGGAAGAGTTGAGAGATTCATGAAAATGACCAAGAAAAAAGGTGGAAAAATAAGATCAAAGACAACAAAACGAGATGAAAAATCAAAGAAAAAGATTGAGGCTAAACAGAATATTGAAGATGCTAAAACTGAAAAATAACTCTATAATTGTAAATGACCCTATTTTAGCGTATATATTTTAATATAGGCAGAAATAGGGTCATTTAATATAAAAAATATGAAAGACAAACTAGAAAAAATAAAAGAAGAATACAATCAAATTACAAAAGAGCTAAGTGCTAGTGAAGCCATTTTTGACATGAAAAAATTTAAAAATCTCAGTAAAAAACAATGTAAATTAAAAGAAATTAAAGATAAATATGAACAATATCTCAAAATCGAGAAAGATATTGAATATAATATGGAAATAATCAAAGAAGATCAGGACAAAGAATTAATTGAACTTGCAATCGAAGAAAACGAATCTCTGGAAGATATGATTACTGAAATAAAAAAAGAAATAAATTTTTTAATAATTCCAAAAGATCCAAAAGACGAAAAAGATGTTATAATTGAAATCAGAGCTGGTGCTGGTGGAGACGAAGCTGGTTTATTTGCAAGTGAGCTGTTTCGAATGTATGCAAAATTTATTGAAAAACAAATTGGATGGAAAACAATAATTTTGAATTCAAACAGAAGTTCTGTTGGCGGGTTTAAGGAAATTATTTTTGAAGTTAACGGGCAAGATGTATATTCAAAAATGAAATATGAAAGTGGAGTACATCGTGTACAAAGAACTCCAGAAACAGAAAAGCAAGGAAGAATTCACACTTCAACAGTTACAGTTGTTGTCCTACCTCAAGCCGAAGAAACTGATTTGGTAATCAAAAATGAAGATTTGAAAATTGATGTATTTCGATCTTCCGGCCCAGGAGGACAAAGTGTTAACACAACCGATTCAGCAATCAGAATTACTCATGCACCAAGTGGTCTAGTTGTTTCTTGCCAAGATGAAAAATCACAACTCAAGAATAAGACAAAAGCGATGCAAATTTTACGCTCCAGACTTTTGGCAATTGAAGAAGAGAGAAGAGAGAAAGAAGAATCTGGCGCCAGAAAAAGCCAGATTGGAACTGGAGATCGAAGCGAAAAAATCAGAACTTACAATTTTCCACAAGACCGAATCACCGACCACAGAATCAAAAAAAGCTGGCACGAGGTTGAAAATATTCTCGAAGGAAATATCGAAAATTTAATCGAATCTCTATCTCAAGCTGAACAAGAATTAAAGAAAAAATAATTTATATTTTCACAAACACATAAAGCTTTTCAAAAAGTGACATTACACAATGCCACTTTTTTTATTATATCTTAGCATATTTTAAGCTCTTGACATTTTTTTACATAACATATAATTTATTTAATTATCCCATACATTTATAAACACTAGGAGGTGAAAACATGGGACAAGAGGAAAAGAAAAAGATAAGCGATATAATCAGAAATTTAAGAAATGACCACGGAGAAATAATACAAATTCTAGTCATAGACAAGGATTGACATCTTCGGTCTTCAGAGCGAGATCAACCTTCAAACGAGGATGCCTTCTCAGAAAACATTAGTTCTGCTATGCAGATGATTAAAAACGCCATTGGCAACGAGACAGGCTTTGAAGGATTTACAATTAATGTCAAAAAATCAATATTCATTGTAAGAGAAACTTCCACAGGTATTTTGATAGTAGAAGTAATGAAAGTTTTTCGAGCAAGACCAAGGAGTCTCATCTCAAGCAGTAGATCGAAAAGTACGATTGAATACATTAAAGATGCTGTCGAGAGAATCAATGAAGAGCTATCAAAATAGCATCATCCCTATAAAAATGGAAAGTTTGTAAAAACGAACCTCTATTCTTTTTTTATGACTAATTTTTTCAATAATATATACATATAACATATTGATTTTCAGCTATTGACAAGATTTTCAATGCATGCTATAGTACTGTGTTGACTTGAGTATCTATACG
>JAGLID010000075.1 GCA_023143145.1 Minisyncoccota bacterium | reverse complement strand
CGTCAAAATCAGCGGCGCGGCTTTTTGCGTCCGCTGCATTTTTTTGTTCGGCTTAGCAAGTGCTATAATAACAACCAAGATGATTTAAGTCCTTCAGAACAAATTACTTCTAATGGCTATCAATGGTTTCATAACAAATCAGCACCAATTAATTTGCAACATATTCTTGATCAACAATAAACTTTTCTATTTTTTCAATTACATCCGTTAAATAATCAAATGTCTCTTGTTTAAAACCATTCAACTCCTTAAAAGTAAAATTTTTTCCAACATCGTAAAATGTCTGTTCTCCATGAGCTAAACGATTCCTTTTATCCTTGATATTTTGCAAATTCCGTCCATTGCTTGATTTTTCAAATCCAATATTTTCAGCAAGCTCTCTTATTTTTTTTGCATCAATATTTCCAGAAATATTAATATCATCTTTTGATAATGCTATTGTTTCTTTTGCTAAAACATTTTTTGCTATATTTTGTATAGTCTTTAACAAAGTGTCGTGATTATATGTTCCTTCTTTTAAATTATCTATTTTTTGATTTATCCAAATTTTTTGCAAATTTTCTGATAAATTTTCATAGCTATTTTTATCTTCTTTAATTTTATTATAAATTTCAACTATAGAATTTTTTACAGTTGATTCTATTAAATTATATAAAATCAAAAAAGCATTGGCAATAAACATTGTTTGAAGTTTATTTGAAATTTTTTTTTCCACAATTTCAGCACCATTTACATATTTTATTAGAGTAGCATCATCATTAATTATTTTCAAAAATGAAAAATAATCTTCTACTTCTATTTTTCTATAATCAAAATCATTTTTTGCATTATCCATTTTTCAACCTATCTGCATCAAGTTTATCCAATAAGCCATCTCGAACAAACTCTACTCTATCTTTTAGCCTATTAGGATTATTGCTTGAGTCAGAAGTAGTTTGAATTTTAAAGCCGTCAGATTCAAGCCAATCCATCTTTGGATTTTTCAAGTCACTATTTTCTTTTAAGGCTAAATATACACCTACGGCAATTGCTTCAAATCTAACTCTTGGTGTGGAGTTCGAATTTGGTTCTTTCCTAAAACCAATAGGAAAAAATTTAGTAATAAAACTTTCCATACTATCAAATGCCGTTATATAAAACTCTTTATCAAAATCAATATCATTCATACCCTCTAAATAATCATTTAAGAAAATAGCAACGTCTCGTTTGACGTCTTTATATCTATCAATATAGGCAAAAAATCTTAGTATTAGCTCCTCATACTCTCCTCTATTTGCTTTTTGTTTTGAGATTGGACAAATCTTTCTAAACGCTTCATTATCTTTTAATTCCAGGATGATTTCATAAAATTTTCCGGAATAAGAGCCTTTTCTTATTTCACTATCCGAAAGTTTTTCACTGGTTGTATTTATTCGTTCAAATATATCTTGTTTAATTGCATCTATTGCAGTATCTGCAATAATAAATTTAAAATCTCTATTTTTAAAATAAGTTTGAGACCTTTTAGGCAAATCCTTATATTTAGCAGTATTGATATTTTCTAGTTTATTAAGATTTCTCAACTTTAATTTATTTTCAAAAAATGCAATTAAAGTTCTGATTCTTTGCGAGCCGTCAATAATCTCCAACCTGCCGTCCTCATCTTCAGAAACAAGAAAAGGAGTTAATGGCACCCCCAGCAAAACGGATTCAATAAATTTTGATTGTTTTTTAGGATCCCAAACAAATTTTCTCTGGTAATCAGGAATATACAAAGTTGAATTGGGATCATTTTTATCACCAAACTTTGAGGAAATCACTTCAAATGGATAATCTTTTGTTCTATAATCATATAATTTGTAGTTTGTGTCTACTTCCTCTTGAATAGATTCTAATTCTTTATCTGAAAATTTATTTTTTGCCATGATTAGCACCTTTTAAATGTTCAACAATACTTTTTCCTATAATTTCTCCAAGTTTTGGGGGAACAGCATTGCCAATGTGTTTTGAAATTAGCCCAGGTTTTAAATTTTCCTGTTTATCAACGAACTTATAATCATCAGGAAAACTTTGTAATATTGATGCTTCTCTTAATGATATAGCCCGATCTTGCTCAGGGTGACCAAATCTGCCATTTCCAATCCCTGTGCAAAAAGTTGTCATTGTTGGCGATGGTTCATCCCACAACATACGGCCATATACACTACCATAAGTTTTTCCTTTTTTATTTTTATGGCACTCTAATTTTAAATTTTCGTCCCAATCTGTCTTCCAGCTTCCTCCCGGTTTAGATTGTTTAATTCTCTCTAAATTTTTATCAGATAATAAAGCCGCTCTATGCAGAAAATCATCTTTTGAATATGCTCCTGATTTGATTTTTTCCAAATTTCCAATAGCATTTCTTACTGAAACATATTGTTCTGGCTTATGTGTTGGCGGCAATAATGTAATCTCACCCATTTTAGATGCTAATAAAACTAATCTTTTTCTCTTTTGTGGAATGCCATAATCGGGAGCATAAACTATGTCATGCCATACAGAATATCCTTCTTTTTTTAAACTTTTTACAAAATTTAAAAAAACAGGCTCTTTTTTAAATTTTAATAGAGTAGGTACGTTTTCCATGGATACAATGACAGGTTTAACTTCTTTTATCAAACGTGTAAACTCATA
>JAGLID010000074.1 GCA_023143145.1 Minisyncoccota bacterium | reverse complement strand
CCTTCAACTAAAAAAGCGATTTCATCACCGAAATTTTCTTTTACATCTTCAAGCGTGCGTTTTGTGTCTTCAGGAACATCATGCAAAATTCCAGCAATAACCGTATTTAAATCAGCCTTGATTTGCGCCAAAACGAAAGCGGTGTGCAGGCTGTGCTGGATATACGGTTCGCCGGTTCTTCTTTTTTGATTGCCATGCGCTTTATTCGCAAAATCATAAGCCAGACTCAATAAATCAATATCAGCCTTTGGATCATTTTCTTTTACTTTGTTGATGATTTGGTCTATGGTCATAAAATAAGTATATATTAAAATCAGTATTAAAATATATATTTTTTGATTATCATGCTTACTTGACTAGCCTTTTGACTTCTTCTTCCAGTTCTTCTTTTTTTGGTAAATACAATTGATATTTTGAAACAAAAAGCTGGTTTGAAATTCCCCCAAGAGCGTATTCTACGGAAATATGTTCTTTTTCTGCCGAAAGAATAATTCCAATTGGATCATTATCGTCTTTTATATTTTCTTCTGTTTTAAAATAATTGAGATACATATTCATTTGTCCAACATCTCCGTGGTTTACTTCTCCTAATTTTAGATCAATAATTACGAAACATTTTAAAATACGATGATAAAAAACAAGATCGGCATAAAAATGACGATTGCTGAGCGTAATGCGAAATTGCCTTTTTACAAACGTAAAACCTTTTCCGAGCTCAAGTAAAAACATTTGTAAATTATCAATAATTTTTTGTTCAAGTTCTTTTTCCGAATACTTGTGGTTTTCAGGAATTCCTAAAAATTCTAGCACATACGGTTCTTTTATAATATCTTTTGCTGTTTCAATAATCTGTCCTTTTTTAGATATTTCTAAAATTTCGCCTTTTTCTTTACTAAGCGCGATACGCTCAAAAAGCATAGATTGTTTTTGTCTTTTAAATTCACGAATTGACCATTTTTCTTTGATGCATTGTTTTTCATAAAAACTATAAGCAAGATTATCCTCAACTTTTAAAAGTTCAAAATAATGGCTCCAGCTTAATTGGTGAGACAGTGTCTCACTTTTTGGATATTTGATATATAAGAGCCTCATGTAAGTGAGATTGCTTCTGCTAAAACCTTTTCCGATCGGAGAAAGTTCCTTGGAAAGATTGATAAGAAGTTTACTGCCATATTCAGCAGTAATTTTTCCATTTTGTTCAAATTCAATAATTCTTTTACCAATTTCCCAGTATGTTTTTACAAGAATACTATTTACTGATTTATAGGCTTGTTTTCTTCCTTCATCAAGAATTGATCCGATATCTTGTATTAGATTTTTATAATTTTTTTGTGAATGTAATTCAGTCATAGTTTTAAAAGTTTAATATTTCAAAAATTCACCGACAAGGTCTGTGTTAGTTTAATAAATTGTTTAGATGTGATTGTTCTTCCGTAAAGCAGCGGCCAAGTATGTTTTTTCAATAGTTTTAATAATTGTTGCCTATCTTTACTGTCCATGGTTTCAATAAGATCTTTTAAAATAAGAAAATTATAACCCAGTGAAAAACCGTTTTGAATAGTTGCGTTGACACAGCCGTCGCCAAGCACACCGGTAATTATAATATGCTTTATCTTTTTTGTTTTTAATAATTTGTCTAAATCAGGGTTTGTGAAAGCATCATAACTATTTTTTGTTATTACGATA
>JAGLID010000073.1 GCA_023143145.1 Minisyncoccota bacterium | reverse complement strand
CATTTACTTGAAAACTTGCAACACCACTTGGCGCCTGACTTGTAACAACTATCGGAATTTGTTTTTCTTTCAGATATTCAAAACCTGAAAACAAATGAGCACTTGCATCCCCTGCTCCAAATGCCCTTAAAACAAAAGCCTTGATATTATTATTTTCAACAAGTGACTTGAAAATATCTACAGACATACCAGGAAATTCTGTTAAAGAAGCAATATTTGCAGTATCAAAATCACTCTTTACACTCAATACTCTTGATTGAATTGCCAATGGTTTAGCTTTGGATAAATATGCCACATGTTTGTTTAATGCTGTTTCATCTATTCTGATAAAACGGCCTATCTGCCCCAAAGCACCTGATTGAAAAGAGCTAAAAGGGTCGTAATCGAAATCAGTCCCTTTTTTTACTCTTGTACCTGAAATAATCTTACTTCCAAAAACAGATACCACGCCTTTAACTGGATGATACCCCCAAACAGCAATCCTTAATGAATTTATAAGATTGGTCGTAGCATCACTTCCTAAATATCCTAAAGGCACTTGCGCACCAGTTACAATGACAGGCTTGTTAATATTTTCAAATGCAAAAGAAAGCGCGGCACAAGTATAACCCATAGTATTTGTTCCGTGAAGTATAACGAAAGCATCAAACTCATCATAGAATTCAGCGACCGTGTCTGCTAAAATTTTCCAATTTTCCGGAAGTATATTTGAACTATCAACATTAAACAACTCCTTAATCTCAGTTTCGATCTCAATTCCCCAATTCTTTTTAATAATTTCTAAAGAGTTATCAACAATTGACAAAAAACTGTTTGGATCTGATTTAACTGCCTGTGTAACGTAACTGTCAGCAACATTTCCTGCAATAGTACCCCCAGTAAATATAATCAGTATCCTTTTTTTTGCATAAGTAACCATAATTATTTCTTAAAATATTAGTTTGATTTTTATAATTCAATATTACTACTAAAAATTATATTCGTAAAGGAAAACAATCAATAATCATTATCCTAGCTCAACTGTCTCTTAAATTTACAACATCACACATTTTCAAACACTCTCTGTTTCCACTACTGAATTATATTTTTTAAATCCAGATAAATAACTAATTATTATCACGAAGAATAATCCGGAAGATGCTAAAAGAAAACTTATATTAAAAATATTGATTAAAATCGACAACAGACCATAAAAAAACGCACCGAAAAACATAGCAACTGCATTTCGATACATTGCTGTACTGAGAGTATCTCTTTTTTCACCTTTTTCAAATATATTACTATCAAGAGGAATATAAATTAAAATTGAAAATACGCCAACTAAAAAAACGCTGATATAATAGAATGTACTATTTTCAATAACAAGTCTCAATATCCAAATTATTGCAATGAAAAAACTTCCCGAGATTATCATTTTATTCCTTTTTATTTTATTTACTTTTCCAGCAAAGAAAGTAAACAAAATTCCTGTGGCTGAAACAATTATTGGCAAAATTGCCACGGACTCAATACTGGAAAAAAACATAAAAATAAACAAAGGCCAAATCACACTTTCAGTCGTGCAATGAATATTAAAAAATCCTCTAGATAGATAGTCTTTTGCAAATTTCCAGTTTGAAAAAAACGATGAGAAAGAAATTTGCTTTTGTTCTGGTTTATCAGGAATTTCTCTAATCATAAAAAGCGGTATGATCGACAAAACCAAAATAACGACACTAACAACAATTAGAATATTTTTATTAAAAAGAATAATTATCAGAGCTCCTAGTGCAGGAGCAATCATACCAGCAATGTTCTTAATAATAGACAGAATGCTAACATCTCCAGAAACATTATCGTCATTTTTACTGCACTTTATAAAAAGAAAAATATGTGCAACCCAATAGAGAGCATCATAAGCAGCAGCAAAGAATGCAATCGCAATCAACAATATCCAATTATCTAATGTGAGACTATACAAACTAGAAAAAAAGGCAATCGAAAAACACGAACCAAGGATAATTACTTTTTTAGCACCTATTTTACAAATTAACCATCGCGACACGAAATTAAATGGTACATTAAAAGTATAAAGAAAAAAATAAAAAATCATTATATTTCCGATTGAGTATCCAATTTGTAATAAAAAAATAGGTATGAATATGGCAATCATCGACCGAGAGAAAGTATGAAGCCAAACAGAAAATTCAAACAGCCAAAATTCTGAATGAATAAACTTTTTAAATCTATGTTGATGATAAAAATGAAATAATTGCATTTGTTCTCTTCAATAATTTAAACATCTTTTTTTACTACCATTTTTTGTTTAATCCATTTTTCAATGGAAAGTACACTTTTGCTACATACTCATTCATCATTCTATAAGTATTAAAATGTGACCCATTCAATGCACAAGCATGTTTCATTATTCTTATAAATCCCGAACGATCCTGATAATATAAAGGCAAAATTTTTGTAGCCAATTTATTGTACAAATCATCGACCTCTAAATTCCAACTATCATGATTATCAATTCTAGCCTCTGATGAATTCGTACCAATTGACCATCCTGTTACATCTTCAGTCCATCCCTCTGGCCACCAACCATCTAGTACGCTCAAGTGAGGCACTCCATTAAACGCTGCTTTCATTCCACTAGTACCAGAAGCTTCATATCTTTGCAAAGGAGTATTTAACCAAATATCAACTCCAGCAACTAATTTTTTAGCCATATCCATATTATAATCTTCTAAAAATACCATTGTAATTTTCCCCTTATGTTTTTGAATCTTTTCAAAAATACTTTTGATTGATTTTTTTCCTCTTTCATCACAAGGATGAGCCTTACCAGCAAAAATTATTTGCAAACTTCCAACAGAAGCAATCATACTTTCCAATCTCTCTAAATCAGCCAATATAAGAGCAGGCCGTTTATAAGACGTAAACCGACGAGCATATCCAAGAGTACAAACATCAGCCGAAAATTTGTTTTCTGAAAACTCATTTACATATTCAATCAATTTCTTTTTTACATCAAAATGTGCATCCCATATTTTATTATCTGGTATACTAATTACCTTTCGTAAGCTAGACGGATCAATAGACCATTCAGGAATATATTCGTCATAAACCTTTTTTAAATTAGGGTGTATCCACTCTAGATGATAAGCGCCATTTGTTACTGGTATGATATCGTATTCCGGAAACATCTTTTCTGTCACTTTTTCATGCATCTTCGCCACCCCAGTTACAATTCCAGAGAAATATAGCGATAACCGTGTCATACAAAGTTTTTCTTTCAAAAAACACTCTTTTGGAATTTCTACAAACAAATTAGCAGGAAGAACTTTTTTTACATAATCTATTGAGAAACGATCATGCCCTGCTTCTACGGGTGTGTGCGTGGTGAATACTAGCTTCGAACCAATGTATTTCATGACTTCATTATTTGTTGAAAATAATTTTTTGGCCTGCTCATATAACGCCAATCCGACAAATGAGGCATGACCCTCGTTTAAATGATAAATACGAACTTTTTCAGAATTATATTTCAACTTCTCCAATAATATCAAACCTCCTAACCCAAGCAGCTGTTCTTGGCAAAGACGGTAAAATTTGTCTCCTCCATACAGATAGCTAGTAAATGTACGATCATAATCAGTATTTTGAGGAAGGTTAGAATCTAGGAAATATACAGGAACAACGTCACCAAACTGCCCAACAATTTCATATTTCCAAACAGTACAAACAACAGAATGGTCACCCAATGGAACTTCAATCGTGAATGAAAGCTTTGTCAAATATTCTTCCTTGTTCCATAATTCAGATTTGCTTACTTGCTGTCCCTTTGAATCAAGACTTTGTTCCACATAACCTTGCTCATGCAAAAGCGTAATCCCTATTGCTGAATATTTAAAATCAGCAAATGTTTTCAATGTATCGCCCGCCAACACTCCAAGACCACCACTGTATGTAGACATATCAGAATTAATAGCCACCTCCATTGAAAAATAAGCAACATCTAAAAAATTATCCTTAGTTTTTTTCATGCCAATAAATTATTTATTATATCTATATTTTACCACAGATTACAAAAAGATTCGAATTAACTTTTTTGATATAAAAATAACCGCTTTTGTAAGCGGTTAGTCAATATTTCAATTGATTAAAATATTATTTATGATATTATATAAGTATAATTAAATAAAGAAATAATATGGGTAAAAAAATATTGATAATTGGTGGAGTTATATTTGTGGTTGGGACTATTGCAGCTATAATCGGAAATAAATCGGCTAATAATACAAATATTGGAGATAGGAATGAAGCACAAATTTATCAATGTTCTGATGGCATTGACAACGACCAAGATAAATTAATTGATGAAAAAGATTCAGGATGTCACTCTGATGGTAATGTCGACAATCCTGATTCCTATAATCAAAAAGATGATAATGAAGATGATGAATTAATGCAAGGAGGAAATTTAAGAGACTTCTTCTCTGGAAAAATGAGGACTGATTTAATGTGTGAAGCTACTTATAAGATTGCGGAAGACAATGAAATAAAAACTGTAATGTATATTTCAGGAGAAAGAATCAGGCTTGATTATGATATGAAAAATCCTATACCAAGAATGGGAGGAAAAATACAGAAAAACTTTTATATAGTTTCCGATGGAGAATATGGATATGTTTGGGGTGATAGCACTTTAGGAGAAATGATGCAAGGATTTAAAATTAAAATGGATGATATGGATTCAGAGCAAGAAGCTCCTACAGGAACAGAAATGATTGATTATGAGATGCCTGTTACTAATTGCAAACCTTGGATTGTTGATGAAAAAATGTTTGAAATTCCAGAAGGGATTGAGTTTATTAATCCTGATGACTTGGAAGATATGACAATTGAAGATATAGTTCCATCTGAAAGCATAGGAATTGAATGTTCTCTTTGCCATCAATTGCCGGAAGATCAGGTAGCAGATTGCCTTTCTTCTTTGGGATGCGAATAAGAGAATTATTACTTTGGAGAAAAATTTATAAATAATAAAAACAGAGACAATTTATGTTCTCTGCTTTTATTTTTCGTTCATATTTATTTTTGGCATCAAATTATCTTCAGTTTGATTTATATTTATCTTCGAAGAAATTATTAAATTCCCGAAAAATATCTTTCTTTATTATAATTACGTACTTTTAATACTGTTCCTTTTCTTCTCTTGTACTGTTTATCTCATCCAGTTCTGATTTATACTTGATATCATAAATATCATTAAGTTCTGACAGAATATCGCCTCTTTTTTTGAGAAAAGGATGCGATTCCGACATTTCCTCAAATGCTGGGATAAAAACATCTTTTATAACAGGACCATACTTTTTAATAAAATGAGTTTTTTTAGGTTCTATTTCTGGGAGATTTCCTGCGTTTCTTAAAAAATCAGATAACTTTACTACAAAAACATCTTGACTTTCAATTGCTTCTTTAACGTGAGCTTTATATAAATCTCTCTTTTCTTTTTTGATTCCTCTTATCTCTAATTCTTCTATAATTTTATTAAAATTTGGATTTGTAAGACCCTTAATAAGCTCCTTAACTCTTTTTCCATATTTATTAGCAATAACATCAAGCGCACTATTTTGTAATTCTTCTCCGCTTAATTTCATCATTTCCGCGTTAGATGTTTTCTCTACAATCTTCAGAGACTGATCTTCTACTGAATCATGTAACAATGCTCCGATAATTAAATCTACTTCTGTAATTTCATATTTATTAACTAAATCACTCGCTACTTCTAATGGGTGAATTATGAAAGGATTTCCATCGATTCTGTCTTCTTGTTCACAATGCAATTCAAGCATAAATTCTAATGCATCAAATATCTTACCAGCATCATCACTTTCAAATTTATTTTTTACATCATTTCTAAATTCAGCAATTTCAGATTCAATTCTTTTAATATTTTCTTGTCCTCTTTTTTTTGAAGAAATTTTAACTGCACTGTCAGATGGCATTTCTTTTGGGACTATATTCATATTTTCAAATTATTTATTATGTCAATATTTTATCACAAATCATTTAGAAGCAACAACCTCGCTATTAAGAAAGGCTCCACATAAGTCTGTCCATTTTGTAACTCAAGATAAATAGTGAGTTATTCCAGCTATCGTAAGGCTTGGTCTCTCGACGACAGGAACACAATTTATTACTCAAAATATATTGAGCTAACAAAACACATGCTTGCCAAAGTTGACTGATTAGTTTAAAATAATGAAGTATTGAACGTTTAATACTAATTTTATGAGTCAAACTTGCAAAGTCTTCGGATAGAGAACTAAATCTAGCCATTCAAATATTACCACTAAAAAAACGACTTCTAGATTTTTAAACAGCAACCATTGACAATAAAAAAATTAGAGTGCGCGCAAAATATTTAAGAACGAGAAATAAGGTTAGATAATCTATCTCCCCTTCTTAGTCTTCTTCTTAACAAGGAAAGATACATAAGACTTAAGCTAATAATTTTTAAAACAAAAAAATGAAAAAAGTTGTTGCTTTATTTTTTGCCCTAGCTATATTTTTGATAACTAGTATTGGACAAACTGACGACGTGACATTAGCCGCTCCATCCCAAAACTATTTATTTTTCAGCACAGGATGTGCTCATTGCGTCAAAGTAGATGAATATTTTCAAAAAAACAATATTTTAGAAAAATATAATATTGAAGAAAAAAATATTAGCGGCGATGCAAAATGCGCTCAGGAATTTAACGAAATTTGCCAGAAGGAAGGCATTCCTTTGAACAAACGCGGAGTGCCAATGCTTTATTTTGAAGGACAATGCATAATGGGCGACAAGCCAATTATAAACTTTTTCGAAGAATTCGCCGACAACTCAAATGATAATTCCAATGATAATTCTCCGATAAACCAAACTGATTTGACTATTCCCATTGTCATCAGTGGTGCCTTAGTGGACGCCATCAATCCCTGCGAGTTTGCTGTTTTGATTCTTTTGTTATCTACTATTCTAGTTCATGACAATCGAAAAAAATCTCTCCAGGCAGGCTTGGCTTTTTCCTTTTCAATGTTCATTTCTTATTATTTGATAGGATTGGGATTATATGGCGCCGTTGCCAGTACTGGACTTTCCATCACTTTTATGAAAATTATCGGCGTTCTGGCAATTTTAGTCGGACTGTTCAATTTAAAAGATTACTTTTGGTACGGCAAAGGCTTTGTCATGGAAGTGCCGATGAGCTGGCGGCCAAGAATGAAAAAATTAATCCGTTCCGTCACTTCGCCTATTGGCGCGTTCTTTGTTGGATTTTTAGTGAGTTTATTTTTACTCCCCTGTACTTCCGGTCCCTATATCGTCGTTATGGGAATGCTCGGCAACACCGCTACTTTCAACACCGCCCTTTGGATGCTTCTACTCTATAATTTAATCTTTATTTCCCCAATGATCTTGATTACTCTAGGAGTTTACAAAGGTCTGGATCCTAAAAAACTGGAAAAATTGAGGAATGAAAAAATAAAATTATTACATCTAATCGCCGGGTTGATTATGCTTGGTATGGGAGCGGTAATTTTGTTGGTAGTTACATAATAGACTTTGATTTTTTATTCACCTAATAATTTTACAACGGTAGATATTAAAAAAAGTAACATATTTTTATAAATTCTTTAGGACTCCTTCACTTTTTGTCATTCCAAGAAATTTCAATGAATGATATTCCTAATATAATTTTATAAAAAGTGAAAAAATCCTATTCTTAATACTCCAAACAAAACAGAAAGAGTTTTCAACTCTTTCTGTTTCTGTTTCTGTTTGATTATATTTTTATCTTCTGTCCATTTTATCATAATAATATAAAGACAGAAGACAAATTAGTAAAGCTCCTCCAAAAAGAATTACGAATGCCGAAAGAAATATCCCGATATTTTTTGTTATATACCCATACGCGACCACCACAGATCCAAAAAATATTGTATACACGAAAGCGTTCCTTGTCGCCAAGCCAATGTTTTTTTCCATTCTTTCGTCATCCATTTTGTATATTGAAAAATACGACATAAACCCAAGAAAACCAAGAAATCCCGCTTTCCCTTCAATAAAATACAATAAACTCAAAACAGACAAGAAACCTAAATACCAAAGTAAGTTTTTCATTTTTTTAATCTCCTATTATTAAAAATTATATAATCGACCTTTAATATTTTATTCCTCAAAAATAAATAACTCATCAACTTTTATCTCAAAAACTTTTGCAATGTCATAAGCAAGTTTAAGTGAAGGATTATATTTTCCTTTTTCCAGAAAAACAATCGTTTCCCTTCTTACGCCAACTTTTTTGCCTAAATCTTCCTGAGTTAAATTATATTTTGCCCTAAATTCTTTGATTCTATTTTTCATTCTAAGTCTCCTTTTTATTATTTTTATTATCTATATATTTTTTCTCCTTATTAATAATATATTTATTTAATTACAAAATGTAAAATGCAATTGTCATTCTGAACTTGATTCAGGATCTATCGTCTATTTCACGATCTATTTTCCTGGCCGCACCTATAACAGATTTAGTTTGACAATATAATTAATTATTTAAAACATTTTGTTATCTATATCTAACCTTATGTTAGGTTATTCTAACATTCTGTCAAGACTAACTTATCCACAACCGAAAAAACAACTTAATACTGTTTTTCTTAATGCTTCTTAAAGGCTCGGACCCTGAAATTATCATCTACTAGGCTCTGGAATATCTGCCCGCCTTAGGAAAGAGCTTGAAACCTTTTTAATAGAAAATATTGAATAATTATATTAAAAAAATCGTTCAAGTTTATCTTGAACGATACCGCAAATATAGATCTCAAAAATTGCTCTAACCATCTAATGCAAAATTGACCGCAGCTTCTGCGTGAATGTTTGTTGTGTCAAATAATGGAATGGCTGTCTCACTTCCCAACTGTTTATTCAAACTTTTTTGGTTAATAAGCAAAGGAAGTTCAGTACATCCAAGAATTACACACTCTGCTCCTTTAGCGGCTTGCAATTCAATAATGCGATTAATCACAACTTGCCTATGCCAATCTATTACACCACGACACAGTTCGTTAAAAATAACATCATCAATTAAACGCATTTCTTCGATTGTGGGTATTACAACCTCAATGCCGTGCTCAACAATTAGCTTCCTTTTGTAAAAATCTTCCTCCATGGTAACTTGAGTTCCGAGAAGAAGTGCTTTTTTCAAACCCTTTTCCTTGATTTTTTGTGCTGTTGCATCTGCAATATGAATTAATGGAATGCCAATCATACCTTGAACAGCAGGGGCAGTCTTATGCATTGTGTTTGTACAGATAACGATGCAATCCGCGCCAGCCTTTTCAAGCCTTTGCGCCAGCTCTATCATTATCATTTCCAATTCATTCCATTTTCCTTGCCTTTGCAAAACTTCAATCTTAGCAAAATCAACTGATTCCATTCCAATCTCAGCTGAATGCAATCCGCCAAGCCGTTTATTAACCAATTCGTTTATAATCCGATAATATTCGCCTGTTGATTCATAGCTCATTCCTCCGATTAATCCAATTTTTCCCATTTCTTCCTCCTGTGTTTTTTTGTTTTGATCGTTCGAAAATAATAACCTCCTTCTCAGAGTAAAAAACAACCGCTTGCGTAAGCGATTATTTCAGATTAGCTTCTTGCCATAGACAATAATTGAATTATTTTTTTGAAATTTTATGATAATATATATCCCAGGCTTATCTTAATAGTAGGTCGTATATGTTCGATGATACGGATTTACTTCATCTGGTAATCCCTGACTCATCAGCCACAAAGCATTATCAATTTGAGCCGCGGTATAAAATTTTAATTTTTGCCTAATTAATTCTATTCCCCATACAGTTACCGCTCGTATTTCAATTTCTTCTCTGCTCTCAAAAGGTAATAAAATGTAATTATCAACCTTTTTAGCCAAATTATCACTGTAATTTATTACTCCAAACATCCGCAACATTTGTGGCAGTCTATAATCGGCAAATGCGGTAAGCTCTTCAACACCAGCTAAAGACTTGCCATATTTTTTCTGATAAACATAATTGATATCATTAGCACAAATCTGTGCTCGTTTCAAAAAACAAACTTTTTGTCCTTCAAAATTATAGATATCTTTAAATGAAGGAAAATCTTTGTAAATTAATTTTGTAAGACTAACAGCATTCTCATCTGATTTATTAATGACATTTATATAATTTCCTTGATATTTATCAATTAATATTCTTCCAGCCTCCTGTAAATTTTTCATTCTTTTTTCAATCAAGGGTATCTCAATACCATTGGAACTTTTGAATAATGCTTTTACATTTTCTTCTGAAATTGATGATAGATAATTTGCATCAAGTATCAGAACATTATCAGCCAACGCTCTTTGGAAACAGGTTTTGAGACCATACCAACCACCATTAATTTTTTTATTATTCCATTCTATCTTCCATTTTCCTTTATCTTTTTCATCCCAAAAACAAAAATTTACGACATTCTCAATAAAAATAAGTTGAACGTTCTGCTCATAATTCTCACTTATTCCAAAATGCGTGTTTAAATCTTCAAACCCTTCATCAACTTTATTTTTTATGTGATTAGCTAACTCGTCTATTTTTAAAAAATCAAACTCAATAAATTTCAGCTTATCGACAATTTGCTTTGTGGAAGATAATATGTTTAATAGATCTTTGGTGACTATTTTAAATTTCATAAAATATTATATAATATTTATCTTACTTCTCATATCTATATTTTATCACAAATTATTAGAAAATAATAACTATTTCGCGATACAAAAAACAACCTTTTAAATGAAGGGTTGTTCTGGTGGTTTGATAGAGATTTCGGAGAATTGGGAGAAAGTTGAAAAGGGTAGAGAAATTAATAAAGTAAAAAATGAGACTAGGTTTAACCTGTCTCATGCTTTTCAAGTTCCTCTTCGGTATATCCACAACATAATCGATATTTTTCGATTAAGGCGACACCATCCTGTGCCAACTCTTTATTGAGTTCATCTAATCTATGCTGTCTTTTAAATATACATCCTTGAATATAAGATTGGCTTTGCCATAGTACTAGTAATTATATTAATATTTATATTTTTTTCTTATTTTCATATTCAATATTTTTAATTTTTTTATTTTATCACAAATCCCCCGAAATCAATAACCTCCCTCTTGGGGTATAAGAAGCAACCCATTAAATGAAGATTTGTTTTGGGTGACTTGGGTGAGAATTCTGGAGAATTAGAAGAGAGTTAAGAGAAGACTGGAAAGAGTGAAAAGGTTGACAAATTTTTAGTTTAGCTTTACTTTGTAATCAATGAGATGTTCTTTGTATAAGGAAATACAGGAGCATTATAGAGGTGAAAAGCAAATGGAAAGTCTAACAATTAATGACACAGAGAATAACGATCCACAAATAACAGTGGCATTTAAATGTCAAAACTGTGGAGAAAAAAATACCAACGTCCTCATCGCAAATTACGATGGAAATAAAATAGTCCCTCGTAAAGATGGATGGATGCCAAGAGAAGGAGTTCTGTATGTCTGCGAAAGACCGTGGTTAGGAAAACCGTCATTTTATACAGATGACGGCACGCCTGTTTTCTCAATTCTTGTTCATCCATGGATTATTGGAAATCTCAAGAATGAAATAGTTGATATGGTATTTGTCAACTCAAAATACCAAATAGATAAAGATACATTACCGCAAGCAACATTCGGGGCAGAAGCCATTGTGTATTGCGAAGTTGGCGAAACTAAATATGTATGGATAAAAGATCCACAACATGTTGAAACGATTAAGATTGCTCTTACGGAAACAGAATACAAAAGAAGACATTGGGAAAAGGTAAAAGGGAACGAAAACCTCCTAAAAGCACCTTACCATGGAGTGTCTCGAGGTGAAGTTGAAAAAGTTATCGCTGAGACGATTAGCAAATAAGGATTGAAACTCTTATCAAGATAAAATAATTTTGATAAAATTATTGGGAGAAGAACAAGATTGGATGTTCTAATCCCTTATTTTTTTGTCTAAAATTTAAAAATTAATTAAAATAACAGAATATAACCGCTCAAATTAGCTACTATTTTATGTGTTGGGGCAACGGGAGTAGCTGAAAACAATAACCTCTCTTTCGATATATTAAACAAGTCTATATTTCGACTTTTTGTCATCTAAGAAAGAACTTATGTCACTAATTATCTGTTCTTCCATTCGGTTCAGTGTCTCTTTCGAAACTCCTGCGACATGAGGAGTTAGAATTACATTGTCTAACAAAAATAATTCTTGATTGTGCGTCGGCTCTTCTTCAAAAACATCAATCCCCGCCCCCGCTAGTTTTTTGTTTTTCAATGCATATAAACTCGCATATTTTATAAATTATTTTTTTTATTTAAAGTATCTTGATGTTTATTTATCATGCCTACATTTTATCACAAATCACAAATCATTGACATTTTTTATAATTCCATTAAAGTTATTATAAATTATAATAAACATTTAGGAGGGACAAGTTATAACTGAAAATAAATTTATAAGAGAAAATAAAAAGTTTTCGAAAATTCAAGGTATTGGGTTTGGATTTAAAGGAATAATATATTGTATAAAAAAAGACAAAAATGTTAGACATAAATGGATTATAGCTATAATAGTAATAATAATATCAATGCTAACAAACATAAGCCAAGTTAATTGGTTTATAGTACTTCTTATATGCGGTATTATGATTTCATTGGAAATGACTAATTCTGCTTTTGAAAAATTCCTTGATCTAATGTATCCTGAATATAATAAAGAAATTGGAGAAATTAAAGATATTACAGCTGGAGTAGTTCAAACAATGTCTTATGTCGCAATTATCATTGGTTTCACAATCTTTATTATTAAATAATTGGCATAAAGCCAATTTTTATTTATATATTTCTGTTTTTAAATTATTTTGACTTAAAAACAAAAATATATATTTGAGTTAATTATTATTTGGAATATTTACCCTTATTTTTTATACTCCCACCGTTGGTTCAATGTCTCTGACTTGAACCTTTTAATTTCTACTTATCTACTAACTAAAGTT
>JAGLID010000072.1 GCA_023143145.1 Minisyncoccota bacterium | reverse complement strand
GGAGTGAAAAAAGATGAAAATTTTGGACATTTGATTATGTTTGGTTTTGGAGGAATTTTTACAGAAATTACCAAAGATGTTTCTTTTCGATTTGCACCGATTGATAAAAACGAAGCTATGAAAATGATTAAGGAGATAAAATTATTTCCAGCTTTGGATGGTTATAGAAATTTACCAAAAATAAATATAGATTCTATTGCTGATGTATTGGTTGGTTTATCTGATCTAGTTTTAGAAAACGAAGAAATCAAAGAATTGGATATTAATCCCTTAATAGTGACCGAGAAAGAATGTTTTGCTGTTGATATTCGGATTGAAGTGTAGTGAATTTTTAATAATAAAAATAAAACTATGGAAATACAAGGTAAAATTCCAAAAGAAAAAGTAGAACAAAAAAATGTTGAAGTAAAAAAACATAGATTTGTCAAACATATAAATTTAATCTTTATAATCTTTGCGTCTTTTGTGCTGGGGGTTTTAGTTGGGATGATTATAGAAGATTATCAATGGAGACAGGAAATTGAGTATAGGGAGTTACAGAATAATGCTATGAATGAACTATCGGAACCTGATAATGATTTTCATGGATGGGGTAAGCCAGTTATCTATCTCTATCCACAACAAAAACAAGATGTTTATGTTAATCTTGAGCACAAGGGAAAATTTATTGCCACCTATCCAGAATATGATTATGAAATCAAGGGCTGGGAAGTCACAGCATATCCCGATGGAAAAATTATAAACAATGCCGACAACAGGGAATACAGTTATCTTTTCTGGGAAGGCGAGAGTTACGATGGAATTGAATATGATTTTTCAAAAGGTTTTGTTATTGAAGGAAAAGACACTGTTGAATTTTTGCAAAAAAAATTAGAACAAATTGGACTTACTCCCAAGGAATATAACGAATTTATCGTTTACTGGTATCCAAAAATGAAAGATAATAAATTCAATTATGTATATTTTGCAGGTAGTGAATATACCGATACTGCAGTTTTAAACATCACTCCAGAACCTGATTCAATTTTACGAGTTTTTATGATATTTAAATCACTTGAAGAAAAAATTGAAATTCAATCACAAGACCTAAAACCATTTGAACGAAAAGGATTCGTAGTTGTAGAATGGGGTGGAACGGAAATTGAATAAAATTATAAACAATAAAATTAAAATCATGGAAATACAAATGGAAATACCAAAAGAAAAAATAAAGGATATAAAAAAAATAATGGACCCTTTCCATATTGATGTGAAAAGACAGGAGAAGGTTTATGACGAAATTAGAGAAAATGCAAAAGGGGATTTTGATTTTTTTATTTTGACAATTTTTGCTGGGATAATTATTACTTTGGGGTTGGTAGTAAATTCTGCCGCGGTGGTTATTGGAGGAATGCTTTTAGCACCACTTGTTTGGCCTATTCTTTCTTTGTCTATGGCAATCGTTAAAGGGAGGTCCAGACTTATTCAAAGTTCCATTTTTACGCTCTTGAAAAGCGCTGCAATTATTTTTGTGATTGCTCTTTTTTTAGGATTTTTATCTCCAGATTATGCATTACAAGGCAGTGAGTTTTTATCTAGAACATCTCCAACTATATTCGAATTGCTTATCGCTCTTGCTGCTGGATTTGTTGGTGCTTTCGTTATTGTTTATCCCAAGATAGGTGTCGCAATTGCAGGTGTTGTTATTGCAGCAGCAATCGTGCCACCAATCGCTGTTATGGGAATATCAATGGCTCATGGAAATCTTAGTATGGCAGGTGGAGCCTTTATTCTTTTTATGTCTAATCTAATAGCAGTTACTTTTTCTTCATCAATATTATTTTTGATTTCTAGATTTAAAGGTCCTGCTTCTGAGAAAGGACAAGAACGGAGAAAGAGTAGTATTCGATGGGCATCTATATTATTGATTTTTATGGCAATGCCATTATTTTTAATTACAAGCAAAGTTGTTAATGAAAGCAAAAGACAAAATACGATAAGAGAAACTATAACAGTTATAATACCTGATTCTACGGTAACAAACGTTGAAATCGATGAACAGATTGAAATAACTACAATTGAAATAACTTTACAATATTCTGGTAATTTATCTGAAAAACAAATTAATGAATTAAGAGACATTTTATCTATAAAAATGAAAACAGTTGTTATTCCTCGAATTACAGTTGTGCCAATAATTAAGACTTGGGAAAGATAAATTGAAAAATAATTGTTAGAGTTAATTAAATTTGCTATACTCATTATAATCTAATAATCTTAAAATATTATGGAAAATATATATCAAATCAGAATTCATTCTCGTGGCGGACAAGGTGCAAAAACTGCAGCCCAGATTATTGCTGAAGCTTCAATTGAAGAAGGGGAGTTTGCGCAAGCTTTTTCGGAATATGGTCCTGAGAGATCTGGCGCTCCAATGAAAACATTTTTGCGTATTAGTAAGAAACCTATTCGATTATATTCTGATGTGCAATCTCC
>JAGLID010000071.1 GCA_023143145.1 Minisyncoccota bacterium | reverse complement strand
GTGAATACTTGTGAAAAGATTGAAAGTTTGAAGAAAAAATTGAGCAAAAAAAAGTGCAAAATTTATACTATTGATGCTAAGGGAATTGCTATGAGAATTATTGGCAGAGATTTACCAAATACAGCAATTATGGGTGCAATTATTAAACTAGTACCTCTGATTCCATACGAACATGCAATCGAAGAAACAAAAGAAAAGTTTGAGAAAAAATTATCTGCAGAAATGGTTAGTAAAAATATAGAGGCTTTGAAAGAGGGGTATAAAAATATAGAGGCATAGATTTTCTAATAAAATATATAATAAAATATTTAAGCTAATACTTTATGAAACTGAAAACATCAAAACAAATTCCAATTGGGGGGAAAATAATTGAAGCTGGGAATTCAAAAGAATTTAAGACGGGAAATTGGAAGGCAAAAATGCCAGTTCGAGATAAATCAAAATGCATTGATTGTATGCGTTGTGCTGTATTTTGTCCAGATATGGCGATTAAAACAGAGAAAATTATTGTTGACGGGAAAGAAAAAATCAAGGTCACAGATGCAGATATGGATTATTGTAAGGGTTGTGGAATTTGTGAAACAGAATGTCCTACCAAGGCAATCCATATGGCAGAAGTTGAATGTGATTTGTAGATTAAAAAATATTTTTTAAAAAATTATAAAAAAGCTGGTCTATTGCCAGTTTTTTTTGTTTGGTTATGATTGAGATACTTATTGCTTTGAATCATGAAATATAAATCAAATTATTATTATGAACTAAATTCAGGATGACAATTGCAAGAAAGTTTGTAATTATGAATCAGTGATTTTTTGAGTTCTAATTTTATTGAAATGTCAGAATATAAAAACGACATAAAACAGAAAGTTAAAGAATTTCCAGATTTGCCTGGGGTTTATTTAATGAAGAATAAAGCCTGCAAAATTATTTATATTGGCAAGGCAACTTCGTTGAAGAATAGAGTTGGTTCATATTTCACAGGCGTTCTTGATAATAAGACTACGGCTTTAGTGGAAGATATTCGTAAAATTGATTTTGAAAAAACAGAAACGGTTGTTGAAGCTTTGATTCTTGAAGCGAATTTGATTGGAAAATATAAGCCCAAATATAATATTAAACTTAAGGACGATAAGTCTTTTTCAAATATTGTGATAACTGATGAGAAATATCCAAAAATTTTAATTTCTCGTCCAACGGATAAGAAAAAATTGAAAGTAAAATATATTTTTGGTCCATATACTAGTAAACCGCAAACAGAGAAAGTTGTAAATTTGCTTATCA
The DNA here is from genome assembly GCA_023143145.1 of Minisyncoccota bacterium. Taxonomy (GTDB): domain Bacteria; phylum Patescibacteriota; class Minisyncoccia; order JAHIHE01; family JAGLIN01; genus JAGLLA01. The sequence continues at coordinate 27,945 of JAGLID010000071.1, read as the reverse complement.
AAATTTTCAATTTCTCTTTTGAAAAATTAGACACAGAAGCTTTGTACAGAGGATATTATATAAAAGGGTTTTCTTCTGGAAAAGTTGGCGGTATTTCATCAAAAGATTATCAAAAGATTATCAATAATATAAAATTATTTTTAGAAGGAAAGAAAAACAGTATTATTAAAAATCTTGTGAAGGAAATGAAGAATGAAGCAGTGCAAGAAAACTTTGAGAAAGCTTTGGAAATTCGAAGTCAAATATTTTCTCTTCGTCATATTCGTGATTTTGCTTTTATTCAAGATAGTGATGTCGTTTATAAAGCTAAAAAGAATTTTCCATTTCGTGCGGAGGCTTATGATATCTCAAATATAAGTGGTGAATTTTCTGTGGGTAGTATGGTGGTTTTTTCTTCTGGTAAGATAGATAAAAGTGAATATCGAAAATTTAAAATTAAGTCAGTAGTTGGGGCAAACGACATAGCTATGCTGAAAGAAGTATTTGAAAGAAGATTTGCTCATCAAGAATGGCGAATGCCAGATTTAATCGTAATTGATGGAGGGCTTGGACAAAAAAATGTTGCAAGTTTAGTTTTAAAAAAGTATAATTTAAATATTCCTATAGTAGCGATTGCCAAAGGGCCAGACAGGAAGGGGGGGGAGAAATTATTTTTTTCAGCACCTAGAGAATATGTTTTTCCTGACATTGAATTTATCAAAAAAATGCGCGATGAAGCTCATCGATTTGCAATTTCCTATCACAGAAAGTTACGAAGAATAAAAAAAACCAGTTAGCAAGTAATTGTCGCTAGAGCTGGTGTGTTGAGTTTATTTTCAACATTTAAATTTATAAGTTTTCTAAACTCTAAAAGAGTTTTTTCTGGAATTTGTTTTCTTATCTCACTTATTTCATATATAATGGATTTTTCAGAATAATCTATTATATATATATTATAGAGAACAGTTTGAAAATTCCCAATGAAGAGACCTTTTTTTCCAGCAAAAATCACTTTTTCTTCAATGAACCTTGCATGACTTAATTTCCTTTGAACTTTTCTTAAAGCTCTTCTCTCTCTTAATTGACTCATTCTCGCTCTCCATGCTTGACTATATCTTCTTTCACACAATGTTTCGTCCTCCTATAAATAATCAAATTGACACCGATTTAAGAGTATATCATAAAAAATTTAACTTGTCAATAGTATGATTCCATATTTTTCATTCAGTGAAATTAGCATAGGACTAATAACATTTCAAGTTTGGGGGCTGATGGCGTCTCTTGGATTTTTAGGGGTTTCATTTTTATTTCTCAAAGAAGCTCGAAAAAAAGATATCAATGGTGATTATATTTGGGAGTTATTACCTCTTTTGATAATTGCGATGATTGTTGGTGCAAAGGTATTCTATATAATTTCAAATTTTGATGTACTTCAAGACGAAAAAAATTTGATTTTATCAAACGGTGGCTTTTCATTGATTGGTGGTATATTTTTTGCGGGTATCGTATTTTATTTTTATACTAAATTAAAGAAAATTAATTTTTATAAACTGACAGATGTTTTTGTTCCCGGCGCAATTTTAGCGATAATTATCATTAGAGTTGGTTGTTTTCTAGTTTATGATCACATTGGACAAATTACAACTTTGCCTTGGGGACGGGTATTTCTTGACGGAACTATCAGGCATCCAGTTATCCTGTATCACATTGCAAGTGGTCTTGTTATTTTCTTGATAATTTGCTATCTTAAAACAAGACAAACAAAAGAGGGGTTTTTATCTTTTGTTTTTGTTTTTTATTATGTGGTTTCAAGATTCTTAATTGATTTTTTCAGATGCGACGATTCAAGTTTTTGTGATAGTCGTTATGCTGGATTTACATATACACAATGGATAATATTATTCTTCTTGCCTCTGATTTTTTTCTTGGCAAAAAGAAAAAAATGTTTCAACAAGCTTATTAATTAATAAATATTATGGAAACATATAATTTAGAGGAATTAAACGAAGAAAAAGATTTAGTCAATGTTAGTAATGAAAAAGAAATTAAGAAAGGGAGCAAAAAAACGATAAGAGGCATAGATTCTAATGTGATTTTGATATTATTTGGTCTTATTATTGGAATTATTATTTCAGGAAGTTTTGGAATTGATATTTTCGGAAAAAACGATAACATTCTTGACATTAAAAAAAATGTTTTAGAAAATAATGGGAAAACTTGGGTTGCCTATGAAGATCCAATCGTCACGGTAAATGTTATTTCAGATGAAAACTGTGAAAACTGCGAATTTGAAAGCGTTTTAGAAATAATAAAAACAATTGTTCCAACCATGGATAATGTCAACATTAATTTTGATTCAGAAGAAGGGAAAAGACTAATAGAGTCTTTTGAGGTTAAAACAATTCCAGCTTTCGTTTTCAGCTCTAATGTTTCTGAAATCAAGGAATACGATAAAATAGGAGATGTTTTAATCGAAAATGAAAGTGGATATCTTTTGGATGCTGTTAAAACAGGAATTCCTATTGGTAGAAATCTTAGCGCTCCAAAGGCGCAGGATGATGATGCGACTAAGGGTTCAGTAGATGCAAAAGTAACTATCGTTAAGTTTAGTGATTTTGAATGTTCATATTGTAAGGAGGTTGAAAATGTTCTTGATGAAGTTTTAGGAGGTTATCCAGAGCAAGTTAAATTGGTTTATAAACATTTTCCACTTCCACCATCAGAACACGCAAATGCACAAAAGGCAGCCGAAGCTTCAGAGTGTGCAAAGGATCAGGGAAAATTTTGGGAAATGCATGATTTGATGTTTGCAGATCAAAGCAAATTGACTGTTCTAGATTTAAAAAATATTTCCAAGACATTGAAGTTGAATGTTACAGAATTTAATGAATGTTTAGATTCAGATAAATATGCACAGAAAATATATGACGACATAGATACAGGGTTAAATTATGGCGTAAGAGGAACTCCGGCATTTTTTATTAATGAGCAGTTCTTATCAGGCGTTATTTCGATTGAAGAGCTTAAAAATATTATAGACAATGAATTGACCAAATAAGTAGTTTCATTTATTATTCATGTTTAGAAAATGAAAAATAAAAATCAAAAAAGTTTTATAAATAATTTATCAGCAAGTCCGTTGCTGTTTATTGGAATAATTGTACTTATTTTTGGAGCGATGATCTATTTTTCTTCTTCGGATTCAAAGAGTTCTTCGTACCTTGAAGATGAGAATTGGAGTAATTCTGAAAATGTGAAAGGTGATGAGAATGCTCCTGTCACAATGATTGAATATAGTGATTATGAATGTCCTGCTTGCAGAAATTCTTATAATATGGTGGAAGAGATAATTAGTGAATATCAAGGTCAGATTAAACTAGTGCATAGGCATTTTCCACTTCCATTTAATAAGGATGCACAAGGAGCTTCGATTGCTTCTGAATGTGCGGGAGAACAGGGAAAATTTTGGGAAATGCATGAAAAGCTTAATACAGGTAAAGAAGGATTGAAGGAAAAGACTTTGAAATCATATGCCAAGGAAGTTGGAATTGATGAAAAAAAGTTCAGTGAGTGTTTTGCTGGAAATGGCTATCTTGATAAAATTAACAAACAAAAAGAGCAGGGTGAAAAAGACGAAGTAAATGGAACTCCAACATTTTTTATAAACGGTAAACAGGTGATAAATTCTGGAAATAGTAAATTTATTCCAGTAATTGATGATTTTAGAAATATGATAAATGCTGAATTAGAAAAATAGAATGTGAGTAAATATTTTCAAAAAGATTAATCGTGAGATTAATCTTTTTTATGGAGTATTTAAATTAAGAAATGTCATTCTGAGTGAAACGAAGAATTTCAAAGCTACTTACAAAGAGCTTGATTATAGGATTGCCTCGTTACTTCACTCCTCGCAATGATAATAATATTTTGCTAGGGTTTATGATGTCGTAGTTATGAATCTATATATTAATTTCAAAATTCATATTTTGTGCTATAATAGAAGTATTAAATGAATAAATGTATTAATATGAAAACAACTGTAGAGAAATTATCAAGCGGACTCTATTTGCTTCTTTTTGGTTTTGTTTTTCTGTGGATAACTTTGGGATTTATTAATTTAAATATTCTTTTTCAATTTTTGAAATTGTGGCCGTTATTTTTTATTGTCGTCGGGATTGAGGTTATTTTTCGAAGAACAAAGATTTCTTTTTTGAAAGTTCTATCTCCTCTAATTGTGATATTTTTTGTAGTCTGGATTGTGTCTGTTGCTCAAAATGGTGACTTTTTTCATAAGAGAGAGCTATTATTATATAAAGTATATCAACAAGTTTCTTCTGATAATAAAACCACAGAATTAAGTGTGGATTTTTCTTTTGGAAAACTGTTAATATCAGGCGAGAGTGGAAACGAAATTTCAGGAAACCTTGTTGTTCCCATAGGACTTGTCCCGAATCAGCAGTTTTCGGAATTTGAGAAAGAGGATGTTTATGCAGTTGCAAATAATGACTCTAGCAAATATGTTTTTGGTCCTTGGGATAATAATCATCTTTGGGATTTCAGAATTGGTGAAGATGTTCCAGCAAAAATAAGGGTACAAACTTACACTAGCATCAATGAATTTAATTTATTGAATATTAATGTTTCGGAATTTACACTAAACACAAGTGGTAGCTCAAGCGAAATAGTTTTAAATGAAGATGTGAAAAAGGTGAGAGTTAATTCAATGGGTTCTAAAATTGTAATTTTGATTCCGCAAAATATTGGGATTCGGATATCTTTTGACAAATTTTTTAGCATTAATAATTTTGAACAATTAGGATTGGAAAAGAAATACAAGGAATATATTAGCTATGATTACGATCAAGCTATAAAAAAATTGGAGATTAACCTCGACTTCAAATTTTCACAGATTGATATTAGGTATCAATAATTTTTATCTCAATGATTAATTTACAAAATTGAATAATTTTTATTATAAACTTATCGAGAGACATAAGAAAAGAATGAGTTTTGTCGTTCTGGTTTCTTTTTTATTTACATTTATTGTTGTAAGAACTTATGTTCTTTTGGGAATTTTTGGAATTATAGATGATCCCTATCTTTATATTAGTGGTTATCATGTGCATCATCTTAATTATGGAATCGTCATTATGGCTATCGCTGGATTTCTAGCACTTGTTCACCAGAATGTTAAGAATCGATTGAAGATTGGAGTTCTGTACGGCATTGGACTTGGATTGACTTTTGATGAAATTGGAATGTGGTTTAAGCTTGAGGATGATTATTGGACTCGCATGAGTTATGATGTCGTAATTATTATAGCTATGATTTTTGCAAGTTTTGTCTATCTTCCATCGTTGTGGAATGGATTAATCAATCATACGGAAAAAGGTTTTGATAAAATTAAAGATCGGAGAAATAAAACAATTGAAAAATAATTTTATAATTAATAAAAAATATGAGAATAGGAATGTTTATCAATTATTATACTCCCTCAAAAGGAGGTATGGAGACTTCAGTTATTAATCTTTCAAGAGGACTAGAAGAAGTAGGTCACGAAGTATTTATTTTTGCTCCACAGTATCCAAATTATAAAGACGAAGTGAAAAATATTTATCGCTATAAAAGTATTCACTTCAATTATAGTGGATATTTTTATGTTATTCCAGTTCCATTCGCATCGAAAATGAAAGAAATTGTCAAAGAGTTGAAATTGGACATTATTCACTCTCATCAGCCATATTCATTAGGTTCAGAAGCTCTGAAGTTTTCTAAAGAATTAAAGATCCCTCTGATTTTCACTTATCACATTAAATATAAAGATTATTCTCATTATATTCCCTTGGTCCCAAATTCAATTTCAAAAAAATATATTAGAAAAGTTACAGTCAGTTATTCGAATAAATGTGATACAATTATTGCTCCTTCGACTGCGATTAAAAAGTTATTAGAGAGTCGTGGGATTACGGTTCCTGTCAAAATTATACCGAGTGGAATAAATATTGATAATTTTGCAAATGTTACTGGACAGAGAGATTCTATTCGAGAAAAATATAATATTAAAGCTGATGACATTATGCTTATCACTGCATGTAGATTGACAAAAGAAAAAAATCTTGAATTTCTTATAAAGTCCTTTGCGAAAATTGCTCAGAAAGAAAAAAATATAAAGTTCATGATAGTTGGAGATGGAGCTGTAAAAAAAGATTTAGAAGATATGTCCGAGGAACTTGGAATCAAAGAAATGATGATTTTCACAGGACTTGTGGACCGAACTGAGATTGTGAGTCTCTATCAATCTAGCGATATTTTTGTTTTTGCTTCACATACTGAAACTCAAGGACTTGTGGCAGTGGAAGCGATGGCGGCTGGTTCTCCTGTGGTGGCTGTCAGGGCAAGTGGTATTGAGGATATTGTGCAAGATGGCGAAGATGGATTTTTAACGAGTAATTCAGAAGATGAATTCGCCGAAAAAGTTTTACAGATAGCAGGTAACGAGGAATTGAGAAAAAAAATGGCCGAGAAAGCTAAGGAAAATTCCAGAAAATTTGAAATTGCTCCGTGGATAGAAAAGATCGTGGAACTATATAAGAGTCTTAGCAAATAATGAAGACTTAATTTATTTTTGAATAAAAATTTATGATTCTATCAATTATTATTCCTACGAAAAATGAAGAAGTGTTTTTGCCGAAACTTTTGGAAAGTATTCACAAGCAAACTTTTCAGGATTATGAAATTATTGTGGCGGACAATAAATCAAAGGATAAAACTCCTGAAATTGCCAAACAGTATGGTTGTGTTTTAACGCAAGGTGGAATGCCTGGGTCGGGGAGAAATTTGGGTGCACAAATTTCTAAAGGAGAGATATTATTATTCCTTGATTCTGACACAGAGCTTGGAAACGAATTTTTTTTGGAATTGCTTGTCGAAGAATTTCAAGATCAGAAATTAGATTGTGCCGTACCACAAGTATTTCTCGAAGGTAAATTTCTTGACAAGTTGTATTATGCTTTCTGGAACATCTTGGTAATGATTTTTCAAAAGATTAGTCCTTTTGCTGGCGGATGGTGCATATTTGCCAGAAAAGAAATGCACGATAAAATTAATGGATTTGACGAGAGAATTGTTCTTGGAGAAGATTCCGATTACGCAAAAAGAATCGGTAAGATTGGAAAATTCAGGATGATGAAAGGTTCAAAAGTCAAAGTGTCTCCCAGAAGGTTTGCCAAAGAGGGACATTTGAAAATCATTATTCAAAGTATTGGAGTTGGGATTTACTGGGCCATTAAAGGAAAAGATGATAAAGGAAATCGATTCGGATATAATTTTGATATTTATAAGGATGAAGAGAAGAAATAACTAAAGAATATATATATAAATTGTTTAAAACAAAAGAGGATGATCAACTTTTAAGTATAAATATGAGAAATAAATTTTATGATTCTAGTTGGGAAGTAGCAGATAAGGGAATACCCGAAAGAGACAGGACGCCTGGAGAAGTAGCGCCTTTTAGAAGTGAAGGAGAAGATTACAGACCTGGAGAAGATAATTCAGAAAGAGAAATAGAAATAAATGAAGTTAAAGAGAATTTAACTCTAGATGAAGAATTAGAATCAAATCGACAGGAAGTGGAAGATAAAAGAAATAATGAAAGACATAGAACATTTGAAATACAAGAAAAAAAAGAGTCTAAGCCAGATGAAGAGAGTTTAGAGTCTTCAGAATCAGAAGACCCTGATGAGAATCATGAAAATGATAGTGTTTTACGTAAGGCGAGAGAGGCGCTACAAGAAATAGAAGAATTTCCAGATAATATAATCGAAAATGAAGTAAGTAGTCTTTCAAAAGAAAGAGAATTGACTCCAAAAAAGTTTCGAGAAAAAGTAAAAAATATACCAGAGAAATTTGTAGGTTCTACAGCAGAAAAGGCTATAAATTTCATTAGAGATGGTGTTTGTGACTGGAAAATGTGTAAAAGTCCTCGCGAGGGTTTTGCTGAAACTGTGTCAGATACAATTATTGAAGTATTAACGAAAGTCGAAGAAAACGAAGAAGGATTATTGAAAGAAGAAATAGATGCGTTGATATTAATGAAAATTGAAGAATTATTAAAGATTAAAGGAATAATTGACTTTGGAGGTGGATATGGAGATAATTTGAAAGCTACTATTAAAAAAATAAAAAAAGTAAGAAAAAGCAATAAAAAAATTAACGGAGTTTGCTTGGATAATAAAACGAGCCTTTCGAAGAGAGCTGAAAGAGATGTTGAAATTACAGGAAGTTATCAAGACGCTTACAAAACATCATTTAAAGACGATTCTTTTGATTTAGTTATGGCAACTCACCTATTACAGGAGATAAAGGGCATTGAGAATAAGAAAAAAGTTTTATTGGAAATGAAAAGAATTTCTAGAGGGAAAATAGTTCTAATGGTTGAGGAGAAAAGAAGTGGTTTTGATGGCATAAAAGATAAGGCTAATCATTTTGTAAATAATTTCAATACAAAATTTGATGTTTTAGGCGAAGAGGAGTATAAAGAACTTTTTGAAGAGTTGGGATTTACGATAGAATCTGAAGTAAAATCTGTTCCGAATAAGATAACTTATTTATTGAAATTTAAAAAAGAAAAAGTAGAATAGTACTCACAATAAGTAAAAAAAGCCAGCTAAACGGTGTTTGCTGGTTTTTTTGTTTTCGGTTAGTCTGCATGTTTGTTGTTGATATATTGTTATGTTGCAAATAACATAGCCGATGTAATCGATTATATTTTAGAAAAGAAGAATAATAGATATGGATTATAAATACGAGAGGAAGACCAGCTTCCCTCTTTTTTTGCTCAAAACCTGAATTTATGATATTTTTAGTAGTGTATAGTTTAAATCTATGTATTTTTTGGTATTAAATAAAAAAATAATTATAAATAAATGCAAACAAAAGATTGGCATAATTTAAGTATCAAAGATGTTTTACTGGATTTAAAATCTTCTCACAAAGGTCTTGCTTTAGACAAGGCTCAGAGGAGGTTGACAAAATATGGGAAGAATGTTCTTCCGACGAAAAAGAAGTTTACAGCGATAACAATTTTTCTTAATCAGTTTAAAAGTCCTTTGGTTTATATTCTTTTAGTTGCTGCATTAATCTCTTTTGTTTTTGAGGAAATGGTTGATGCAAGTGTGATTCTTTTTGCGGTTTTTCTTAATACAATTGTGGGTTTTATTCAAGAGTCAAAAGCTGAAAACTCGCTGGCGAAATTAAAGGAAATGGTTCAGCATAAATCAGTTGTTATTAGAGATGGAATTGAAAAAGAAATAAATTCGGAAGATATTGTTATCGGGGATATAATTGTTTTTAGAGCAGGGGATCGAATTCCAGCTGACGGAAGGATTATTGAAGCTCACGAGCTTGATGTTGATGAATCAAGTTTGACAGGTGAGTCAGTTCCAGTAGTCAAAGATTTCAAAATTAACGATAAACAAGGATTTGAAGAAAGTAAGGGCAATATGGCGTATATGGGAACAGCAATTTCTCGAGGTCGGGGGGTGATGGTTGTGACATCAACTGGGATTGAGACAAAATTTGGTCAGATAGCACAATTATTGAAAGAGACAGAGGATGAGGACACTCCTCTTCAAAAGCAATTGACTAATTTCAGTAAATTATTCGGAATATTAACATTTTTAGTGGTAATCATTATTTTAGCTATTGGTTTGTTTCGTGGTGTTCCTTTCGAAAATATATTTACAATTGCCGTAGCCGTAGCCGTAGCTGCTATTCCAGAAGGTCTCTTAGTTGCCGTAACAGTGGTCTTGGCGATTGGAATGCAAAGAATTCTTAAAAAAGGATCTATAGTTAGAAAGCTTGTGGCGGCTGAAACGCTGGGCAGTACCACGGTAATTTGTACTGATAAAACAGGAACACTTACAAAAGGGAAAATGCAAGTTGATCATATTGTTACAATGAGCTCAGTTTTTTCTTTGGTTGATAAAACTAGAGATAGATTTGTCAAAGAAGAGAGACACAAGTTGGATCATATGGTTGCTATCAAAATAGGTATGATTTGCAATAATGCGGTTATTGAAAATCTTAACGACGAAATGGAAAGTTGGAAAATTCATGGGGATTATACGGAAAAAGCTCTATTGTATTCTGGTTTAAGCATTGATTTTGATCCGCAAAAAATTCGACACGATTATCAAAGAATAAGTGAAATTCCGTTTAACTCGGAAAGAAAGTATATGGCGACTTTGAATAAGTCACATTCTAATAATTATGAAATTTATGTCAAAGGTGCTCCAGAGGAAATAATTAGTAGATCTCGTTTCGTTTTGATTGAGGGAAAGAAGAGAAAAATGACGGAAGAGGATTTGAAGTTTTTAAAAAAGAGTCAGGACGATTTAAGCAAAAAAGGGTTGAGGATCATTGGAGTTGCATTCAAAGATGTTGATGACGAAAAAATTTCAGAAAAATTTGTTGAAGAAAATGATGACGAGTTGGTCAATGATCTTATTTTTGTAGGACTTATTGCAATTAAAGATCCTATCAGAAGCGAGGCAAAGCGGACTATAGAGCTTGCCAAGGAAGCTGGGATTGGAATTGTGATGATAACTGGAGATAATCGTATTACGGCTAAAACCATTGCCAATGAACTTGGAATGAAAGTTGAAGATCATAATATTCTCGATGGTCATCAGTTGGATCAAATGAGCACTAAGGAATTTAATAATATAGTTGGGAAAATAAAGGTCTATGCTCGTGTTGCTCCTCATCATAAATTGAGAATTGTTGATGCTTTGCAAAAGAAAGGTGAGGTTGTGGCAATGACGGGAGATGGCGTCAATGATGCGCCAGCCTTGAAATTGTCAGATATTGGGATTGCACTTGGGAGCGGGACGGAAGTTGCTAAGGGAACTGCTGACATAATTCTTTTGGATAATAATCTCAAGACCATAATCACTGCCGTTGAGCAAGGACGTGTTATCTATGAAAATATTAGAAAAGTTATTGTATATCTTATATCTGACAGTTTCAGTGAGGTTATTGTAATTGTAGGAGCACTTCTTTTTCTGCCCAAGGAAATTGCCCTTCCTTTGACTGCAGTCCAAATTCTTTGGATAAATCTTGTGACAGACGGTCTCCCAAATTCTGCTCTCACTTTGGAGCCGAAAGAAGAGAATATCATGAAAGAACCTCCTCGTAAAACGAGCGAGCCCTTGATGAATTCAGAAATAAAAACATTGATAGCTGCTATAAGTATTTCAAGTGGAGTTTTATCCTTGGCAGTGTTCTGGTATGTTTTTAATGTGACTGGAGATTTTGCTAGAGCAAATACGATTACATTTTCGATTTTGGCAATTGACTCTTTGATTTATGTTTTTTCTGTTCGATCTTTGCGACATTCTATTTTTCAGAAGAATATATTCTCAAACAAATATTTAATTGGAACGGTTGTAGTTTCTTTTGCCTTTCAGATGACGGCAATATATCATCCATTTTTTCAAAAGATTTTACAGACAGTACCATTGAATGTTGCTGATTGGTCTTTAATGATATTTGTCTTTTTAGTGGAACTTGTTATAATTGAGGTTATCAAATATATATATTTAGCAAAAAAGAGGAAGAAATAGGTGTAAATTGCTAATTTCTCTATTTTGAATTTATTTTAGAATTTATAATGATAGTTTCGTAGACATAGGATAGCCGTGGATTTGTAGATGTGTCTGTATTGTAAATTGTAGTTAGTATAGGTAGGATATTAAGGTGTAGCAGTTGAAATATATTGAATCAAGCTCAGCGTGACAATCTTAAAATATACAGATGAAAGTTGTAAAAACGATAAAATGTAAAAATAATTTCGGAAAGATGGTTGAATTGTCTCTTGATAAATTTCAATCGCGTCCTTCTGTTTATGCAATTCTGAGGCGAGATAATTCGATATTAATGTGTAGAAATAAGAGTAATGGAAAGATATGGTTTCCTGGTGGTGGTGTTGACAGTAATGAAACACACGAGCAGGCTTTACGAAGAGAGTGTTTAGAAGAAACTGGTGTAAATGATATTCGAATTAAAAAATTGTTGGCAGATTATCAAAACTATTTTTATTATAAGCCTGAAGACTTGGCGATGGATGCTCATATATTTTTTTATGAATGCGAAACAAATCAAGAAAAAGTTAAATTGAATGATGAAATTGATGATGAGGAAGCGATTGATTTTCAATGGTTGAAAATCAATCAAATTGTTCAAGATGATCTGTGTGATTTAAACGAGGAAATATATAATTTACTAATCTCGCTACAAATCTAATTTATTTTAAAAAATTATTATGTTCAATAATGCACCATTGAACTACAACTGTCCAATTTGTTTAGCGATAAAAGGGATTGAAGACGAAAATACTTGGATAAAACAAGATGATATTTTCTATCGAGACGAGCTTGTTCTAGGGTTTATTAGTTCAAAATTTATTAAGGGAAACGAAGGACATCCAATGATTGCTCCGAATGAACATTACGAGAACATTTATGATTTGCCAGAAGATGTAAGTCATCAAATATTTGATTTAGGGAAAAAAGTGTCAATTGCATTGAAGAAATTACGAAATTGCGATGGAATAAATTTAATGCAATTTAATGAAACAGCAGGAGATCAGCACGCTTTACATTATCATTTGCACATAATTCCTCGATTTAAAGATGATAATTTTCATGAAGAACTTTGGAGCGGAAAGAGGTCTAATCCAAAAGAACGTATTTCATATGCTCGAGACCTCCGTAGTCATTTTAAACGATAAAATCTTTTTATAGTACAAAACCTAATTAATAACTAAAAATATGATTTACAGAATTAAACAAAAGTTAAGAAAAATTGTGCCTTATAATATTATTTTATTAACTCACAAGGCGAGAGCTATTTTGGCTGTTGTGATGTATAGTTCTCCGAAGAGGAAAATTAGAGTGATTGGTGTGGCGGGAACGAAAGGGAAGACAACGACTACAAATATGATTGCGAAAGTTTTAGAAGGGGGTGGTCATAAAGTGGCAATGCTTTCTACTGCAAATTTTCAAATTGGTGAGGAAAAGTGGCTTAATGATAAAAAGTTGACATCAACAACTTCTTTTTATCTTCAGAAATTTTTAAAAAAAGCTGTTAAAGCAAAATGCGATTATGCCATTGTAGAAATTTCTTCACATGGACTTGTGCAATTTCGGCATTGGGGGGTGAAGTATAAAACCGTAGTACTGACGAATATGATGAGTGATCATCTTGACTATCATAAGACTTATGAAAATTACAAAAATTCGCACAATGCTTTACTGACGAAGGATTTGGAGAATATAATTATCAATTACGACGATGAAAATTTGAGAAGTTTTTTGAATTTCGATGGACCAAAAAAATATATCTTTTCCCTCAAGGGTTATAAGGAAATTGAGAATGTAAAACTTATTAAAGCAGGGGATATTGTTTCTCAAAAACAAGGCTTAAATTTTTCAGTGAAGACCGACAAAGGGAATATGCCAGTACAACTGCCGCTTATTGGTGAATTTAATATTTATAATTCTCTGGCAGCCACGGCGGTAGGATTAGCTGAAAACATCAAGCCACTTGCCATTAAAAAGGCCTTGGAGTCTGTTAAAAATATTCCTGGAAGACTTGAAAAAATTCAAGAAGGTCAAGATTTTGAAGTTATCGTTGATTATGCTCATTCTCCTGATTCTCTCCGAAATGTTTATTCGGCTGTGAAACCAATTGTTCAAAAAAGAATGATTGCTGTTTTAGGCGGAACAGGAGATCGAGATAAAACTTACAGAGCGAAGGGAGGAGAGCTAGCTGATATGTATGCCGATGTTGTGATTGTTACAAACGAAGATCCTTATAGCGAGGATCCAGAAGAAATCATCAATCAAGTTGTTGATGGAGTAAATAATAAAATCTTTGGAGAAACTTTTTTTCGAATATCAGACAGGAAAGAGGCAATTCAAAAAGCCATTAATTTAGCCGAGAAAGATGATCTGGTTATTATCACGGGAAAAGGAGCGGAACAGTTTATGGTTTGCGGAGAAGAAAAAATTCCATGGGATGATAGAGAAATTGTCAGGGAAGCTTTGAAAAATCGGATAAAATAATAATTTGCTTAAACAAAAACACGGGTATTGTCCTGGCTTGTTTATTGTATATGTTAACGATTTAATAGTTAATAGCTAATAATGAAATATTTGATTAAACGCTTGAATTTTGTTAAAATCAAATTAGCTATCATAAAGACTAAATATAATCTTGACATAACGATTATTGTGTATTAATATGAGTTATGTCATGGATGAGGTAGGATATTTTGTCTGATAAATAAAAAATAAAATAAAAATATGTCAAAATCTAATCAAACGGCTGGCATGCAGATTGTAACTAAATGCCCAATGTGTGATTTTAAATATGACAAAGACGATATAAAAGTAATGAACAGTAAGGAGGGAATGACAACTCTTCACTTGGGTTGTAAGAGATGCAAGAGTTCTGTGATGATGGTTATTATGACTGGGGCCCTGGGAATTACATCTGTGAGTATGATATCGGATGTCGTTGAAGATGATTTAAAAAAAATAGAAGGAAGTTGTATTGAATATGATGATGTTTTAGAAATGCATAAGTTTTTAAAGAATAAATAATATTAATAATTATGGAAACATTAGTAATTTCTGCTCAAACAAGAGAGCTTAGAGGAAGAAAAGTGAATAAATTGAGAACCGAAGGACTTGTTCCGGGTGTTGTTTATGGCTACAAAAAAGAAACTCAGTCTATTTCAATTGACAGTAAGGATTTTAAAAAAGTTTTGCGTAGTGCTGGTGAAAATACATTGATTAATTTGAAAATCGGTGACAAGGAACAGGGGAAAGTTATTATTCATGAATATCAAGCAGATCCTGTAACTGACCTCATAACTCATGTTGATTTGTATCAAGTGAGAATGGATAAAAAAATAACAGCCAATGTCCCAATTAAATTTATTGGTGAATCTTTTGCTGTAAAAAATGATGGAGCAGTTTTGGTTAAGAGCTATGATGTGCTTGAAATCAAATGTTTGCCCGGAAATTTGATTCATTTTATTGAAGTTGATCTTTCTCTTTTAGATAAAATTGATGATAATGTAAAGGTGGGAGATTTGAAGGTTGGAGAGGATATTGAAATTGTAGTAAATTCAGAAATCACTATTGTAAGTGCTAGTGCTCCAAGGACAGCTCAGGAAATGGAAGATCTTGAAGAAAAAGTTGAAGAAAAAGTTGATGATGTTGATGATGGCAAAGAAAAGGTTGAAGAAGGGGAGAAGAAAGTTGAAGATGAAAAAACTGAGATTAAGAAGTAAGATTAGTAGCTTGTAAATTTGAAATTATAATTTCATTACAAAAAATTGAAGTTTTATGAATATAATTTTCAAGTCTAAAATTAAAATTTTTTTAAACAACCACAAAGCCGTTTTGTTTTGTGGTTTGTTTATTTTATTTTTTATATTTTCATTCGGAATAGTGAGGTCTGCAGAAGTCGATGTTAGCGAAGCCGATGTGCAAGAAAACAATGAGCGCATTGAGCAAATTAAAGAAGAAATTAAACAAACACAAGATGAAATCGATAAAAATTCAGAAGAAGTTAAGGCATTGCAACAAAGATCAAGAACACTTCAAAGAGATATTGCTATCTATGATAGTCAACTTAATAAAAATGAATTAGAGCTGAAAGAAACAAAACTGGAGATTCAAGAAGCTGATATGGAAATAGATGAGATAAAGGAAGGCTTAATAGAGGGTGAGAAAAGAATTGAAGAAAATAAAGAATCTCTCGGAAACTTAATTAGACTTTTGTATGATTATGAGCGAGCTTCTATGTTAGAAATACTTATGACCAGAGATAATCTCTCCGATTTTTTTAATGAAGTTGATGCTGTAGAATCCCTGAAAAGTGGAATGTTTCAAGCAATAATCGATTTGAAAAAGCAAGAAGAAGAATTGAGTTTTAAAACGAATGAACTTAACGATCAGCAAGGAGTAAAAGAAGAATTAATTCAATTAAAGCTTTATCAAAATAATTCTTTAGCTGGATTAAAAGATGAAAAAAATGAATTACTAGAAGCTACCAAGGGACAAGAAAAACAGTTTCAACAATTATTAGATGAAAATAAAAGTATTCTTCCATCTCTTCGGGCCCAACTATCTGAATTTCAAAGTTTAGGACAAAAAATTGAGTATGACGATGCCTTTTCTGCTTCTGAGTATGCAAGTTCTGTTACTGGAGTACGACAAGAGTTTATTCTGGCAATTTTTCAAGTAGAAACTAGGCTGGGAACATTTGAGGGAACTGGAAATTGGGAAGATGATATGTACAAATGTTATCTTAGGCTGGCTAAATACTTTCCAGAAGACGAGGCATATTATATCAAAAGAGCTAATACTGAGAAAGAGGCATTTTTTAAAGTTGTAGAACAATTAAATTTAGATCCAAATTCTGTCAGGTTGTCAGCTGAACCTAAGTCGTTAGGATGTGGTGGGGCAATGGGATTCGCTCAATTTATTCCGTCAACTTGGATTGCCTACAAAGACAGGGTAAGCGCAGTCACAGGTCATTATCCTCCTAGTCCATGGAATCTAGCAGATTCTCTGGTTGCGATGGCAGTTAAGCTTTCTGACATTCCAGGTGTCACTGAAGGAGATTATAATTCAGAAAGAGAGGCAGCAGGACGATATCATGGAGGAGGAAGATGGTATAGGAAACCGTCTTCGGTCAAATATGCAGATAAGGTAATGATTTGGGCTAATCTATATGAAGAAAAATTAAAAGGTTTGTAATCTATATGAAAAAAAATACTAATAATGGGGAAAAGGACGCTTTTGAAATAGCTTATGCAATCAGTCTTATAACTCAAATTGGTGTGGTTGTTTCTGTAACTACAATATCATTTATTTATTCTGGTTATTACTTAGACAAGCAGCTTGATAAATCTCCGATGTTTGTGATTTTAGGTGCATTGTTAGCCTTTGTGTTTTCAATGTATGGCGTTTATCGTTTGGTTTTGCCAATTTCAAAAAAGAAAGAGAAAAAAGAAAATGTGAAGTAGGGCTTAAGAAAAAGATTTTGAGAAATATTATTATGTATTTGTGAATGATGATTTGTTTATCGCAAGTGATTGATTATTGCAAATACATTGACATAAATTACAATATAGACTATCATATTGAAGTATGGAATAATAAATTAATGTAAACGAATTATGCTAAGAATAAGACTATCTCGTGTGGGAAGAAAGAATATGGCCCAGTTTAGAATAACTGTGGCTGATATTCAAAGAGCTCCAACAGGAAAATTTATTGAAATATTGGGAAATTTTAATTCTCATACAAAGGAAAAAGTTTTTAAAAGGGATCGAGTTGAATATTGGCTTTCAAAGGGGGCTCAACCTTCTGCTACTGTTCACAATCTTTTAGTTGATACTGGAGTAATTAAGGGTAATAAGGTTACTTCATGGAAACCGAAAAAGAGAAGTAAGGAAGAATTAGAGAAAATTGCAAAAGCAGAAGCTGAGGCAAAAACCAAAAAGGCAGTTGCAGTAGAGGTAGTAGGACCAGAATCATCAAAGGATGAAGTGAAGGTAGACGCAACCAAGATAGAACAAGAAGAAGCGTTAGCTCCAAAAGAAGCGATAACAGAGACTGTCGAAGAAAAGAAGGAAAAGAAATAAAAAATAGAAATCATTGACAGTATTTTTTACGGTTGTATAATTAAATTGGTAGTATAAGTTGATTGATAAATTTTAATCAGAATAAGGTCGACAGAGTAAAAATGATTATAAAAAATAATAATAATAATAATAATAATAATAAGTTAACTATTCAAGCAAATTTGTTTGTTTGAAATATAGAAGGAAAAACAGTAATGGAAAACACAACAGATCAAGAGTTCGTAGAATTCATAGTTAAATCAATCGTTGATAACCCAGCAGATGTTAAAATTGAAAGAACAGTTGATGAAATGGGAGTTTTAATCTCTCTTACAATTAATCCAGCTGATATGGGACAAATTATCGGAAGACAGGGTTCAACTGCAAAATCAATCAGAACTCTTTTAAGAGTTATTGGTGCAAAGAATAATGCAAGAGTTAATTTCAAGATTGTTGAACCAGAAGGTTCAACAAGACCTGAAAGAACTGAACGACCTGAAGGGACAGAAAAACCACAAACTCAAGACGTAGAAGACGTAGTTAACGATTTAACTCTATAATTTATTTATAGATTTACAATATAAAAAAACCGTGCTATTTTTAATTTAGTGCGGTTTTTTGTAAAATGAGAATAGGCACAGGACTGTTTAATATAATTAACTGTTTTGCGGTGATATTTTTTGCGATTGTGATCAACACCTCACTAAGCTCCCATAATAAAAATAGTAATAGTCTTAGTTGGGTAATTGTTAAATTTAATTGTAGCAGTAACTATAATTGTATAGTACAATAAGATATATGTGAAAATATATATTATTGACATTAACAGTGTTTTTATCAAAGCAAATGTCGTTATTATATGTTTATAATCAGGATTGATATCGCATCTGATGTTATATTTAATTCGTTTAAATTACACTTTTTTTTAAAAGTTTAGAGTATAATTTAAATAAGGTTAATGATTTTTAAATTATTATTGTTTTTAACGCAGTCTGAAATTAAATAATTTTAATAAATTGGTATTATGCAATTTGATATCATTACAATTTTCCCAAAAATTTTTGACTCATATTTTGCCGAGGGTGTTTTATCGCGCGCAATCAAAGAAAATATAATTAAAATCAATGTGCATGATTTACGAAAATATTCAAACAATAAGCATAATAAAGTTGATGACACTCCTTATGGCGGTGGTGTTGGTATGATAATGAAAGTTGAACCAGTTTATAGAGCATTGTTAGATTTAAAAATAATAAAAAAAGACGGAACAAGAACTGTGAAATCTCAAACAAATACAAAAGTTTTTTTAATGTCTGCAAAAGGAAGACAATATAATCAAAACTCAGCAAGAGAATTTGCTGAGTTGAAAAAAATTATTTTGATTTGTGGAAGATATGAAGGTGTTGACGAGAGAGTTGCAAAATATCTAACTGACGGTGAAATTTCTGTGGGTGAGTATATCTTGACAGGTGGTGAAATTCCAGCAATGATTGTTGTTGATTCTGTTTCTAGGCTGATTAGCGGAGTGCTAGGAAATGAAGATTCGATAATTAATGAATCATTTTCACAAAGCGGATACATTGAACATCCTTATTATACAAGACCTGATGTTTTTTCCCCTGTTAAAAATATAAAATGGGAAGTGCCAAAAGTATTACAAGGTGGAAATCATCAAAATATTGAGCAATGGAAGCAGAAATATTCGAGAACAGTTAAAGGTTTGCAATAATTTTTTAGAATTATATATAGATTGACATTTATTAATTTATTTTATCACTTATAGTCTTTTTATCCTGAACTTGATTCAGGATTTTTGGAATATTTCGATAAATTCTTTCTTTAGCTAGAATAGTTATGATGATTTAATAAGATTATATGTGTTTTACGATTAATATATATTGCTTAAGCTTAGGTGCAATGATAAAAGAATCTGAATCAAGTTCAAAGTGACAATCGTTAAAGAGTGAATTTACTATAAATCATCTATTAGGCTTCTTCCTGTCATTTCTTGCGGTTTCTGAAGTTCAAAAAGTTCTAATATTGTAGGAGCTATATCGCTTAGCATTCCTCCAATTCCTTGGTCGGAATAATTGATTTTCTCTTCTTTATATCTGGTATCATTATTAATTAATATAAAAGGCACTGGGTTTGAAGAATGTTCTGTTATTTTTTCTCCTGTCTGTACATTGAATATCTCCTCTGCGTTCCCATGGTCTCCTGTTATTATGATAGTGTCATTGTTATGCATTGCTTCTTTGTATAATTTTCCTAGGCACTTATCAATAAATTCTATGGCACTTATTGTAGCTTTTACGTTACCAGTATGACCAACCATATCTGCATTAGCATAATTGACTAATATAAAATTAAATTTGTCTCTCGTTAATTCTTTTAGGAGTTGATCCGTAACCATATCTGCACTCATTTCCGGGGTTTGATCATATTGAGCAACAGATGGAGAAGGTACAAGTATTCTAAATTCATTTTTAAAAGGCTCTTCTAATCCTCCATTAAAAAAATAAGTGACATGTGCATATTTTTCAGTCTCTGCAATCCTCAATTGTTTGAGGCCGTTATCGCTTAAAATTTTACCAAGTGGATATTCTACATTATTAGGTGGAAATACTACATTCACGTCAAGATTTTTTTCATATTCTATCATAGTCGTGAAATGTAAGTTTGGTATTTTACTTCCTCTATCAAACTCTTCGAAATTGTTAGCAGTAAAAGCTTTTGTAATCTGTCGCGCTCTATCTTCTCTAATATTAAAAAATATAATTGAATCATTTTCCCTTATTTGTTCAAAATTTCCCTCATTGTCTGCAATCAAGGTCGGCTTTATGAATTCATCTGTTGTGTCTTTCTCATAATTTTTTTCAAGTGCAGTCTTAGGGTCTGTTTCTTTGATGCCGACTGAATTTACAAGACAATGATAAGCTAAGCCTGTTCTTTCCCAGGTTTTATTTCTATCCATTGCATAATATCTCCCCATAATACTTGAAATTTTACCTGGCAAATTTTCTTCTTTTATACTTCTTTGAAGTTCTGAAATGAATTTTACGGCAGATTTAGGACTGGTATCTCTGCCATCCGTAAAGACATGTATACATACGGAATTATCGTCTACTTTATTTATTTTTAGAAGTTCTAGAATGGCATATAAATGATCTATGTGACTATGAACACCTCCGTCGCCCAACAAGCCCATTATATGAATTTTTGAATTATTTCTTTTTGAATGATTTATTGTATCAATTAATGCTTTTTTTTCAAAAAAACTTCTATCTTGGATTGAAAGTGATACTTTTGGCAGGTTTTGATAAATTATTTTTCCAGCTCCTATAATCATATGTCCGACTTCAGAATTTCCAACTTCTCCCCATGGTAAACCAACGGCTACCCCAGATGCTTGTAATATAGTATTTGGATAGTAGTTTATAAATTCATTCATATTTGGAGTGTGTGAATTTGCAATAGCATTTCCAGTTGATTCGTTACTGATTCCCCAGCCATCCAATATTACTAAAATAACCTTTTTCATATGTTTACCTAAAAATAATTATTACAAATTGACACTAGTTAGTATATCATTTATTATTATTTTAGACAAAAAATTTATTAATTAGTTCTATTAAAATGAATAAATATTTGAATATTTTAAAAAAATATTCTACGAAAAAAAATCATTTTGAAGTCATTGTAAACCATGGTTTCATGGTTCTTCATAAAAGTATAGAAATAATCAACAAGAAGAAACTTTACGATAGAATAGATTTTGATTTAATTGTTTCGGGATGCCTGCTTCATGACATTGGTGCTTTTGAATTTATGAAGAATACTCAAAAGTTTCAGATTGATTATCTTAGGCATGGCATTGTTGGAGGATCCATATTAAGAAACGAAGGATTAAACAAAGAAGCATTAATAGCTGAAAGACATATTGGATCGGGATTATCAAAAGAATATATTGTGCAAAATAATCTTCCATTACCCAAAAAAGATTTTCTACCTCTTACTCTGGAGCAAAAAATAATTTGCTACGCTGATAAATTTCATAGTAAAAGCGGGAAAATAGATACTTTGGATAGCATCAAAATTGAGATGAAAGGATTTGGGAAAGAGCCTTTTGAGAGATTTTTGGAATTAGAAAAAATATTTGAATAAAAAAACAGTTTTTATATTGAATTAAATCTCGGAGCTAAGTTTTCGGAATTTTTATCTTACAGTTGAAAAGAGATTAAACTAAATTGCCCTATCTTCTTTCATAAATTTTAAAGCTTCTATGACTGAGTAAGACGCTCGCGTAATTCCCATACTTCTCATGTCCGTGTCTGTTCCGACAAGATACAGATTTTTAATTGGAGATTTAGGAGAGGGGAATCTTACGTTTGTTGAAACCGCAGCTTTTTCAGGAATTGTAATTTGAATATGTTCGAGTTCAACATTGTCTTTTATATCTGGTATGGCTTTAAAAATAGTTTTCTTGAGATCATTGATTTTTTCTTCCTGATTCCCATTTTTAATAATTGTTGAGAAGCCGACTAGTTGTTTATTTTTTGGGGCAAGGTGGGTATCAAAATTTGATAGTGGGATTGCCCAGTAAGGAGTGTCTGTGTTGAAATATATTTCTGATCCTATATATGATAATTCAGGTAATTTCTTTTTTAGTCCAAACCAAATCGTCAAACTTTTGGTTTGGTGTAGTTTTAATAATTCTTCTTCATACTTCTTGTCCAAATTTTTTGTGAGGTTTGGTAAATTCTTCATAAATCCTGAATAAATCACAAGATTAGAATAGTAGGTGTTTTTATCAGTTTGAACTCCTTTAATTACATTATTTTCTATAATAAGTTTGATTACTTTCTCGTTGAATTTAAAGATTGCATTGTTCTTTGGAATTGAGTTTATGGCGCAGTCAGTGATGCTTTGAATCCCTCCAAGCGGATATCCTTGTGAGGAATAGTTATTTTTTGTAAATTTAATTAATGCTTTAAACGGTTTTTTCTTGCCTTTGATATCTTCGTCAATATAGCCTGAGCCTCCCAATATTCTCCAGGTTGGGGTTTCCTTCATTGATCTTCCAGATAAAAAATATGAGATTGTATCAATGAGATAAAGAGTCTTCTTAGCTGGTTTATATTTTTTCATGAATTCGTAAATGCTTTTATCTAGCACTTCTCTATTTAGAGAAAAATTTGCCACTGCGTCTATCATTGCACTAGATAAAATCAACCTTTCTTTTTTTGGAAGGATATCAAATTTTGCAAGTTGCAATAAAGTAAGAGGAAATTCTTGCAATTTTCCATTATTGCGAACATAATAAGAACCGATGGGAAAAAATCTTGGAACTACTGTGAAATATTCATTAATTAATTGTTTTAAAGGTCCTTGAATAAGAGCTGTAATCGCATGAGGACCTGTATCTACATGATATCCATTAATTTCATATGTACGGCAATTTCCTCCCGCAATACTATCTTTTTCAATAATAAGAACCTTTTTACCTTCCTTTGAAAGCGCCAAAGCGCTTAGAATTCCGCTTATTCCTGCTCCAACAACGATTACATCATAACTTTTTTTTCTTTGTTGTTTCATAAATATTATATTTAAATTAATTCAACTATAAGCGATTATATCATATAAAATTAGAATAGAAAATAGAAAATAATTGACTAATATGTCATTTCAAATATATAATAATGATAATATTTACTTCATTAATAAATAATAATTATGCAAGATATATCGATTAAAAAACTTTATGCGATTGTTTTTTTGACAGGAGCTATTGTAATGATCTTAGAACTGATTGGGTCTCGGATTTTAGCTCCAACTCTGGGAACATCAATTTTTATATGGACAAGCCTTATTGGTATTATACTTGGTGCGTTAAGTCTCGGATATTATTTTGGTGGACATCTAGCTGACAAGAATCCAAACATAAAAATATTCTCATCTTTAATTTTTTTTGCAGGAATTTTCGTTTTTTTTATTATCGTGGCCAAAAGTTATGTTCTAGAAATTAGCTTTTTGCTTGGGATGAAAAATGGAGCAGTTTTTTCCTCAATTATTCTTTTCGCAATTCCAGCATTTTTTCTGGGAACTGTATCTCCCTATGCGGCAAGATTATCTATGAAAAAAGTTGAGGATTCTGGGAAGACAATTGGAAATTTATATGCAGTTTCAACGTTTGGAAGTATTATTGGAACTTTCTTGACTGGTTTTTATTTAATTCCAAATTTTGGCAGTACAAATATTTTGTATACAATTGCTATAGTTTTACTTCTTATTTCTTTGTTCATTTATCATAAAAAAGAAAAAACTGTTATGTTGATTTTGGCTGTGATATTTATCTTTGGATTTTCAATTATTTCAAGGGCGTTTAATCAAGAAAAGTACCTTGTTGATGAAGACTCTCTTTATGGGCATATCAGAATTTATGACACTGAAAGAATAGATGGCAAAACGATAAGAATAATGGCAGTTGAGAATTTTCTTGATTCAGGTATGATTTTAGGTTCTGAAGAACTTGCCTTTGAATATACTAGATATTATAGACTTGACAATGCTTTTAAAAAAGATGTGAAGAAAGTTGTTTTATTTGGTGGAGCAGCTTATTCTGTGGCGAAAGATTTTTTACTAAGAAACACGGAAGGGGAAATTGATGTTGTGGAAATTGACCCAAAGACAACTCAATTCGCGGAAGAATATTTTAATCTAGATGTTGAGAACGAACGACTGAATATATATCACGAAGATGCCAGAATGTTTTTAAATAATGCTAGTAGAAATAATACTGATAAATATGACGTAGTTTATAACGATGCATTTAGTTCTAATTGTTCAGCTCCTTTCCATTTAACCACAAGAGAAGCAGTTGAGAAAATATATAATATTCTTGATGACGATGGTGTATATATAATGAATGTAATTTCAGCAATTTCAGGAGAAAAGTCAGAATTTTTTCGTGCAGAATATAAAACAATTTCTGAAAAATTTGAAAATGTATTTGTTTTTTCCATCGGAGAAGCTTTCTTGGTTAACTCGGGACTGGTACAAAATATTATAGTTGTCGCGACGAAAGGCGATGTAGAAATTAATGATATAATAGAAAACAATCGGGATGAAGAAACTAGAAATCTTCTCGATCATTATTGGAAGTACAAAATTGAAGTTGAAGATATTGAGACACTAACTGATGATTACGCTCCAGTCGATTATTACGCTTCAAAACTTTGTATTTTTTAGTTTTTTAAATGTAATAAAGATTTAATATATTATGAAAAAAAATAAAAATAAATTTGAACTTCTTGCACCAGCTGGAAGTTTTGAGAAAATGAAGTATGCTTTTGAATTCGGGGCTGATGCAGTTTATGCTGGTTTGCCTAATTTTTCTTTACGAGCAAGAATTAATAAGTTTGATCAATCTCAGATGATTAAAGCAATTGATTATGCCCATAGTAGAAATAAGAGAATATATATTACGACAAACATTTTTGCACATAATTATCATTTTGATATTCTGCAAGAGCATTTAAAGGCATTGAAAAAAAATCCGCCAGATGCATTTATCGCTTCGGATATTGGAGTGATTCAAGTAATTAGAAAAATTTTACTAGATGTTGATATTCATCTTTCAACTCAGGCAAACACTACAAATTGGCAAACAGCAAAATTTTGGTATGAACAAGGCGTGAAAAGAATTGTGCTAGCTAGAGAGCTTGGGTTGGAAGAAATTAGAGAAATTCATCTCAAAGTGCCAAAATTGGAATTGGAATACTTTGTGCACGGAGCTATGTGTATGGCCTATTCTGGCAGATGTCTTCTTAGCTCTTGGCAAGTTGGTAGAAGTTCTAATCTTGGAGATTGTGCACAAAATTGTCGCTGGCAATATTCTCTTGTTGAGCAAAAAAGACTTGACGAATACATTCCAATTGAGCAAGATAGTTTCGGCACATATCTATTAAATTCAAAAGATTTGTGTTTAATTGAATATCTTGATAAGTTGAAAGAGGCTGGTATAACTTCGTTCAAAATTGAAGGCAGAGCAAAAAGTGTTTATTATCTATCGCAGGTTGTTAAGGTCTACAAAATGGCGCTTAGGATAGACTCAGATGATTTAGACAAGAAAAAGAAAATTAGGAAATTAAAACTGGAATTGAAAAAATTGATGAACCGAACACTCACAACTGGGTTTCTTTTTGGCGAGTGTCGAGAAAAGGGGCAAGAAACAAAATTCTCACATACAGAGGAAGAACATACATTTGTGGGAGAAGTTCTAGAATATCTCAAGGAGAAGTATTTGATAAAAATAAGAGTTCATAATTCTCTTGCCGTTGGAGATAGAGTTGAATTCATTCAGCCAGATAGTGAAAATATTTTTTGCAAAATCAAAAATATCTATGATGATAAAACCCAGGAAAAATTAAAATCCGCACATGGCGGACAAAATCGAATGGTTTATATTGAGATTAGTAAAGTGCCAGAAGTTTTTAGCGTGATGAGGAAGAAGATAAAAAAAAGAGATAAGGGTTGAACCTTATCCTTATCTATATGTGATTGCACTTATACGATTGTCATTCTTGACATAAACAATTCTATTAATACCTCCTTCTAAGAATGTATTTGTATTGTTTCCGCTTAAGGACAATGATTTGTCGTCTTGAAACTTAATATAATGTTCAAAACGGTAATCCTCCCCAACTCATCCTTCTTTTTTAGATGCATTGGTTATCCTTCCTCTGGCTACCATATAGTATCCATTCGTTTTTATTCTAGAAAGAAGAAATCATTTTTTAAAAACTCTTTCTCCTATAGATAGATCTAGAAGTCTAAATCCGAAAATTGTAAGTACTATACCCATAAGATGCGCAAACTCTTTTATGTTTGCGAAGAATTGAGCAGAGTCTGGCGCGGCATATATTACTAATCCAATAATACAAAAAGTTATGCCTAAAACTAACTTTGTTTTATCTACTTTCGCTTTTACTTTTACTTTTTCCTTTTCATTTTCATTTTCATCCATTTGAGATAAGCCTCCCTATATTTATAGGTTTGAACACACAATGCCAGATATATACACATTGTCAATGATTTTAAAGAATTCATAATAAAAACCTTTTACAATAATAAACTCCGAAATCACAAGAGTCTCCACACAGGAGCATGGAGCCGACAAGCGCTTGCTTGTTGATATATATTTAAATCTTTGTTAGAATAGGAATATTGGAATTTTTTATAAAGTATTCTGCGCGTAGTTTTGGGATTACTGAGTTGGCGCTTCTCGCAATGACATTTAAAATAATTAGCTTCTAAAATTTTCAATAAAAAAACAGGTTGGATTAAGTCGCAACCCGTCGAGCCTGTTGACTCAGCTTATATTCCATTGCTTTTGCGCAAATTCTCTTTCATATTTATCATTCCTAAAGGTGTTATATAATTTTTATGTTTAGGCTCTTTTTGAGCATTTCACCAAAACTTCTTTGTTTTGGATTTGATTTTTTTTGCGCAACGATTAGAGTGCAAGTTGCTCCTCCAGCCACACCGTGAATAAGAGTGGAGGTTTCTAAGATTTCAAACCCGCATTTTTCCATAAATTTTGAAATCTCAAAAGAAAAAGCCTTTTGCTTTAATCCATGCTTGTGCTTGGAAGAAAATATTTCTCCTAGAAAAACTGGATAAATAAATATTCCTTCTTTTTTCAAAAGACTAAAAGCTCTATTTATAAAAAGCTCTTGTCCTTCCACGGTCATGAATCTATTGGCTCCAACTTGAGTTATACCATTTACACTTTCGTTCCTACAACTAATCGGGCTATTGATATCCCCAATAATTGTTGTGGCACCTGGTATTATGTGTCGTAGAAGATCAAGTTGATAAGGACTTATGTCAAAAGAAATTACCTCAAAATTCTTAGCCATTAAAGATTTTGTTACAATTCCTGTACCTGCGGCACTATCGATAATGGTGCTTCCAGGAGGAATTAATTCTTGAAAAGTTTTTGCAATATAATCTGCTAGCTTTTCTCTTCTGAAATATTTTTTAGCAAATTTGTGATAATCTTCTGCTTCTTTTTGAGATTCGAATGTCTTTTTCGAATTATCCTGCGAATTCCAGCGCATAAGATTTAATATGTCTCGCATATTTTTCCTCCATTGTTAAATAGCATTTATTCAACTGTTTGTTCCTTTATAAAAAGATTAATGTAAAATAATATATTTGTCAATGATTTTGATACAAAGGTGAATTCAAACCCCGAAGCC
>JAGLID010000070.1 GCA_023143145.1 Minisyncoccota bacterium | reverse complement strand
TATCTTTTACAATAAAGTATTGAACATTCTCTTCATTACTTGACTTTATTTCAAATTCTGGATGCCGTTTGTATAGTGCCATTATGTCTGAGTAATTCTTACGATCATTTGTAATTTTTGAAATTTCTGAATGAAGAAGATCTTTAAAAAATGCTATTGCATCCTTTTGTGTTGAAAATTCTTTCCCATTATCCAGTTGCACAGGATTTCCACGAGCCATTATGTTTCCTTTCTTAAGTTATTAATCAAAATACGCATCGTTTAATTTCCTCAATACATGCGAGGGGTAAATCTATTTTTTGATCTAATAGTTTTTTTAATTCTGCATTTAATTCTTTTTGTGTTTTATCGATAGCTCCTTGGATTTTTTTTGCTACTTCAATTGCTGTAATGCGAGAAAGACCTAATGAAATTAATTTGAGTTGAATAGGATCACTTGCACCTACTTCCAAGAATAAAGGTAGGTGAACAGGAACTTGTTCAATAAGTTCTGGTTTATCTCTTTGATGACAAACTTCCATAACTATATTGTTATAACAATTAATATATTTGACTAATTTAAAACGTACATTATTTTCAATATTCCCAAATAGATCTCTTATTCCTGAATTAGTTTTTATAACTGTTAGTTTTTCTGTTTTATTGCGCTTCTTTAAATAAGCTAAATGTTTATTGATCATTTGATTAAGAGGCATTCCTCTTATCCAATCAAGGGCAGGTATAGTAAAAACCCATGCATACTTTTTTAAAGCAATTTCATCCATAGTTGGAGAATCTAAGATTCCAATTATTCGAGTGATTATATTATAAAATTGATCAGTAGAGGCTAGGTTACGAGGTAATACCCATTCTTCTAATATGAGTTGCTCCAGCAAAAAATCATATAGTGCTTGCTGTCTAACTGGAGAGACGCCAACATTCTTTTTAATAATGCCATGTGGCAACGTTATTTGTTTTTCCACTTCTTTCGTATTTAATACTAATTCATTGACAACTTGTTGCTCTATGTTTGGTATCCAAGACAATTCTTCGCTCATAGTTTGATTTGAATTTGCTATGTCATACACAAAACTAGCAGCTTCCTCAATACCCTTTTCTGTATCGCTGTGTGGATTAGTCAAATGTTCTATGAGTGATGCACGTTGATCTATAATTACAGCTTGGGTTGCTGGTATTATATCTGAAAGCCTTTGCTTATTAAGGTATTCATCTTCCCAATTATCTTGATTTTGGATTTGTTTTAATAAAAACACGTTACCTTCAAAATCTTTATAAAGACGTCCTGCTCGTCCTACAATATTCCAAAAAGCTGATTTTGAAATATTATCAGAGGCATTTGTATCAGGATTCTTTATTTTGGGGTCAAGAATGAATAGGTTTTGTGCAGGTAAGTTTACCCCTTGAGCTAATGTGCTTGTACATATGATGAAGTCTAAGCGCTCCTCACGAAATAACCTTTCCACTGTTTCTCTAACTAGAGATGGCATTTTGCCATAGTGAATTCCAATTCTGTATTTTAAAGACTCAGCTAATATGAAGTCAGGGTGAATTGTTGATTTTATATATTTTGATAGCTCCTCTATGTCTTCTTCAGAGGTTTCAGAATTTATTAACTTCATAAGCTCTTCGGCAACTTTATCTGCGGCAGCAGGTGCATCTACATAGATAATATTACGTTTATCTTTCCCTAGATGAAAAGCGCAATAAGCAAGGAAATAAGCCTTTGAGAGTTTTGCTCGTTTTTGGTCTAACTCAAATTTATCTGAAACAATTAATCGCTCGCCTTCGTTGTCGTGTAGATCTATTTCTACAATAGAGGTTTTCCTTTTGATGGGTTTAACTATCAATAGGTTCTGAGCAACTGGGCTTATCTCTGTTAAATAGTTTTCTGAGCTAAAATCAGCCCCTC
>JAGLID010000007.1 GCA_023143145.1 Minisyncoccota bacterium | reverse complement strand
TGTTTCACGTGAAACAATTGACAATGAGTCATTTTTATCGAAATTCAAAAAATATCTCTTCCACTATAAAGAATTGCTTATTGCACTTGTTTTATTTATGTGTATAGTCGTTTCTTATTTTCCACTTATTAACAGTCGGTTATCTGAGGATATTCAGCAAACGAGTAATTTGCCAAATAATTATGCGCTGAGTGACAGAAATTTCTACAATAATGTTTCACGTGAAACAATTTCTGATAATTATCTCCTTGGCACGGGATTAGGAACTTCAATTTTCCAAATAGATGTCTTTATTCGCGATAACGATATTAATGAGAAACTTGAGCCATGGCAATACCAACCTACTCATAATCTCTATCTTCTAATCGCATCCGAAATTGGTCTAATAGGCTTATTTATAATGCTATTAGTAATATTCTACATAATTAATAGGTATCACAGTGTAGTAATATTGAAATTGGTTAATAGTGAAATTGTTTCACGTGAAACAATTTTAACACGCTGTTCTACTTTTTGTTACTTTTTACTTATAATATTATTTTCTTATCTGTTGATAGGGCTTTTTGATCATTATTTTTGGACATTGCAACAAGGAAGAGTTATGTTTTGGTTAATTCTTGGTTTTCTATTCGTTAGCCTTAATAACGAATGAAAATTATTTCAAATAATATATATTTGATTAAATATGTCTAGTAGTATTGTTCTTCTTTCTGATAAATTGTTTCACGTGAAACAATTTTTGAATTGATTATTCTCATGACAGAAAAAACATTGGTAATAGTTTAATGAATTGCAAAGTAAATTCGCAATCACAAATATTAATGTTTCACGTGAAACATTAATATTGAATTAAGAACTTTTAACCTATTTCTTTGCGATAATTCTTGCCTTTTTGTTAATCGGTTCTATTAATTACCATTTTGAGACTTTATAATAAGGAAGTTTGATATTTGTTTAGTTATAGAGTCGATATTTGTTTATGTAAAAAATATACAAATATTAAATCAGTGCATTTTATTGGCCTGAGTATGAGGTCTTTATTAATCAATTGGATATATTGTTTCACGTGAAACAATATATCATAATATGGAATACTATAACACAATCATATAGATATGTCAAACACATTACGTAATCTGTATATAATTTACTTTAGTAGAAACTATAAAAGTTAATAGGTAAGATTACACCACAATGTATTGAAATTGTAAAGTTTGAATCGATAAAACGGGTCAATAATAAGGATAAGTTGATTTAGGCCTATAGTAGGATTGGTTTCCTTGAATAAGCATTCTCGTCGAATATAGTTAGTAAAAATGGCCAAGATTGGCATATTTGTATGAAATTCTGATTACGTTCAGATTTTAGTAGATTATTTCTAACTTGAATTGACAGACATATTCGAGTCCTTGTATTCTAGATTTGCGTAATGAGGTAAAATTATGGCTTGCATTCAATCTATATTGACTTTTCTGAAAATATTGTATAGGAAACTTTGATAAACTAAGAAATTTATACCTTACAATATATTTACTGCTTTAAACGTTGGATTCCCGCCTTCGCGAGAATGACGAAAGCTGCGCTTTTAAGAGGTTCCTATAATAAAGGAATCGATAAAATTAGCAGACCACATTTAAGACAATAGATTTGCGATATTTTAAATAAACCTCGTCCGTTCCGTGTTTATCTTTCCCAAGAAGAAAATTTGGTTCACAGTAAAAAAGCTCTAGTCAGTGACTAGAGCAAATGAATTTAGTATATTTTTGTAAAAGGAATATTTATAGCTTTTTAAAGGCTTTTTTCTATCAACATGAGAATTAATATAACCAGTACTATATAAGTTATAGAGTACAAAGGAATAAAGATCATTTTTCTATTACTGTCTTTTTTACTTATTGAATATCCTTGTTCTTTTAATTTGTTAATCAATTTTTGGTCTTTTTCTTCATTTGTTTTTATTTTCAAAGAAGATAATCTGATAATTAAAGCAATGATGGTAAGACAGTTGAAAAAACCAAGCAAGCCAAATTTAAGAATTCCTTTTTTACTTCTTGCTTCGCGAAAGGTAACAAAGCCTGCTAGTACGCCAGCTAATATTGATATAAAAACTAGCAAAATCATTCCTGTTGTAAATGCGTGCTGGCTGATAAATAAAGGAATAAATGTCTTAAGAGGTTGTCTCGTGTTCATCCACAAGTCTTGCGTTAATAATTTGGATGGAGCGTTCATTTCAATTTTTGTATATTTTACATTTTTAGTGCTTCCGTTATAAAAATTGTCTATACTTAGATATATATTGTTATCAACATAATATTCTATCTCTGTATAATTTTCTATGTTTTCAAACACTTTTGGACTAACAAAGCCCATTATTCTAATTGTTGTTGGAATTCTTTCGCTGCCATAAACGCTGGTTAACATAAGGGGATAATATAACTTTTTTGTTGGAAAAGTAACAAAAACGCCTTTCTGTTTTGATCCAGACTTTGCCGCGGGGTTTTTTGAAATCCACGAAGCGACAAAAGTAAATTCCTTGCCGATATAATGATCTAAAGCGGGAATTGAGTTTTGCTCTATGTTTAGTTTTTTGCTTTTAAAATATTTTTGTAAACCATCACTTGTTTGAGCAGTAATAATTTCCGTAGTAATTCCTTCTTTTTCCAGATGTTCATATATTATTACATCTGACTTTTGCCCATATCCAACTGGAGCACTACCCCATCCAGCTCTATCATTTTCCACTAGTACTGTTGATTTTCTACTAAGTGATGAAAAAACCGCGGGATAAATCTGAGTCAGCAAAAGTGGTTCTTTAATGTTTTCTAGCTCTGATTTTGCTTTATTATTTATCTCTTCGCCTCGCAAGTCTGGCATTTCAGTCAGAATATCAATAACAACTCTTTCAGGATTCGCCGGTACTGGGAAAATCCAAACCGCACCGCTATCTGCTTCTTCTAGTCCAATGCTTAAAATCAATTTTTCTAATCCGTCTTCATAATTAATATAGGCTTGCTGGTTACTTTCGCTCACAAAGTCCCAGCGATTTCCATAAGGATCTGGCTTAATCATCATTCCGTCAGCTAGAACAAGGTTTGGTAATAAATAAATAGCAATTAAAAAGCCAGAGAATATTTTTCTAAACATAGTTAGATTTATAATAAATAAAAAACTACTTATATGATATCATTTTTTTGTTTTTATGTAAAAAATTTCAGATTGAGCCTGCAAGATAGATTCGCTTTTGCAGGCAATTTTTGTTATAATGATAAAGAAAGTAAATTATGCTAAATAGAAATTAATAACAAATATATGAATACGAACGAAGAAAAATTTTATAAATTGCCTGATTTGCCATATGGTTACGACGCACTTGTGCCGTATATGTCAGAAGATCAGCTTCAGTTGCATCATAAGAAGCATCATCAGGGATATGTTGATGGTACTAATAAAACTTTTAAAAAATTAGAAAAAGCTAGGGATGAAAATGTGGATTTGGATATGAAATCAACTTTAAAGGATTTATCATTTAATATTGGCGGTTATCTTCTGCATTCTCTTTTTTGGAATAATCTTGCTCCTGCAAATGACGGAGTAGGAAAGCCGAATGGAATATTAATTGATGCTATTAATGATGAATTTGGAAGCTTTGAAAGATTTCAAAAAGAATTTACAGAGATAGCTCTTGGTGTTGAAGGTTCTGGTTGGGCGGCTTTGGCTTATTGCAAATGCACAAAGAGACCCCTTTTAATGCAGATTGAAAAACATAATGTTAATGTTTATCCAGCGTTTAAAATGTTGCTAGTACTTGATGTATGGGAGCATTCCTATTATATCGATTATAAAAACGACCGCGGAAAATATGTTGATGCTTTTTGGAAGATTGTGAATTGGAAAAAGGTGGAGGAGAGGTTGGAGAGAATTATTAAATAATTATAATATGACGACGAAAGAAAAAGAAATTGAAAATAAATTGAAGGAGTTGAAAAATTACTTTATTGAAATTGAGCTGGACTTTAATGGAAATGAAAATTGTGTAGTAGGTGGCGTATTAGAGAATAGATATTTATTTAAGGAATTGGTAGAAATAATAGAAAATAATTCTGAGATTAATAAGCCTAATTTGTTTTTAGATTATATAAGAATAAATTATATTAATACTATAATCATTGCTATTTTGCGACAAGTTGATAAAAATAGTGGGTCTAAGAGTTTGATAAATTTTTTTTATGATATTTATAATAATACTGAATTGATTATAAAGGAACATTTTATATCACAATATAGTTTTATTGAGCAAGGTAATAAAGATTTTGAAGAAAATTTTGGTAATTTACAATATATTGATCCAGACATTGTTTATAAAGATATTGGAAATCTATTATTTTACACAAAAGAGATTAAAAATATTAGAAATAAAAGAATAGCCCATAGGGATAAGAAAAAGAAATTAAAATTTATAGTAAATTTTGATGTTTTAGACAATGCTATTGACGTAATGGAAGATATTTTTAAGAAATATTATCTTTTATTTCAAAGTAATGATGATTGTTTTGCTGGTTTACCTGCAGGTATTTTATATTCTGGGAATGATGGAATTTGTGAAACAGATATTTTTCGTGTTCCTTGGATTAAATAAAAATTGCAAGCTAATATAAAAATTGTCTAATGGCTAAGAGAAAGATGTAAAGTAAAATAATTTTTGTAATAAAAAAAATTAAGTAGAGCAAATATTTCCCCCTGATAAGAGCCTGCCCTGAGCGATAGTCGAATGGGGGGACTAAGGGGGTTTGAATATGGGTAGAGTAAAAATTTCTATAATAAAAATTTGAAAAGACTTTAAGCTTTCTATTTAAGTCATAGCTTTGAGATTTCAAACCCACCCCAACCCTCCCCATTCGGTTTCTCTCAGGGCAGGCTCTTATCAGGGAGGGAGTAAATATTTTTAAACTTTAAATTTACTATTGTGTGTCTTGCAATTCCGGGAAAAATTAAATCGGTGGATAAAAAAAACAACACAGCTGTTGTTGATTTTAGTGGTATTGAAAGAGATATTAATGTTTCTTTAGTTGATGTGAAAAAAAATGACTTCGTAATAGTTCATGCGGGGTTTGCGATAGAGAAGTTGACAAGCAAGGATGCGAAGGAGGTTTTTGATTTGATCAATGGAAAGTAGTTTATTTATTTTAAATAATAGTGATTTTCAATGTCATTGTGAGGAGGCACGACGAAACAATTTTGAGACTATGTGCGCAAAATTGTAATATAAGGTTTTGCGATATTAAATTCGGGATTGCCACGAGCTAATCGCCCTCGCAATGACAGAAATGTACTGGATAATTATAATATCTTTTTATATACAATAGGAAAATTGTCATTTCAACTGGAGCGAAGTGGACTGCGAGTCCCGAGTACTCGGGAGAGAAATCGCTCTAATTCTCGTAAAAATGTTTACTGAAGTTTTGTGAGATAAAGAGAGATCTTTCGACTCCTATTATCGCTCAAGATGACAAAAGTATTGCATACTTTAAAACC
>JAGLID010000069.1 GCA_023143145.1 Minisyncoccota bacterium | reverse complement strand
TTTCAAACAGTCCCTTCGGTCGGTCACCTTACAGGCTCTCTATATAACAAGCACTCATCTGGAAAAATCCTGCGAAAAAATCCTAAATTCTCTGATGAAAACTTCATAAAAAAACAAATATTAAGTGAAATAAATCTGGAATACCAGATAATACAATAAATTTATATCTTTAATTAACCTAAATAATCATTATGATTACATCAGAAATCTACATCATCATATCTATTGTAATCTTAGCCATTATTGCTTTGCTTGTGTTTTTTCTAAGTAAAAATAAAAAAGATAAAAAACTGACACCATTAGCTGGTCTTGCTTTCGGATTTATCTTAGCAGGAATTCTTTTTGGAGACACTGGATTAGTAGGCTATAGTTTAATGGGAACTGGTATTGTTCTTGCTGTCATAGATATAATAATAAAATTAAAGAAAAAATAAGGGCTCCGGATTTACTCAAGCCACACTTCGTTCGGGTCGCTGAACAAGTGCTTTTAAGACTCCACTTCGTTCCGTCCAAATTCTTGCTAATAATCAACATAAATACAAGAACTTCTCAAAAGCACAAACGTTATGTCTAATTAAGAACTCAGGCTAAAAGATAGAAAACGAAAGATTTAATTAGATTTTAGAATTAAAGCATTTCCATTTGCTTCATAAAAAGCTGATCCACTAGAGGGACTTACATATTGCACATTGTAACCCACTACTACTTCTGAAACATCTGGAACTTCACTAGCAAGTTTAAATTTTGGTGAATCTTTCATTTCTGGACCACGCACTATAGTTCCAAAAGAGTGAACTCCTTCAATTTCATAATCACTTAATTTCTTTTCCTTTAATTTACAATACTCTTCTAAAGAAATTGTTAAAATTTTATCTAATTCTATTGCCATATACTTAGTTATTAATATAAACTTTATAAATGTTTCACTTAATTACTACTTTTAAGTTTATATTAAGAACACTAAAATTTTGAACTCAAAATTCTTCGGATTTTACCCTTATGGGATACATAACAAGTGCTTTTAAGGTTCCACTTCTTTTCACCCAGATTAATCCTACAGACTAATTCTCAAAAGCACAAACGTCCAATAAAACATACCGCACCCAAAGGAAAAATATAAAAACCTAAGCCTAAATACTATTCCTTATGGAATACTTTGACGTTGTCAATGAACATGACATTATAATCGGAAAAGCGTCTCGTGAAGAATGCCACAGGAATCCTAAATTAATACATAGAGCAACAAATGCATTCATCTTCAATTCTGAAAAGCTAGATCATATCCTGCGAATAAAAAGAACGTCTGCTGTAGATACTGAACAGGGAAAATGGACCATACTTGTCGGTGAACATAATACACTTGGCGAAGCATATGAACACTCAATCAGACGAGGACTCAGGGAGGAATTAGGCATCAGGAAAATAGATTGCAAAGAAATATCTTATGTCCTGATAAAGATGAAACACCAAAGTGAATATCACAAGAACTACATCGCTGTCTATAAAGGGGATATAAAAAATCTGAAATTATGTGAAGAAGAGATTGAAAAAATAGAATTTATCAAGGTCTCAGATTTATTGGAAGACATAAAAATAAACAAAGAAAACTACGTCTCATATATTGAAAGTGCTCTTGAAACAATTACAACATTTATTTCTAAATAGCACAGAAAATCTACTCCCCCATTAATCACTCCATCTGGGATATCGTTAAATCCAAAAAGTTAATTTCAATCACCCCGCCCTTCTTTT
>JAGLID010000068.1 GCA_023143145.1 Minisyncoccota bacterium | reverse complement strand
GGTTCGAGTCCAGGCACGCCCACAATAATGAATTATATTTTCACTTGCTAGAAAGTATCAAAGTATAGAAATATTATGGGCCCATAGCTCAGTTGGCTAGAGCACCTGCTTTGCAAGCAGGGGGTCGCAGGTTCGAATCCTGTTGGGTCCACAAAAATGAAATGTAAAAAACTCAGAGAATTTTCTCTGAGTTTTTTTGTTGTGTACTATATAGCAGTCTTGTGATAAAATATTATTAAACTGGAATATAAATTGACACTAAATTAATATTTATTAAAAAATGAACAAAAAAAATAGAACAAAAAAAATTATCTCTTTAGTGAAAAATCGAAAAGAACTGTTGGAAGAGCTGACTAGATTAAGGCAAGAAAAGGATAAAAAAGAAGTAACAAAAAATAAAGAGAAAATATGAGAGAAGAAATTTTTAGTTCAGAAAATAATAAAAAGAGAGACTGGCAAGAAGAATTTGCTAAAACTGTTGACATGTCACCGAAAGATTTGGTTGAGTTTTTGGTGTGTATGGAGGAAAAAGGCGAGCTTGAACAATTTCTCGAAGAAGCCGTTGAAAATGATTCAATGAAGGCAAAGCTTAGTTATTGGGAAAAATGGCTTGAAAAAGATCATCAAAATTTATTAGAGCAAGTAATTGAAGAAAAAGAAAAAACATATGATGGAGAAAACTTTGACAGTGAATCTTTGCCATTAGGGCTGGAAAAAAAATTTAATAGAGAAGAGCTCGAATTAGTTCTTTCTAATTTGGCAGCCATTCAGCTAACTTTTGGTTGTTCAAAGAAATGTCCCTTTTGTGGTGTTGATGCAGTACCGGGCGTAAAAGATCAGATTTCATATACTGAATTGGCTAACCTTTATAGGAATTATTCTACGGAGCTTTGCAAAACTAATCCATTTTTATATTGGGCGTCTGAGCCATCTGATTACGAAGATAAGTCTGTTGAAAAAACATATCAAGATGTGCATCAATTGGCTAGTGAATATGCTGGATATAATCCAGGCATAGTTACAAGAAAAACAGATGAAGAATGGCTGAATTTTATAGGTGCTCAGGAGAATATACGGTTAAGCCTTGATTCATTGACAGACAATAAATATGAAGAAGTAAAAATGAAAGCAGATGACATCGGAATTCGAATAGATTATGAGGAGATATCCAGAAGGGAACATAAAAAAGGAATTGGTATGTCATACAAGGGAGACAAAAATGAAAATATAAGAAGAATGAAGCCAGAAAGAACAGGAGGTGAGAAAGGCATTGGATGCCTGGATGGAATTTTACTTACGCCAAGAGGGTTATATAATGTGGTTTTGCTAGACGAAGTTGGTAATAAATATCCACAAGGACAAATTATAGTTCCTTTGGAAAGCATTGATGTTGATAAAAAGGTAAATTTAGGAGATCAAATCGAACCACATCTTGGTTCTAGTGTTGTTCAGGAACTGTCTTTTGTGGGTGTTAATATTGATCCAATTTTGTTAAAAGATGAATACAAGTATAAATATTTCAGAAAGGTAGCTGAACATAAACTTAGACGAGGATTTAACTTGCTAAAAAGCAAAGACTTGGGCTATCGGGTATGGATTGATCGAAAGGGAGTGGTTCAAAGAGTTGAACAGCTTGGAGATTCTGAGATTGATGATATCAATAACAAAAAAGAAGAAGAGAAGGAAAATCGTAAATATTTGAAATTAGTACAAGAAAACATAAAGCAACTTCTAGGCGATGCTGTCGCGTCAGGGAATGTCAACACGGAAAAAATACCAAAAGAGACTGAAGCCGTTTTTTTAAATGAACTTTTAGAACGATCTTTAGAGATTGAGTCAAAAAGAAAATTGCATTTTTCTAATTCATATTATGATTCTAATTCCGTTTACTCTTTCTATAGTAGCTTATATATGGAATTGTCTGAAAATAATTACTTGCCAATTAGTCTCGATATTAAATATAATCCAAAAGATAAGAGTATTTTTGTTATTGCTGAAGATCAGGATTGCGGAAGAGAGGCGGATAGAATCACAGAACAATGGTTACTTGAAAATACTGATCGGATTATCAACGATGCCCTCAAAGAAGGGAGAATAGAATTTTTTACAAATTTCCCGGATGTACAAAAGAATAATATTAAAAACCATCTTTCTGGGTTAAAAAAAGACAGTCTAAAAGATTTTGAATTAATTGTTGCAAAAAAAAATAAATCATATTTTTCAGCAAAATATGAAATTAAAGAAGGTAATATTCTTGATTTTCTAATTACAATTGATAGTCAATCAGAAAAAGCAAGAATTGATTGCATTTAATGTATAAATAGGAATTGCTAGCGGGTATCTATTTTTATTTTATTCTTTATATCAAACCATGTCAGATATCTATTAAACATTTCATATCGGAATTAATTGCTTTGTTGTTCAAAACGGGAAATTACTTTTGGGAAAAAGGAAGAATGTTTATGGTGCGGGTACTTGGGGTTTGCCGGGTGGTCACTTGGAAATTGGAGAAGCAATGAAAGATGCTGCTGCTCGCGAACTTATTGAAGAAACTGGGCTAACTGCTAAAGATTTTGAGTTTTCAGATATTGTAAATGACAGAAGTGCGAGTCAGCACTATATACAAATAGGATTCATTGCTCAAGGTATAATTGGTAAGCCTGAGCTGAAAGAACCGGATCGATGTGAAGAATGGGAGTGGTTTAAGTTTGATGAGTTACCGCAAGATTTGTTTCCTCCTCATATCAAACAAATAGAAAATTTTATAAAAAAATTGAATTTTGTTGATGCATAAATTTAGAGAAATGAATAAATTTAGGTTTTTTGAAATTTAATTAATAATATTATTTTCATGACCGTATTAATAAACTTTAAAATTTGTGATAATGCCAAGGAATGTCTTGGTGTCGAGGTTTGTCCAACAAGTGCATTATATTGGAATGAAAGAAAAGAAACAATCTCATTTGATGAATCGAAATGTAATAATTGCGGAATGTGTGAGAAGGCTTGTGAAATAGATGCTATTAAAGTCGCAAAAAACCAAGAAAAGTATAAAAAATATAAAAGAGATATTGATGATGATACTCGACAAACATCAGATCTTTTTATTGACAGATATGGAGCTAAGCCAATTCATTTAGCATTTTTTATGAAATCTGAAAAATTTAATTTTGAAGTATTAAAATCAAATAAATTAGTGACAGTTGAGGTATTCAAAGAGGAATCGATTGAATGTTTGCTAAATTCGATTCCAATAAAATGGTTATTTAAAAATATAATTGTTAAGTTTCGTAAGACAAGAGAAACTGACGAAGGATTTTTTGAGAATAAATATAAAATAAAATCATTTCCGTCTTTGCTATTTTTTAAAAATGGCAAATTTGTTGGCAAAATTGAGGGGTTTTATAGCATTAAACAAAAAGAAAAATTATTAGAGGTGATAAATAAGTTAAACCTAGACACTCTAGCTTTAAAAATTTAGAAATAATATTTTTGATAATTATCAGTTTGATTTCAATACAATGCTCACGCCGTTTTTGAAATTATATTACAGAAATCAAGCTAACAAAGTTTATTTGAAGAATATAATTTGATGTTTTTTATAAATATTTTTCATAACAGTATACACCTTTTGTTTATTTAGATT
This sequence comes from Minisyncoccota bacterium, assembly GCA_023143145.1. Taxonomy (GTDB): domain Bacteria; phylum Patescibacteriota; class Minisyncoccia; order JAHIHE01; family JAGLIN01; genus JAGLLA01. Next base: position 3,090 of record JAGLID010000068.1, on the reverse strand, counting down.
TTATGCTATAGTATAAATATTGAAATTCAGTAGAACTAATAAAGTTTTCATAACGTTCGTAAAAATAAAAAAAATATATATTAATAAAATAAAATAATTTGAAAGGAGGTGAATAAAATGCAATACAATATATTCGAGCTCTATTTTATGATGGTTGATAAAATGATTTATTTTTATGATTCATTAATTTCCCAAGGGCTATTTAGTGCGTTAATAATAATGGTTGTGGGATTGATTTTTGGTCATGAATTCGGAAAACTAACTACTTCTCTTGTAAGAAATACTGGAATTGATAGGGTTTTAGAAAAAATCGGAATGAAAAAATTTCTTAAAAAGGGTGGTTTGAAATTTTCTATAGAGAATTTAGCAGGATGGCTTGTTAAATGGTTCTTTATCTTTTTCGCCTTAATGACAGCGGTTGATTCGTTGGGCTTGCCGCAGACTTCTGATTTTCTTGATAGAATGTTGTCTTATATTCCTAATCTGATTGCAGCTTTGGTTATTCTAACAATTGGATTGATTATTTCTCAGATGATTTCTGAAGCGCTTGAGGCTGCATCAAAAGCAACTGGAATAAAGATGTATCATTTGGCAGCAATCGGAGCTAAGTACATGTTGATCATTGTTACTATTTTGGTAGCTTTTGAGCAAGTTGGGATTAAGACTGAAATACTTAGTATATTTGCAGGTGGTTTCTCTCTAATGATTGCATTGGCTGGTGGATTGGCATTTGGTTTAGGTGGTCAATATTACGCTAGAGAATTATTAGAAGAGTTTAAAAATAATATGAAAAAGTAATATTATTTTAATCTTGATAAGAACAGACACAAGTTTTTTTGTGTCTGTTTTTGTTATTAGTTTCTCGTAGTCATAATTTCAATGAGTTACATTGTTATTTTGGGTGTAGTGAAACGAAGCGACAGAATCCTGTAAGTAATATCTCGTGATGTTGATTCACGATATTTTGCAAAGTGGCAGTGAGTTTTCTGTACGGGATGGATTTGTCGTAGACACGATTTATAATTGTATCATCCTTAGAATAAGAGAAATTGTTAGCCTTTTGAAACATGTATTGGAATATATTTAGTATAAATATATATGGCAATTAATATATTAAATCGAATGAACAAGTGTATTTATAGCCTAGATATGTGTGAATTCGTAATGTTCGAAAGATTCTGAATCAAGTTTAAAATGACAAGCATATTTTTGAACTTTATTGCTAAAAATACCTTTATGAAGTCATGAAAAAAGCTCTTTAGAATATCCAAATTTAACATTATTTAAAAGCTCTTGACAGTATTATTTATTGTGCTATTCTGATTAAGTACTTGATTGATGTTGATGATATAGAAGATTGGATTTATGTATCTATATTGCGAGAATAAACGAAGACAAAGAATTGGTTATTTTGTAAACTATAATTATTTTTCTATCTGTCTTTCTCAGGAGGCATTTTTATTTTTGAAATCTTAGTGCTATACAATTATTTTCTAAATCATTTTGGAAAATAATCTATATTGCTAAAATATGGGTGTTCATTGACAATTGAATATTATATAGAAATCAAATAAAATTATATATAAATAAATTAGCGATTATTAATTGCTAGTTAATCTTACATTAAATAAATACGTAAGAGCATATGGTGGATGCCTAGACATAAAAAGACGATGAAGGACGTGATATGGCTGCGAAAAGCCTCGGGGACCTGCCAAATAAGGTTTGATCCGGGGATGTCCGAATGGGGTAACCCGCATTGATTAATCTCAATGCATCCATGTCTGAATACATAGGACATGTGAAGAAGACCAGGCGAAGTGAAACATCTCAGTAGCCTGAGGAAAAGAAAGAAATAAGTGTATTTTAATAATTTCGTTATTAACTTCGGTTATTAACGAGACATTAGAATGCCTCTATTCCCTAAGTAGTGGCGAGCGAACGGGGAGGAGCCCAAACCCATATCTTCGGATAATGGGGGTTGTAAGATAACAATGTTGACTTCGGTCAAGGGAGTTAAGTAATTGTGTTTGTTAGTCAAATAAACTGGAAAGTTTAACCATAGAGGGTGATAGTCCCTTAGACGAAAACTAATACAAACTTCTTGTTGTTAATCTTGAGTACCATAGGACCAGAGAAATCTTATGGGAAACAGGCAGTCCTACTAAAAATGGGCTGTTAGTTATCTAGTTTACTAGGTAGCTATCAGTCCATCTGCCAAGGCTAAATACTTTTTATGATCGATAGTGAACAAGTACCGTGAGGGAAAGGTGAAAAGCATCCCGATAAGGGAGATGAAATAGTATCTGAAACCATATGCTTACAAAGAGTAGGAGCCCGCTTTCGAGTGGGTGACTGCGTGCTTTTTGTAGAACGAGCCAACGAGTTTGCTGTATGTTGCGTTAAGTTAAGCTCGACAGAGCGAAGCTAAAGTGAAAGCGAGGATTAATAGTCCGTTTGTAGCATATACAAAACACGAAACCGGGTGAGCTAGCCATGGTCAGGGTGAAGCTGTGAGAATATCGCAGTGGAGGCCCGCACCCACCAGCCGTGCAATACTGGGGGATGAACTGTGGTTAGGGGTGAAATTCCAATCGAACTCGGTAATAGCTTGTTTTTCCCGAAATAGCTATTGGGCTAGCGCTATATTTACCTGCTAGAGGTAGAGCTCTGAATGGAATAGGGGGGAGTAATCCTACCCTTTCCTATCAACCTTCAAATTCTAGTCAGTCAATTATATAGTAGTCAGAACTCCGGCGCTAAGGTCGGAGCTCAAAAGGGAAACAGCCCAGACCGTAGTCTAAGGTCCCAAAATCTAAATTAAGTGGGAAAGGAAGTGATTTCTCTAAGACAGGTAGGAGGTTGGCTCAGAGGTAGCCATCCTTTAAAGAGTGTGTAACAACTCACTTCTCGATTATGAGAAATTGCGCCGAAAATATAACGGGGCTAAAATTTAGTACCGAAGACACGGGTGTCATTTACAGCTTGCTGTAATTGGCGCGGTAGGGAAACGTTCTATACGCGCTGAAGCCGTATCCGCGAGGAACGGTGGAGTGTATAGAAGTGAGAATGTTGGCATGAGTAATAAAA